>CAJTQH010000011.1:4517-27672 GCA_910578305.1 uncultured Muribaculaceae bacterium
TGTGGCTTGGGCCAATGGATTTCTACGATAGTGTGTGTCATGCGTTTTCCACCATATCTACCGGTGGATTTTCGACCTACGACAATAGTCTGGCGCACTTCGGCTCGATTTATCTCACTCTTGTTGTGACGGTATTCATGTTTCTCGGGGGCACAAGCTTCGCATTGATATACAAGGCTCTGCATGGCGATGTCAGACCGGTGTGGCGCAACGACGTATTTCGCTCCTATGTATATGTCGTAGTGGCTTTCTTTGTGATATTCGTAATAAGTATTGTGGCTCAGGGTAAAGTTACCGACTGGAAATCGGTGACCATATATCCTCTGTTTCAGATTATCTCAACCATAACATCCACAGGCTTGTCGGTATGCGATTTTGAATCATGGGGATCGTTTGTGCTGTCTCTTATATTTGTGCTCATGTTCTGCGGAGCATGTGCCGGATCTACAAGTGGTGGAGCTAAGCTCGACCGTATGTTGTTTTTGGTGAAGAATACGGGCAACGAACTGTATCGTTGTGTCCACCCGAATGCAGTGAGAAGTGTCCGCATCAATGATAAGGTGGTGGCTCCTGATATTGTGTCGAAGGTGATAGCCTTCCTATGCATATATGTGATAGTGATTATGGTGGGAGGTATTGTGCTTACAGCTATAGGTCTTCCGCTTATCGATGCCTTTTTCTCGGCATTTTCATGTGTGAGCAATACGGGATTCGGTGCCGGTGTCACCGGCTATGGCGGTAGCTTCGATATTATTCCCGATGTAGGCAAGTGGGTGCTGTCGCTGCTCATGCTCATCGGTCGTCTGGAATTGTTTACGGTGCTGATACTCTTCACCCCCGGATTCTGGCGTAAATGATAGAGAGTGTATTATAATGATAAAAGATAGATAAAAAGATATGAGTGTGACTATATTGGGTATTGAGTCTTCCTGCGACGACACGTCGGCCGCCGTGATCCGCGACGGGCTGCTTCTCAGCAATGTGATTGCATCGCAGAGTGTGCATGAAGAGTACGGCGGAGTAGTGCCGGAGCTGGCTTCACGTGCGCATCAGCAGAATATAGTGCCGGTGGTCAAGGCTGCTATAGACCGTGCTGGAATTGATAAGCATGAACTTGATGCAATAGCGTTTACCCGTGGACCCGGATTGCTCGGCTCTCTTCTGGTAGGCACTTCGTTTGCCAAGGGAATGTCGCTCGGACTACGTGTGCCTATGGTCGATGTCAATCATCTTCATGGTCATGTACTGTCGCATTTCATACGCCGTGAGCCTGATGATAAGGTGCCTGAATACCCTTTTCTGACATTGCTTGTGTCGGGAGGCAACAGCCAGCTTATACTCGTGCGTGACTACAACGATATGGAGATTCTCGGTGCCACTATCGACGATGCTGCAGGAGAAGCTTTCGACAAATGCGCAAAGGTGATGGGGTTGCCATATCCCGGTGGACCGCATATCGACCGACTGGCAGCCGAGGGCGATGCTTCGCGTTTTCGTTTTGCCAAGCCTCACATTCCTGGACTTGACTATAGTTTTTCTGGTCTTAAGACATCGTTTCTATACACTCTGCGCGATGCCGTGAAGTCTGATCCGGGTTTTATAGAGTCAAACCGTGCCGATCTTGCCGCGTCGCTTCAGCGTACCATCATAGAGATTCTTATGGATAAACTTGACAAGGCAGTGCGTCAGACCGGGGTTACCACTGTGGCCATCGGAGGTGGAGTATCGGCCAATTCCGGCGTGCGCAAGGCTGTGGCCGATTATTGCGAGACCAATGGTCTGACGGCATTCATTCCTGAGCGAGTGTTTACTACCGACAATGCCGCAATGGTGGCGATAGCCGGATATTACAAGTATCTCGACAAACGGTTTTGCGGCTATGATGAAGTGCCTTTTGCACGAGTCATAGTATAGCGATTATACAATAATGATAATAATACGTTATGGATGTATCGGTCATAGTGATTGGTGATGAACTGCTCATAGGGCAGGTTACAGATACCAACAGTGGATTCATAGCCCGTCACATTGCCCCATATGGATGGCAGGTGCGGGAAGTGTTTGTTATTCCCGACGAGCGTGAGGCTATACTATCGGCCATTGACCAAGCCATGGCTCATTCGCGTGTGGTACTCACTACAGGTGGCCTTGGCCCGACTAAAGACGATATCACCAAAGAGGCTCTGTGCGGTTATTTCGGAGGCGAGATGCGCATGGTGGACTCTGTGCTCGACAATGTGAAGGAGATATTCCGCAAGCGTGGATTGCAGCTCAATGATCTCACCGCCATGCAGGCCATGGTGCCTACTTCGGCACGTGTGATCCAGAACCGTGTCGGCACGGCTCCGATCATGTGGTTTGACGACAATGTGCGTGAGCGTGTGCTCGTGGCCATGCCCGGGGTGCCTTTTGAAACATCCGAGATGTTTGTTTCGGAAGTGTTCCCGCAATTGCTCCGTAAGTTTGCGTCCGATGTGGCGGTAGAGCATCGGACTGTAATGGTGGAGGGTATCAGCGAATCCGATCTGGCCACACGTCTTGAGCCATGGGAGTCGGCTCTTCCGCCATACATCCATCTGGCCTATCTTCCGACGCCGGGACTGATACGTCTGCGTATAGACGGGCGTCATACCGATGCCGCGTTTCTACGTTCCGAGGTCGAACGCTACACTGCGGAACTTATAGGGCTGTGTGGCGACAGATTCCTGTATTCCGGCTACCGTACTCCTGCTGAAATACTGCTGGAGCGACTGACGGAACAAAATCTCACGGTAGCCACGGCAGAGAGCTGCACGGGAGGCAACATAGCACATCTCATAACTTCTGTACCTGGAAGCTCGGCTGCAATGCTTGGTGGAGTGGTGGCTTATAGCAATGATGTCAAGCAACGGATTCTTGGTGTGTTGTCACATGATATTGATGAGTTTGGAGCTGTGAGCATTCCGGTTGTGGAGCAGATGGCTGAAGGCGTGCGACGTGCCACCGGTGCCGATGTATCCATGGCTACGAGCGGCATTGCCGGGCCGGGTGGCGGAAGTGCCGAGAAGCCTGTAGGTACGGTGTGCATAGCCGTATCCACACCTCGCGGCACGGTAAGCCATACTTATCGTTTTCCCGGTTCGCGCGAACGTGTGATCGACAGGGCTTCTGTCACTGCTATAATAATGGCTGTGCGTAATCTTCAGCATAAGTAGGTAGGGGATGTCCGATATTATCAACGATGTGTTTAAGGCATATGGTGCCATTACCGGCAACCCGGAGGTGACGTCAGACCACTTTGACGACGGCTGTCATTGCCCGGTGTGCGGATCGGAAGTGACTCCCGACACGCAGAGATGTCCGAAATGTCATGAGATACTCATGCAGACCGACGAGCCTGATGCCGTGGAAATGGAGGCAGATGAGGATGCCGTGGAGAAAAGTTATTCCGGATCCATGTGGTGGGTCTCGGTAGTGCTGGGCATTACACTGTTTTTCTCATTGCCAGGTGTGGTGCTTCATTTCATGGATAGTGGATTTGAGCCTGTATATGTGGCCGCGTTGAGTGTCAGATGGCTGATAGCGGTGATCGCTGTAGTGGCCATAGTACGTAAAGGTGCTGTCTGCATATTCTGGAGCAAGGCATTTTTCTGGGTCATGCTTTTGAGATGTGCTATGAGTGTGGTGTATGGCTTTGTCCGTTACGATTGGCAGGACATGCTGTATGTAATCTCTGTAATCTCTGTATCGTCTGTCGCGGCCCTGTGGAGTGGGTTCTGGCTGTGGTATATCACCTGTGATGGAGTGGTGAAAAGAGAATTTCCTATTGTCAAGCGCTGCAGTTCGGTTATTGCGATAGTTCTTGTTGGCGTGGCTTTAGCTTGTGAAGTGTGTTATTTTATAGGATTGGCGGCCGGCAACACTTCCGCATATCTGACCGATATTCTGTAAATATATTACGACAAAAAAATAAGAATGAGGCGACCATGTGGCCGCCTCATTGGTTATTAATAACTCTTGCCGGAGTTTTGTTGTTATTGTTGTTGTTATGCTATGCCCAGATCTTTCTTCACAGCTTCAATCTTGACCAGGGCGTCAGCGTTGGCCTTGTCGTAGTCAGCGGCTGTGGTCATTGTGCCGTGAACTTCAATGTAGAATTTGATCTTGGGCTCGGTGCCTGACGGACGTACCGAAACTTTGGTTCCGTCGGCGGTGAAATACTGGAGCACGTTGGATGTGGTAGGCATATCCATCTTGGTTACAGTACCGGTAGTGGTGTCGGTAAGATTGAGTGAATCATAGTCCTTCACTGTCACCACGTCGCTGCCTCCGAGCTGCTTGGGAGGATTGGCACGGAATTCACGCATCATAGCCTGAATCTCTTCTGCACCCTTCTTGCCTTGACGTACCACAGAGATTCCTTCTTCGTGAGAGTATCCGTACTTGATATAGATATCCTGAAGCATCTGGAGGAAGTCCATGCCTTTGTCCTTGGCCCATGCTGCGGCTTCGGCCATGAGAGATATTGCTGATACAGCATCTTTGTCGCGGCAGAAATCTTCGGCAAGGAAGCCGTAGCTTTCTTCGCCGCCACCGAGATAGCGTGATGTTTCTTCGTTATTGCGGATCACAGCTGCGATCCATTTGAAACCTGTATAGCAGTCAAACATGCGTATGTTGTTTTTGTCTGCTATGGATTTGATGGTTTCAGTGGTCACGATAGTCTTTACGATATATTCGTTGCCTTTAAGCAGTCCGAGTTCGGCATTGCGGGTCATGATGTAGTTGAGAAGTATCATCACGATCTGGTTGCCGTTGATGAGCACATATTCGCCCTTGTTGTCTCGCAGTACACAGCCTATGCGGTCGGCATCAGGATCTGATGCCATGACCAGATCGGCACCTACTTCCTTGGCTTTGGCAATAGCCATGGCCATTGCTGAGGGAACTTCGGGGTTAGGTGAGGCTACGGTGGGGAAATCTCCTGAAGGAATGTCCTGTTCAGGTACGTGGATTATATTTTCAAATCCGAAATTCTTGAGCGAATCGGGAATAAGTTTCACTCCCGTACCGTGGATAGGGGTGTATACTATCTTGAGATCTTTATGACGCTCGATAGCTTCTGGGCTAAGCGAAAGTTCTTTGATTGCCTTGAGGAAAGCTTGGTCGATCTCTTCGCCAATGATCTGGATCTTGGACTTGTCGCCCTGGAATTTAATGGCTTCGGCTCCCTTGATGAGATTTACATGATTTATGATGTTGACATCGTGCGGAGCAATTATCTGAGCACCATCGGCCCAATATGCTTTGTAGCCGTTGTATTCTTTGGGGTTGTGCGAGGCTGTGATGTTGACACCGCTCTGGCAGCCCAGTTTACGGATGGCGTAAGAAAGTTCGGGAGTGGGGCGGAAGTTGTCGAAAAGGTATACCTTAATGCCGTTGGCCGAGAACACATCGGCAACCACTTCAGCAAAGCGGCGGCTGTTGTTGCGCACATCATGACCTACTACTACCGAGATTTCGGGCAGATCGGCAAATGCTTCTTTAAGATAGTTGGCAAGACCCTGTGTAGCTGCACCCACGGTGTAGATGTTCATGCGGTTAGAACCAGCACCCATGATGCCGCGCAGACCGCCTGTGCCGAATTCAA
The DNA here is from genome assembly GCA_910578305.1 of uncultured Muribaculaceae bacterium. GTDB lineage: Bacteria > Bacteroidota > Bacteroidia > Bacteroidales > Muribaculaceae > Paramuribaculum. The sequence continues at coordinate 10,147 of CAJTQH010000011.1, forward strand.
GATCTTTATAGAACGATTCGATAAGTTCGGTCTTGTCGGGGTTGTCGAGCATTCGCTTTACTTCTGTGCGGGTCTCGGCATCGTATGCATCTCCGAGCCATACTTGGGCTTTAGTGGTTACAGTCTGTAACAGTTCGTCGTTATTTTCCATAATTTAAGGTATGTGTTTATTTATACTTGAAATTTTCCATATTATATACGAAAGCAAATTTACATTATTAATATCGGATAAACAAGCAACGGTAGCATTTTAATTGATAGCATCTGTTAAAAAATGCCTTTCAGACAATTTTGACAGGATTAAAAAAAATATCCGGACAGAAATTGCTTTCTGCCCGGATGTGGGTTTGTGTATTTGGTTTTAACAGTCAGGTATTATTGGCTGTTACGGCTGTACGAAGATTACTATGCGGTTCCAGTTGTTTTCGGTATAAGGCTGGGTTGCGCTGCCGAAAGCTTTGGTGGAAAGGCGGTCGGCACTGATACCATAGGTGTTGACCATCACATCTTTCACTGCGTCGGCGCGACGCTGAGAGAGGTTCATGTTATAGTCGGCTGTACCTGTGTCTTCGTCGGCATAACCCTGGATGGTTACAGTTGCCTCCGGATTGGCTTTCATCCATTGAGCCACATTGTATACATTGACCATTTCTTCGTCAGAGATTGCAGAAGAGTTGATCTTGAAGCGAACGGATGCGAGCATAGGAGTTTCCACGGTTATGGTCTCTGTTTCGGTTACTTCTGGGCAAGGGAGTTGAGCGTTTGCGGCTGCGAGAGCTGCTTCTGTGGCGGCAAGTTCACCGCGGAGATCGTTGACCTGACCGTTGAGCTGGTTGATATAGCCAAGGTAATCGCATGGATTGTAAGAATCGAATTTACGTCCGCCTATAGTGAAGCTCAGACCGCCTATGGCTGTGATATTTGCTTCGATAGGATCGCCTTCCACATAATTGTTGAAGTTGTCACCATAGAATTGTGCGCGAGCTTCAGCGAAGAAGTCGACATATTTGCACAGACGGAAACGAAGCTGGAAACCAACTGATACAGGGAGAGTCCATTGGCGTCTGTGTATGCCATCGTGTTGCTTTCTGTAGTCATTGCCGGGGAATCCTTCGAAATCCCAGGTGTAAGTTCCGCCTATACCTACAAACGGAATGAATGAGAACACACGCTCTGGGTTAACGCCGCAAATTGATGATGTCATGTCCCACATAAGGTCGGCATTGGCAGTGGCCATACGGGCTTTATTCTTTTCCTGGAAGTCCCAGCGCATTTTGCCATACATACCAGAGAGGCGGAAGCCTAAATATGGGCTGAACCAGTGGCCGAAGCCTAAATTGTATACTGCTGAAACACGGCGTTCAGGATCGCCAAGGCTCTGTGGGAGTTCTCTTTCAACAAATGGTACTTGTACGCCGGCTCCTAACTGAATAAACCAGTTGTCGCGCCACGAGGATGAGTAGTTGGTCTTGCACTCAACGGTCTGTTCGATAGCAACTGTGGTTTCTTCCACTACCACTGCGTCCTGTGCCAGTGCATTGCCGGATGCGAAAAGCATACAACCTAATGCGGCAGATGCAAAAAAGTAATTAGTCTTCATTCTCTCGTAAATTTTTGTGAAACAATTTGTATTTGATATGATATTTAGTCGTGAATTTTATTCTTCTTTAGAAGTTTGTCTGTGTTTGTGTGGTGTATTTACGTTTTTATAACATGGTGCAGTAAAATTTTGTTCTTTGCCGTGTAGCATTTTTTTACAAAATCATGTATTTTCACTATCTTTGCACAATAATAATATACTATTCGCACGAAGTGAATACCCCTAAGAGAATAGCTGTTCTGGGGAGTACCGGGTCTATCGGTACCCAGACACTCGACATAATATCTGAATATCCGCATTTGTTCAAGGCTCAGGTGCTCGTAGCCGGGCGCAATGCCGATCTTCTTGTGGAGCAATGTGTGAAATATCGTCCGGCGCTGGCTGTGATAGCCGACATATCGCAGTACGATCGTCTGAGAGCTGCGCTTGGTCCGCTGGGTATAGAAGTAGCGGCAGGCGATAACGCAGTTTGCGATGCCATGGAGCGCGATGATGTGGACACTGTGCTTACCGCTACGGTGGGCTACAGCGGTCTTGCTCCGACTATACGAGCCATAAAGGCGGGCAAAGACATTGCTTTGGCCAATAAGGAGACTCTTGTAGTGGCCGGCGAATTGGTTACACGAATGCTGAAATCGTCTGGAAGCAGTGTGCTGCCTGTCGATTCGGAGCATTCGGCCATATATCAGTGTCTTGTCGGAGAGGATGTGGACATGGTGCATAAACTTATTATCACTGCTTCGGGCGGACCGTTCCGCAGATGGTCGAAAAATGAACTCGAACACGTGACTGTGGAACATGCTCTGCATCATCCGAACTGGGCCATGGGTTCAAAGATTACTATTGATTCGGCTACGATGATGAACAAAGCATTTGAAATCATTGAAGCGAGGTGGTTGTTTGACATCGCGCCCGAAAAGATAGAGGCGGTGGTGCATCCGCAATCGATAGTGCACTCGATGGTGCAGTTTTCCGACGGAGCGGTTAAAGCTCAGCTCGGATTGCCCGACATGCACCTGCCCATCCGATATGCACTGGGCAACGCGACTCGTCTGGCCACATCCGACCCGCAGATGACACTTGCCGACTACACATCACTCACATTTGAACGTCCGGATACGGAGCGTTTTCCATGTCTGACACTGGCACACCGTGCGCTTGCACACGGCGGTACTACCGCATGTGTGATCAATGCCGCAAATGAGGTGGCTGTTGATTCATTCCTGCGGCAGAAGTTGCGTTTTGTGGAGATATATCCTCTTATAATGGAAGTGCTGATGCAGATGACGGTTATGTCCGATCCAGGCTACGACGACTACGTGAATACCAATGCCGAGGCGCGTCGGAAAGCATCGGAACTGGTTGAAAATCATAAATTCTGATAATACGATTATGGAGACATTTTTTATAAAAGCCGCTCAGTTGATAGTGGCACTGGCATTTCTGGTCATAATACATGAATTCGGCCATTACATCATAGCCCGTATGTTTGGCATAAAGGTTGAGAAATTCTATCTGTTTTTCAATCCTTGGTTTTCTTTGGTAAAGTGGAAGCCGGCAAAGAAAGCCCCGGTATATGATAAAAACGGAAATGAACGTGCTACATGGCGTGATACGGAGTACGGTATCGGTTGGCTTCCGCTTGGCGGTTATGTGAAGATTGCCGGAATGATCGATGAGTCGATGGACAAGGAGCAGATGGCACAGCCTGAACAACCGTGGGAATTCCGAGCTAAACCGGCCTATCAGCGTTTGTGTGTGATGTTGGCCGGAGTGGTATTCAACTTCATACTCGCAATACTGATTTATGCAGGCATAGCTTTCTACTGGGGAAACAAATATGTGCCACTCGACAGCGCATATGAGGGCATGGCCTTCAGCGAGGCTGCGAAGAGTGCGGGATTTGTCGACGGAGACATTCCGCTGTTTGCCGATGGTCGAGTTATAGATGCGTCTGAAAATGACTTTCTGTATCAGATGGCCAATGCATCAAATGTAACTGTGTTACGAAAGTCAATGGCCGATTCGCTGACAGCAGCCGGACTGATGACTGTGCCACGTGATACTGTTAATGTGGCTCTGCCCGAAAAATTCATACTTAAGCTCAATAATGACGAAGGCTTCATGAAATATCGCCTGCCGGTATATGTGAAGCAGCTACAGAGTGGTTCTGCGGCATCGAAGGCCGGGATGAAAGAAGGCGACCGTGTGATAGCTGTCGGGGGTGTGCCGACTCCGTCGTATGCCGAGTTGCAGGAGCAGTTGAAAGAACATGCGGGTAAGTCTGTATCGGTGACCGTGGAGCGTGGCAGTGAAATACTGCAACTTAATGCTGTACCGACATCCGAAGGCAAGCTTGGATTCGGACTTATGAAAATCACGGAGGTGTATCCTACCGTTGTAGAGAAATATACTTTTGCACAGTCGTTCCCCAAGGGATGGCAGTTGGGTACTACTATACTTGGCGACTATGTCAGCTCGATGAAGCATCTGTTCAGCCGTGAAGGAGCCAAGAGCATAGGCGGATTCGGAGCGATCGGAGATATGTTCCCGGCCGAATGGAACTGGCTTACATTCTGGGAAACCACCGCGTTTCTATCGGTGATACTTGCTTTTATGAACATAATTCCGATACCCGGACTTGATGGCGGTCATGTGATGTTCCTGATGTGGGAAGTGATCACGCGTCGTAAAGTAAGTGATAAAGTGATGGAATACGCGCAGTATGCAGGCATGATGTTCCTTTTGCTACTGCTGGTATATGCCAATGGAGCCGATATAGTGCGTGCAATAATGAACTAAAGAATCGATATGAAATATCCAGTTGTAACATTGCATCGTGGTAAAGAAGAATCGCTTAAGCGATTTCATCCATGGGTGTTTTCCGGAGCCATACGCTCCATAGCCGACAATGTGGAAGAAGGCGATACCGTGAGTGTGGTTGCTGCCGACGGTACTCCGCTCGGTACCGGACATTATCAGATAGGAAGTATTGCAGTACGTATTCTCTCCGATAAAGACGAGTCTATTGATGCCGGTTTTTATAGACACAGATTGTCCGAGGCCTTACGCCTGCGCCGTTCGCTCGGACTTATACGTCCTGACAACGATGCCTATCGTCTTGTGCATGGAGAGGGCGATTTCCTGCCCGGACTGATAGTCGATGTATATGGTCGCACAGCTGTGCTTCAGGCACATTCTCCAGGCATGCACTTTGCCCGGCAGATGATAGCCGAGGCTCTTGTGGCTCTTGATGGAGCGGAAATCGAAAATGTGTATTATAAGTCGGAAACAACGCTTCCATATAAAGCAAGTCTTGATCCGCAGAATCAGTACATCATAGGAGGTTTCGACTCAAATGTGGCACTGGAAAACGGTCTTAAGTTTCATGTTGACTGGCTTAAGGGGCAGAAAACCGGATTTTTTGTGGACCAGCGCGACAATCGTCGTCTGCTCGAATCATTTTCATACGGACGCAGAGTGCTCAACATGTTCTGCTATACAGGCGGATTTTCAGTATATGCTTTGCGCGGACAAGCCACCGAGGTGCATTCGGTCGATAGTTCGGCCAAGGCTGTAGCTCTTACGGAAGCCAACGTTAAGCTTAACTTCAGTGACGACGCTCCACACAAGTCGTTTGCTGTGGATGCGTTCAAGTTTCTGGCAGACATGCCACAGGATGCTTATGATCTGGTGATCCTTGACCCGCCGGCTTTTGCCAAACATCGTGGAGCTATAAAAAATGCTCTGAGAGGTTATCAGCGTCTAAACGCCAAAGCTATGGAGAAGATGCCTTCGGGCAGTGTGCTGTTTACATTCTCATGTTCGCAGGCTATATCCAAAGAGCAGTTCCGTCTGGCTGTATTCTCGGCGGCTGCGCAGACCGGCCGCAGAGTTCGCATCCTGCATCAACTCACGCAGCCGGCCGACCATCCGGTAAATATATATCATCCGGAGGGCGAATATCTAAAGGGACTCATTCTTTACATTGAATAAATCAATCGGAAATAAACATATATGCTGAAATTTAACAAAGCCATGGTGGGTGCGGCGCTCACTTTTATGACCACAAATATGATGGCAAACAATACCACTGACAAAGATTTTAATTATGTTGTTGACCGCTTCTCAGACATAGAGGTGCTTCGCTATAAAGTTCCCGGATTCGAGGAGTTGTCGCTCAATCAGAAAAAGCTGGTGTACTATCTGACAGAAGCTGCCATATCCGGACGCGACATCCTCTGGGATCAGAACGGCAGGTACAATCTTGCATTACGTCGTTTGCTGGAGAATATATACACAGGATATTCCGGCGACAGACGTTCGGATGACTTCAAGGCTTTTGAAAAATATCTCAAGCAAGTGTGGTTTGGCAACGGTGTACACCACCACTATTCGATGGATAAGTTTACGCCGGAATTCAGCCGTGAGTTTTTCGATGCTCAGGTAAAGGCATTGCCTGCCGACAAAGTGCCTGCCGACATTGATGTACTGGCTCGTCTTATATTCGATCCCTCTTTTATGGCCAAGAAGGTCAATCAGGCGGAAGGAGCCGATCTTATAGCCACTTCGGCAAGCAATCTTTATGAGAATGTGACTCAGAAAGAGGTCGAGGACTACTATGCGGCAATCAAAGACAATACTGATCAGACTCCGATATCATATGGACTTAACGCTCGTGTGGCCAAAGTCAACGGTAAGGTCGTTGAACAGACTTATAAGATAGGCGGACTTTACAGTAATGCCATAAGTCGCATCGTGGAAAACCTGAAGATGGCTTCAGCTTATGCCGAAAACGACAGGCAGCGTGCCGTGATCAACAAACTTATCGAATATTATACAACAGGCGACCTTAAAGCTTTTGACGATTATTCGATATTATGGGTGGGCGATGCCGATTCACAGGTTGACTTTATCAACGGTTTTATCGAAAGCTATGATGATCCGCTGGGTATGACCGGCAACTGGGAATCGATAGTAAATTTCAAGAATCTCGACGCTTCTCACCGTACTGAAGTGATAAGTGGTAACGCACAGTGGTTTGAAAACAATTCACCTGTCGATCCGAGGTTTCGCAAAGACAAGGTAAAAGGTGTGTCGGCCAAAGTGATCACTGCCGCTATTCTGGCCGGTGATGCCTATCCCGCAACCCCCATCGGCATTAATCTTCCCAATGCCAACTGGATACGTGCGGCCCACGGCTCAAAATCCGTAACCATTGAAAATATAACCCAGGCCTACGATGAGGCTTCGCACGGCAACGGATTCAACGAAGAGTTTGTGCCCGACTCGTCCATGCGTGCGCTTATGGACGACTATCTTTTTATTACCGACAATCTTCACACCGATCTTCACGAATGTCTCGGTCACGGTTCCGGACGTCTGCTGCCTGGAGTGGATCCTGATGCTCTTAAAGCCCATGGTTCTACACTCGAGGAGGCTCGTGCCGACCTGTTTGCACTCTATTATCTGGCCGATCCGAAGCTTATCGAACTTGGCCTGATTGACAGTCCAGAGGCATATAAAGCACAGTATTACAAGTATATTCTCAATGGTCTTATGACTCAGCTCATGCGCATAGAGCCCGGCAAAGACGTTGAAGAAGCGCACATGCGCAATCGTAAACTCATCGCTGAATGGGCTCTTGAAAAAGGTGCTCCCGAAAAGGTGATCGAGTTGTATACTGAAAATGGCAAGACATATATCCGCATCAACGACTATGAACGTCTGCGTCAGCTTTTCGGCCAGTTGCTCGGAGAGATACAGCGCATAAAGAGCGAGGGCGATTATGAAGCCGGACGCGATCTGGTGGAAGGTTATGCCGTGAAGGTGGATCCCAAACTTCATCGTGAGGTGCTCGATCGTTATTCGCACCTTACCATTGCCCCTTACCGTGGCTTTGTCAATCCGGTATATCGTCCGGTATTCGATGCCGATAAAAACGAGATTGTAGACGTGGCGGTGGAATATAATGAAGGTTACGCCGATCAGATGCTGCGTTATTCACGTCAGTATTCCACACTCTCAAAATAATATCGGAGGATACTTCTGATGCAGGAAGAATTTGCCTCACGACTACTGGAAAATGCTGTCACAGAGCTGTCGCGCTTGCCTGGTATCGGCCGCAAGACGGCTCTGCGGCTTGCATTGCATCTGCTGCGTCGCGACGAATCGGAGGGCGTGGCTCTTGGCGAAGCTCTTATAGCACTGCGACGCAACATCACTTATTGCAAGGAATGTCATAACATATCGGAGACGGAATTGTGCCCTATATGTGCATCCGAGCGTAGAGATCATACCACTGTGTGCGTGGTGGAGAGCGTCAACGATGTGATGAGTGTGGAGCGTACACGACAGTTTGACGGAGTGTATCATGTGCTTGGAGGCGTGATATCACCCATGGACGGTATCGGGCCGGATTCACTGGAGATAGACTCACTTGTGGCTCGTGTGGCGGCAGGAGATGTCAGAGAAGTGATACTTGCATTGGGGGCGACAATGGAGGGTGATACTACCAATTTCTATATATTCCGCAAACTTGCTCCGTTTGCTAATGTGCGTGTTACTCAGCTTGCGCGTGGTGTGGCTGTGGGCAACGATCTGGAATATACCGACGAGATCACTCTCGGTCGGTCGCTGTTGCAGCGTGTTTTGTTCAGTGATTCATTCAATTCATGATTACCGGTGATAAAATGGCGCTTCGCGCTCCGGAGCCTTGCGATGTGGACATGATGTTTCTGTTGGAAAACGACCGCAGCGTGTGGCCTCACGGGCGTACACGTGCACCCATGTCGCGACAGATGCTTTGGGAGTATGTGCACAATTATGATGCCGATATACTCGCTGCAGGGCAGGCCCGTATGATAATTGATATCGATGGCGATGCTGTCGGCATGGTGGATCTTTACGATATCGATGTATTGAATCGTCGAGCAGGCGTGTCGATAATGATTGGTAAGCCTTATCGAAATGCAGGTAACGGCCTTGCGGCTCTGAAATTGCTTGCGGAATATGCGCATAAAGATCTCGGCCTGCATCAGCTGTGGGCTGTAGTGTCGTCGGACAATGCTCCATCACGAGCGTTGTTTGCCGCTGCCGGATATTCTGTCTCGGGTTGTTTGCGCTCATGGGTGCGCGTCGGAGAGCACTACACCGATGCCTATGTGCATCAGTTGTTGCTTGTAGAACCGAGATAGCGCTCGGTCATAATCGACACGATGTCCGATTCAAATGAGTCGCTGGCGATAGCTCTTGAGTCTGTGTCTTAAATATACTATATAGTTGAGGATCCGTGATCTGCTTACGAGACTTATGTAGTGATTGCGCCGACGTGGCTCTGTGTCAATACGGCGCATAATATCGTCCACGTCCTTGTCTGAACGAGGGATGCCGGCAGGACAAGCATCCTGCAATTTCCACTGAAAACAGCAGTCTAACCAGTACAGGGCAGACATCAGTGGGATGAGTCCGGCCTATTGACAGAAGTCAGATATAGCCGAGCGTATCACCGTAAGCCGTTGCAACAATTGAGGCAGCTCTGCCAGAGGCAGCATGTTGGCTCCGTCGCTTTTCGCTTTCGACGGCTCGGGATGTGTTTCTATAAATAGTCCGTCGACTCCTACGGCTATTCCAGCCCGGGCTATGGTCTCGATGAGATCCGGACGTCCGCCTGTTACGCCTTTTGACTGATTGGGTTGCTGAAGAGAGTGTGTCGCATCAAGTATTACGGGACATCCGAACTGCTGCATTTCCGGTATGCCACGATAGTCTACAATAAGATCCTGATAGCCGAAGCTGACACCTCGTTCGGTTACGGCCACATGCTCGTTGCCCGCATCGCGCACTTTCTGGACGGCAAACTGCATGGCCTCAGGTGACAAAAACTGACCTTTTTTGATGTTGACAGTCTTGCCGGTACGGGCCGCGGCGATGAGCAGGTCGGTCTGGCGGCACAGAAATGCCGGAATCTGTAGCACGTCAACAAATTCAGCCGCCATTTCAGCCTCTTCGGGTGAGTGTATGTCGGTCACTACCGGACACCCGAATGTGTCGCGTACCTTGCGGAGAATGTTAAGGGCTTCCATGTCGCCGATGCCTGTGAATGAGTCGATACGTGATCGGTTGGCTTTGCGGTATGAGCCTTTGAATATATAAGGAATATTGAGTCTGGATGTTGTCTCTACGATCTTTTCGGCAATCTCGAGTGCCATTTTCTCGCCTTCGATCACACATGGACCGGCGAGCAGAAAGAAATTGTCGGAAGGAGAGAGGCTTTTTATGATTTCGTGAGTCATGATGTTGGTTATGTTATGCAAATTGATCTATAATGTGAAATGTGTCGCAGGCCACAATTGCAGCTGTCTCTGTGCGCAGCCTGTTGTTGCCAAGAGTCACAGGTGTCCATTCCGCTTTTAGAGCCATGTCTATCTCTTCTGGCGAAAAATCGCCTTCGGGGCCTATGAGTATCACTGTGTCGGCACATGGTTTGTATTCGCGTACAAGTTCACGGCGCGGAATGGCCGGATCGCAGTAGGCCATGAATCGTTGAACGTCTGGGTAGCCTGCTATGACGGAATTTATGGTGGTCATGGGCATTATTTGGGGCAGAACGCTTTTAAGTGACTGTTTCATGGCCGATACAGCTATTTTCTCCAGTCGTTCGATCTTTATCTCCTTTCGTTCTGAGCGGCGGCAAAGCACCGGCACTATGCGGTTGACACCTATTTCTGTAAGTTTTTCCACCATCCATTCCATGCGGTCCATGTGTTTGGTGGGTGCTACTGCTACGGTGATGTGTTGTCTCCAAGAAAGCGGCATGTCAGTTTTGTCCACAATCTCCACAGCGGCATGCTTGGAGTGAGCGTCGGCAAGCACACACGTAAATCTGTGGCCTTTGCCGTCGATAACTTCCAGGTGGTCGCCTTGTCGCATGCGCAACACACGCACGCAATGTTGCGAGTCACTTTCAGGCAGAGTCAGTGTCGACTCTATGTCAGGGGCATAGAACTGTATCATCGATCGTAGTATCGGTTGTCAGTTTCAGATGAGGCTGTTGGAATCGTCGGTTATGGCACTATCCACGGTGACGCGAGGTTTCTCGTCGTCGCGGAATATCAGCCAGAACAATATGGCCACCGCCAGAGCGTATGCTGCGAATATGTACCAAGAGGTGTGCCATCCCGATATCTGGGCCTCCGGCGATGTCTGCGAATAAACGTAGTGGTTGACCACCTGGCCGGCCGCGAGTGTGCCGAACGTTGCTCCGATGCCGTTGGTCATGAGCATGAACAGCCCCTGGGCACTGCTTCGCATCGAAGGATCTGTCTGTTTGTCGACATAAAGAGATCCGGATATGTTGAAGAAATCAAATGCCACACCGTAGACTATCATCGACAGGACGAAAAGCCACACACCGGATCCGGGATTGCCTATGCCGAAAAATCCGAACCGGAGCACCCAGCCTATCATGGCTATCATCATCACACCTTTTATGCCAAACCGTTTCAGACAGAATGGTATGAGAAGTATGCACAGAGTCTCGCTCATCTGTGACAGTGAGATAAGTGCTGTGGCATTTTGTGCACCCCATGAATCGGCATACTCGGCCACACTTTCAAATGCGTTGATGAATGTAGTGCCGTAGCCGTTGGTAATTTGTAATGACACTCCAAGAAACATGGCGAATATAAAGAAAATCGCCATTTTTTTTTCTTTGAACAAAGTGAATGCTCGAAGACCGAACGCATCTACCAGTGATGTAGACGCTGCTTTAGAAGTGGGGCACGATGGCATTGACAGGGCATAGGCAGCAAGTATTATGCTGAACAAGCCCGATGATAATAACTGGAAATATGTCTTCTGCATGGAAACTCCGTCGACCGGCAGGAAATTGGTCAGAAGCATAGAGGCTATGAATCCCACGGTGCCGAACACTCGTATAGGAGGAAAGTGCTTTACCGTGTCGAGACCGGCTTTGTTAAGAGCGGTGTATGCCACGGAGTTGGCAAGACCGATGGTAGGCATGAAAAATGCTACGGATATGGTGTAGAGCAAGAACAATGGTCCGAATTCCACCTGATCACCAGCACTGTAACAATAGTAAGTGGCGGCGGCCATGAACACGCCTGCAATCAGATGACACAGACTGAGCATGCGCTGTGCCTGAATCCAGCGGTCGGCAATGATGCCGACTATGGCGGGCATGAATATCGAAACGATCCCCTGTACAGTATAGAACCAATAGATCTTATCGCCCAGACCTACGCTTGCAAGATAGATGCCTAAAGAAGTAAGGTAAGCACCCCATACGGCGAATTCAAGGAAATTCATCGCCGCAAGTTTGACTTTTATCGAAGACATGATGATATTAAATTATAAGGTGTTATTTGGATTTTTTATGTTGCAGTATTTCTTTTACACGGGCTGCCTCTTCGTATCGCTCCTGATCGATGAGGCGTGCAAGTGTGCGTTCAAGTTCCTCTATGGAATAGTTTTCCAGACGTGGTTCTTGTGTAGTCGTAGCTTCGTCGGAATATTCAGGAGCATTATAAGCGGCAGCTTCGTCGTCGGCTTCGTCAGATTGCAGTTCGTCGTCGGTCTGAGCCTCCATGAGAAATCCTGTTTCGTCGAGTATGGCTGCAGTGGTGAAAATGGGGGCTCCGGTACGCATGGCTATCGCTATGGCGTCGGATGTGCGTGAGTCTATTTTAATAGTGCGGTCACCATCGGTAAATGTAAGTTCCGACGAGAATATGCCGTCTTCAAACTTGTATATGAACACTTCCGATAGTTTTACTCCGAAAGCATGGGCAAAGCTTACAAAAAGATCGTGGGTCATGGGACGCGGAGGCGTGATACTTTCCATCCGCAACGCTATCGACTGAGCCTCGGCGGCACCGATCACTACAGGTATACGATAGGGGCCGCCTGCCTGAGCCAATATCAGCGCATAGGCTCCACTCTGGATCTGAGAGTAGGAGATGCCCAGTACTTTAAGTCTTATCCTGCTTGTCATTCAGCTGTTGTAACTATAATAGGTGTTGATTAAATTTTCAGGTCATTTATATCTCGTCCGGTAATGATGCCGCTGCCGTAGCACAGGCGGCTGTCACGGTCGTATATCACAGCAAATTGTCCGGGAGCTATACCCTGTACTTTGCGTTCGCTTTCAATCACGTATTCCATACCGCCGAGATGGGTGAGTTTGCCCGGCAGAAAGTCCGGAGAGTGGCGGTTTTTGAATGTGATGTCCACGCTGCCGGTTTCGTGTTTCCACGGATTGAGTGTGATCCAGTGCATTTCATCCAGATGCAGTGTATGGCCGTATTGCTTTTCGGTGTTATATCCATTGGATACGTATATCACATTGTCGTGCACGTTTTTTTTCACCACATACCACGGACCTCCGCTAAGGCCCAGCCCCTTGCGCTGCCCGATGGTGTGAAACCAATAGCCACGGTGCTCGCCGAGTTTTCGTCCGGTCTCTATCTCTACGATAGGGCCGGGACGTTCGCCAAGGTGGCGGCGTATGAAGTCGTTATAATTGATTTTTCCCAGAAAACAGATTCCTTGGCTGTCGCGGCGGTAAGCATTAGGCATTTCTGTGGCAATGGCGATCTCGCGTACCTGAGCTTTTGGCATGTTGCCGATGGGAAACATCAGGTGTTCAAGCTGGCTGTAGTCTATTCTGGCAAGAAAATCGGTCTGGTCTTTTACGGGATCAACGGCAGTGCCCAGATATGTCATACCGTCAATGATATGTGTAGTGGCATAATGGCCGGTGGCCGTCTTGTCGAATTCGTGACCCCAGCGACGTTCGAAATATCCGAATTTTATCATCTTGTTGCACATGATGTCGGGGTTGGGGGTCAGGCCTTCGCGCACTGTCTGAAGTGCATATTCCATGACGTTTTCCCAATATTCCTCATGAAGCGACACTACATCAAATGGCAACGCATAGCGTCGGGCTATGAAACGGCACATTTCGATGTCCTCTTCGGCCGAGCAGTCGCCCTCGTCAGTGTCAAGTCCGATGCGGATATAAAACAGATGCAGTTCGTGTCCTTGTTCGAGCAGCCGATGCACGGCCACTGCGCTGTCCACGCCTCCAGATATCAATACGGCTATTTTCATTTGCTGCAACGGAGAGAGGGTAAGATAAGATAGTTATACTTCGTCGAGTTCTTCTTTTTCATCCTTGCCCTGCCGGCCTATGATGAACAATGATATGAAATAATCGAGCGAGATTTTGCCCGGTCCGGCCAGCAGAAGATACAGATAGATACCTATGAACATTACCGGAAGATAGCCGGGTTCTGTGCTGTCGAGTCCGTAAATTGAGTGGTGGGGCAGGAGATCGTGCAGGATATAATATTCAGCAGCGATCATAGACAGTATGGGCGGCAGAGTGTTGAGACGGGTCAGAAATCCCACCATTATACAAAGCGAGCATACAAGTTCTATGATTATCATTAAAGTGAGGCATATTGGCGATGATAGACCCAGTATGGACGGAAAGTCGATGCTGAGTTCGGAATAGTTGACAAGATGGCGTATGCCAAACTGCATGAACATGATGCCTACGAATAGTCGCATGAACAGTCGTGCCATGTTGCTGTATGTGTAGCCTGTGAATCGCAGGAAGCATCTTGACAGGAATTGATTGAAACGGTTGTCCATATATTTTGAGAGTGAAATTTGTCTTGAATAGTTACAACGGGACGATGTGTTTAGTTCTCTGCCGGCTTGGCCCGGGGCGTGCGCACAACCGGAGCTATACGTGCCATAATGTCGAGTATTACGTTTACATCGGAGGTTTTCATCAGTATCGAGCCGTTGGGATTGAGAAGATAGAATGCCGGAGAATGACGCAGGTCGTACAGCTCGTCGATATCAGGCGACGCCACTGTTTTCCATGCCTTCGGGTAGGTTATGGCCTGTGACGACCATTCAAAACCGGGCTCGCCGGGATATATGCTGATTATGTCTATCTTGCCCGCATCCACAAGCCTGTTGGTCAGTATGTCTGCGTCGAGTCTTATGCGAGCCAGGTTGCAGTCAGTGCAGTCTGGATCGTTGAAGAACAATATGGTGCCGAGTTTAGAGCTGTCGGCTTCGAAGCGTCCGTTTGCTCCGTCGATATCTACGTAGTCAAACGCCGGAGCCGTCATGCCGGGCTGGCAGGTGTTGAGGATGTTTAGCTGGTGCTGATAGCGGAGTTTGCTGTTCTTGTCGATTTTTTTGTTACGCACTATCGGTTCGAGAAAATGGATGTATAGTTCGTCACTTGCAAATACGGCAGTGTCGCTGTATAGCATCCCTTCGGCCAGTTCGCCTATGAAAAGCATGTCTTTTGGCTGTTTGCTCAGTTTGCTCATGAATGCATCAACCGAGCTGAACACTGCATCGGCCGACGCATGCGGCATCAGTTCCATATAGTCGTAAAACGCACGTGACATTTTGTCACGTGCCGAGAATGCTTTCTTAAGATCGCAGAAGTCCCAATAATGCTGAATGTAGTAGTCGGCACGTCGTTGAAATGACTTTATTGAGTCGGGAACCAGCGGAAGCTGAAAGAATTGAGAACTTTCCTGCTGAGCCTGAGCCGATAGCGACATAATTAAAGTGAGTATGAAGAGTATTCGTTTCATGATCGGTCGGTAGAATTATGTTGTGGTGCGATATTGGCACGTTTATTGCATTTACAAAATTAACAATAATCATCAATACCCTACAACAGATTGGATGAAAAAATATGTCATAATATGTATTTTTCACAACATTAGGGCTGTACCGATTGTTAATCGGGTATAACTTCAGATTAACTATTTATATCAGATATTATGAATTTCAATAATTTCACTATTAAGTCGCAAGAAGCCATTCAGAAAGCTTTTGAACTAACCAAAGCTAACGGCAATCAGGCCATCGAGCCTGTACATTTGCTGAAAGGGGTGATTACAGAGGGTGAGTCTCTGGTGAAATTTATATTTGCCAAAGTCGGAGCCAATATTTCACAGGTTACTTCGCAGGTCGATCGCGAGATTGCTTCTTTGCCCAAAGTGTCGGGCGGTGGCGAGCCATATCTGAGCCGTTATTCAAACGATGTGCTTCAGAAAGCTCTTGATGTGGCAAAGAAACAGGGTGACGAGTATGTGACCATAGAAGCCATGTTGCTTGCGTTGTTTGATGTCAACTCTCCGGCATCATCGATCATGAAAGACTCCGGCTTGGGCGAAAAAGAATTGAAAAGCGCCATAGAGGAGTTGCGCAAAGGCAGGAAAGCCACGGATCAAGGGGCTGAAGAGGCGTATAACGCACTCAGTAAATATGCTATAAATCTTAATGAACGTGCCCGCATAGGCAAACTTGATCCGGTGATAGGCCGTGACGACGAGATTCGACGGGTGTTGCAGATCCTCAGTAGGCGTACAAAAAATAATCCTATGCTGATCGGTGAGCCGGGCACAGGCAAGACTGCCATAGCCGAAGGTCTGGCTCAGAGGATTGTGCGTGGCGATGTGCCCGAAAATCTTCGTACCAAGCAGATATTTTCGCTTGATATGGGCGCGCTTGTGGCCGGTGCGAAGTATAAGGGTGAATTTGAGGAGCGACTGAAGGCTATAGTCAATGAAGTGACTCAGAGCGATGGTGAGATAATATTGTTTATTGATGAGATACATACGCTTGTCGGTGCCGGAAAAGGAGAGGGCGCAATGGATGCCGCCAATATCCTCAAACCGGCTCTGGCGCGTGGTGAATTGCGCAGTATCGGTGCCACCACTCTTGACGAATATCAGAAGTATTTTGAAAAAGACAAGGCTCTTGAACGGCGTTTTCAGAAAGTAATGGTCAACGAGCCCGACGAGATGAGTGCCATCGCCATTCTGCGTGGTCTTAAAGAACGCTATGAAAATCATCATAAGGTGCGCATTCGCGATGAGGCGGTAGTGGCGGCTGTACAGTTGTCTGAGCGCTATATAACCGATCGATTCCTTCCGGACAAGGCTATAGACCTGGTTGATGAAGCCGCGTCGAAACTTCGTCTTGAGATAGATTCGGTGCCTCAGGCTTTGGATGAGATATCGCGAATGATAGCCCAGAAGGAGATCGAACGCGAGGCAATTAAGCGCGAAGGCGACGATGTCAAGGTGAAGGAGATAGAGAAGGATATAGCCCAGATGCGTGAGGAAGAAAAAGAGTATACGGCAAAGTGGCGTGCTGAAAAAGATCTGATCAATCGCATACAGCAAAATAAGGTCGATATTGAGCAGCTCAACTTTGAGGCCGAACGTGCGGAGCGCGAAGGCGACTATGCACGTGTGGCCGAGATCCGTTATTCAAAAGTGCAGGAGAAAGTGCGCGAGAATGAAGAAATCCAGGAGCAGCTCAAGATGATGCAGGGTGAAAAAGCACTGATAAAGGAAGAGGTTGATGCCGAGGATATAGCCGATGTTGTATCGCGTTGGACCGGAATCCCGGTTAATAAGATGGTGCAGAGTGAAAAAGAAAAACTGCTGCATCTTGAATCCGAACTGCACAACCGAGTGGTGGGGCAGGAAGAGGCCATCAGTGCTATAGCCGATGCTGTGCGCCGCAGTCGAGCCGGTCTTAATGACCCGCGTCGACCGATCGGCTCGTTCATATTTCTCGGAACTACAGGTGTGGGCAAGACAGAGCTTGCAAAGGCTTTGGCCGAATATCTGTTTGATGACGAAAATATGATGACACGTATCGATATGAGCGAATATCAGGAGAAGCATGCAGTGAGTCGCCTCGTGGGAGCTCCTCCGGGATATGTGGGATATGATGAAGGTGGCCAGCTTACTGAGGCGGTGCGTCGCAAACCGTATTCAGTGGTGCTTTTCGATGAAATAGAGAAGGCTCATCCGGATGTGTTCAACATACTGCTTCAGGTGCTTGACGAT
>CAJTQH010000011.1:27713-42875 GCA_910578305.1 uncultured Muribaculaceae bacterium
CGTCTGGTCAATTTCAAGAACACGATCATAATCATGACATCCAATATGGGTTCGTCTGTGATACGTGACAACTTTGCCAGACTTACCCCTGAAAATCGAGAAGAGACCATAGAGCAGACTAAAATGCAGGTGGTAGATATGCTCAAGCAGACCATACGTCCTGAATTTATTAATCGAATAGATGAAATAATAATGTTCACTCCGTTGAACGAGAAAGAAATAGAGGAGATTGTCGGCCTGCAAATCCGAAGCATTCAGAAGATGCTTGCCGTCAACGGGGTGGTGCTGGAAGTCACGCCTGAGGCACTGCGTTATCTGGCAGAAGAAGGGTATGATCCTGAATTTGGTGCCCGCCCGGTCAAGAGAGCCATACATCGACTGGTGCTCAATCGATTGTCGAAGGATATACTGGCACAGAAAGTCGACAAGGACCGTCCGATAATCATCGATGTCGATCACGATACACTGATATTCAAGAACTGATAAATGCACAATTATATGAACCTAATAACTTAATCGTTTACAAACAGGAGATTGACACTATGAAAAAGTTTTTGTCGATATTGCTCGCTTTGCCGCTGCTGGTTTCGTTTACAAGTTGTCATGACGACGATAATCTGCCGCAGGTGAAAATCAATGTCACGTACGCCAGCCCGGTAGTTGATCATGCGGTGTATGTGGTAAAACCCGATACATTTAAAGTCGAGAGCGTGAATGTGGTCGCATTGCGTCCGGGACATGTAGCCACCAACGGGCCGGTGTCGTATTGGTTCAATGGTGTTTCGCTGGGGACAAGTTTCGCGCCTCCGTTCGGCATAAAGATTCCGACAGAAAATCTTTCGGTAGGCAGCTACTTTATGACAATGGAAATGACTGTGCTTGAAGAGGGCTGTGAGATGGCCACTCTGACGTCGTCGGTGAAGGTATGTGTCGTTGAAGATGAGTCAGAAATACCCGAGTCGGCCGGCGGTGAGACACGAAGCATGCCTGTTGAATATACCATAAGGTAGATTGTCGTGGGCGATTGATATGATTTGGGTCATGGATGTGCCATTCCGGCATCCGTGACCTGAGTCATGTTAGGCGTCGGTGAGGATGTAGTGTGCGGTTGACGCGCCGGCGCTCGGTGTCGAATATCCATCCCCACTTGTTGAAATAGCGTATCATATTGACTATATGTACACAGAGCATGCGGAAGTTTTTATACGACTCTGCTCTGTGTGCATGGACTATGGTGACGAGTGGTACATACATGGTGCGGTGGTGTCTGTGTAACCGGCGTGTGAGATCTATGTCTTCGGGATACATGAAGAAGCGCTCGTCGAAGAGCCCGACATTGCGTAGGGCTTCGGACCGCATCAGCATGAAACTTCCCTGAAGATACGGTGCGTCAAACTCTTTGTTATGGTCGATGTGGCGCAACTCGTAGCGCATACGTCGTCCGCGCATTACTGACGACGGGAGAAAGCGACGCAATATAAGATCTGCGGGAGTCGGCAGCATACGCGCAGTGTATTGAAGCCTGCCATCAGAATCGACAATACGCGGTTGTAGTGCGGCTGTATCGGGGTGAGACTCCATATACCTAAGAAGCGGTTCGATAGAGTCTCTGTCGAACCATACGTCGGAATTGAGTACAAGATGGTATTCATAGCCTCGCTTCAGCGAAAGGCGTATGGCCTGATTGTGTGCGGCTCCGTAGCCGACATTGTCGGATGCGATATATCTTATGCCTTTTCTTCCGTCACAAAATGAGCGTGTTGTATGGTTGCGTGAGTTGTCGATTATGAATATCTCGGAAAATATGTCTGGCGATAGAGATTGCAGACAGCGGTCCAATTCGTCTGAATCGGTATTGTATGTCACTATTGATGCTGCAATCCTGGGCATGATCTGTGGGTTACTGCTTCTGAAGCTCGAATCCGGCGCACAGTCCGTCGTAGCTTTTGAGCATTGTGACTACATTGTTGATCGTGCTGTTTTTGACTATTTTGCCGGCCGTTTCTATCAGAGTGATAAGTTTTGATACGTCAAACATGATTTTGAGCTTGCCTGTGGCGCTCTTCTGCACATATGCGTTCATTTTACCGATATTCAGTTTTGCTGCCTGGAAGTTGAACACAAAGTTGGCTTGAGATCCGGATTCTTCAAGTTGCTGAATGGTACCTTTCAGCGTTATGGTGCGTACTTTCATGCTGAAATTTCCGTCTTTGTCTACAGTGAGATTCATTTTGTCGAATCCGGCAGTGCTGTATATAGGCGCAAGTTTTTCTTCGATCATGCCGGATGCGGCTGAGCCACCGGCTTTTTTCAGCAGGTTGTCGCTCTTGAACGTTACAGCGGGAGCTGAGTACTGCCAAGATCCGGAGAGAGAGCTGATGTCGAGTTTGTCAGTGCTTAGTACACCTTCAAGAGCTCCGGCGATGGCGTCGATTGTGGAATTGTCTTTGCCGCCGGCGGCCTTTTTTAAGGCTTCTTTGAGGTCGAATGCCATGGCCGAGGATGTTGCGATTATTATTACAGACAGGAAGATTGAGAGTCGTTTCATGAATGTATGTTCTTTTGAATTTTGATGCCGGCAAAGATAGTCAATTTTGAAATAATGCTGCAAATAGTATCGCTCGGATAGGGCGTGTTAACGAATTTTAAGTATGTGTGGCGAAGTGCTTATTTTGAAATAACGTATCTTTACACAAAATTATTAAATATTGGGGGATACTATGCCCGCATAAGCATGATGTGGAAAAAGTAATGCTGTGAATAGATTTGCTATATGTCTGATAATGTCCGTGTTGTCTGTGCTTGGAGCAGGTGTGGCAACGATGGGATGCAGCACGGGTACGGAGGAAACTCGTGTGGGAGTCGCATTGCTTGTACCTTCGGCAGTGGTCGACGCTACTGTTGTGGCGGTGGACGGAACAGTGGAGTCTGGACTTATAGAGTCAGTGCCTTCGCCTGAAGATATGTCATTGCGTCTTACCAGTGCAGATGGCCTTTATTCGGCAAGATGGGAAACATTGTCTGATTATCGTGCCGATGAGCCGTTGCGGGCAGGCAATTATAAGGTGGAAATGTATCATGGCTCGGAGTTGGACGAAGGTTTTGATTGTCCGTTTTTTTATGGTACAGCTACGGCTGAACTTGCCGATGGATCGACCACAGCGGTTTCTGTGGATTGCCGTCTGGCCAACGCGATGGTTCGGGTGGAGTATTCTGATGTCGCCCTTGAATTTTTTGAGTCGATCAACGCTGTGTTGCATTCAGATGGCGGTGCGTATATAAATTATCCTGCCGGAGAGAATCGTCCGGCGTTCATGCGGCTTGGACACATGATTGTTTATATCAAAGCTTTGATGTCAGATGGCACGGATTTGTGTTTTGTAGCCGCTGATGTATCGGAATTGTTGGCCGGCCATCTGTATAGTGCTTTTGTTGATGTTAATCCCGGAGAAGTACCTGAGGTAGTGGTGTCATTTGATGATCGAGTATCGACAGATGATTTTGTTACGCGGCTTACGCCTGATTTTATATCGGCATCGGAGCCGGTATTGAATCCGGTGGGATTTATAGCCGGTGAGCCGATAGTGATATCTGAAGGCTCTACAATAGATACTCCGTTGGCAGTAAATGTGGAATCAGCTGTAGCATCATCATTATTGCTCACCACCCAGGCATCCTCACTCACATCACATGGATGGCCCGCAGAGATAGATCTTGCCGTAATGTCCGATGCCGATTACCTGATTATGAAAGATCTTGGTCTGGAAGTGACTCGTCGCGACGGTCATGTGACGGGTGTGGTGTTTACAGATGTGTTGGAAAATCTGCGAACATCAGAGACCGGTATGTCTACATTTACATTGTTGGCCGAATCACCGGTAGGAAAGGTATCGGCCCCGCTTGAACTTGCTGTGAATGTCAATCCTGTAGATTTGTCAGTGCTTGAACTATCGGATGTACTTATCGGCTCTAATGTGGCTCATATGAAAGTACTTGCCCCTGGAGCCGATCTTCAGTCCAATATGCGGATAGAGGCTCTCGGAGCCGACGGCCTCTGGATCGAGTCTGAGATACTTGATATACAGCCTTTGGGGGCAGGCGAAAGCAATGTGACGTTTAGTGTCCCTGAAACTTCATATTCGGCAATGAAAGTACGAGTGTCTTATTGCGGTGAAGTCAAGGCTCGTGTCGAATTAAAGGTGGTGTCACCGGCTTACCGGCTGGTCGTAGATCCGTTTGCTACTCGGGCTGTGGTCAGAGTGGAGGCGGAGGATGCCAATATGCGGGAAATGATAACGTCAAAGGTCAATATCTATGTCAATGGGCATAGGACTATGCTTGTGAGCCGAGAGCCTGCTGAAAATTATCTGATAGTAGGAGGTTTGACCGGAAACACCGAATACACGATGTCCTCTACGCTTTTCGATGTGTTTTCAGCCGATGACAATCTTACTGAGCAGGTGACTTTTGTCACAGAACGAGCTATGGGGGTACCCAATGGAAGTTTTGAGGATATAAAGAGAAATGCTATAAAATACAATGATATGCCGAGCGGTGGGAGATATAGTCAGAATATTGTGGATATATTCAATCAGCAAAATTATCACACGTTTGATCTTCATGTTCCAAAACAATGGGCAAATACCAATGACAAAACATTCAACAAGGCTTCGTCAAATCATAATACGTGGTACATGCAGCCTTCAGTGTACACTACAGACGATAGTTTTGAGGGTGCTTTCGCCGTAGCTCTGCAGTCAACCGCTTTTGATCCTGCCGGCGAAGCTATTCAGCCATATCGTCAGACGTCGATGCCGTTTGTGAAATACAGCCGCAATATACCGTCAATCTCTTTCCGTGCCGCAGGAAAGATATTTCTTGGGGAATATGGATATAATGCAGTGATAGGTGAAGAGATATTTGAGGAGGGAGTTCCGTTTGGGTCACGACCGTCATCGCTCAATGGATATTACAAATTTATGCCTTCGATAGCCGACATGTCAGATCGCGGCTACGTGTACATGGAGGTGTTGGGAGATGTAAACGGTGCTGAAGTAGTGATAGCGCGTGGAAGAGCTGAACTCGGCCCTGCATCCGGCTACACCGCATTTAACGTGCCGCTTACGTATAACGAATTTGGTATAAAAGCCACCAGGCTGAAACTATTGTTGTCTTCGACCGTCAACATAGGTTCTGTAGTCGAGGAGACAGTCTCTATAGCTACATATCCCAATCCGGAGACTTCCACATCGCTCGGCGGACTGCTTATAGTGGATGGACTCACATTTTCGTATTGATAGTAATAATAAAAACAGATATAAGAAATACGTATGATTAAGATTTCACGAATCATGACACTTGTAGCATTAATTGCAGGATCGGCCGGACTGGGGATCAGCGCCCAGGAGGTGTTCAAACGCGATCTTCAGCAAGTGTCGTTTATCCCCAAAGGACAATGGATAACAGGCGTCAGCGTCGGATATTCACAGAGCAATCAGGACAATTATAATTTTTTTGTGTTTGAGAAACTCAATGGCGATACATATTCGTTTAAGTTGACACCGATGGCTCTTTACACATTCAAGGACAATATGGCAGCCGGTCTGAAATTTGGATATGAACGCAGTAAGTCGACTCTTAATGCCGGTCAGCTCATTCTTGATGCCGAGACTACATTTGATGCCGACCACGTGTTCTCTATACGCTCAAATTATTATGCGACCGGAGCATTCCGTAATTATATTTCATTAGGCGACAGCCATCGATTCGGATTGTTCAATGAGCTTCAGTTGTCTCTTGGCGGCGGTCAGGCAAAGTTTTCAAATTTCACCGGAGGATCGGGCGACAACCGGCATCTGGAAGGAACGTATGAACGTAATTTTTCACTGGACATCGGTCTTACTCCCGGCTTTGTGATGTTTTTAAACAACTATTCTGCCATAGAGGTGAGTATCGGTGTGCTCGGATTTGGTTACACCCATACTCGTGCTGTGACAAATCAGGTGCAAGTGGCGCATCGCAACAGCAAACATGCTAATTTTAAAATAAATCTGTTTTCCGTGCAGTTCGGAATGGCATTTTATCTGTAATGGCAATGAAGATAACACGACTTATATTTCTGGCGTCGGTGGCATGCATGGCCCTGACGGCAACCGCCGGCACTCAGTCGGCAGACTCTGTCAAGAGTCGCATAGTGCGTAAAGGAGAAGTTTATCATCCGGAAATGGATGAAAAAGTAATAGTGGGCAATGATACCATAAACATGGTGATACCCGAGCGCAATTTCGGACGTTACGACCGAGGGCTGTTCAATTATCTGTTCATACCTCGTAAACAATGGGCATTCGGACTGATGGCCTCGTATGGCGAATTTGATGCCAAGGATGTGCAGGTGTTTCAGGCGTTGAAAGATTTTGACTTTTCCGGCAAACAGTATGCTATTCGTCCTAATGTGGCATATTTTTTCCGCAATAATCAGTGTGTGGGTCTTAAATTCGACTATACGCGTCAGGAATCGGATCTTGGACGTCTGGCAGTGAATTTCGGTGACGATCTAAGTTTCGATATACACGACATCAGCTATTATTCGTCAAAATATTCGCTGGGAGTGTTTTATCGTAATTATGTAGGTCTTGGACGTTCCAAGCGTTTTGCTATTTTCAATGAGGCGTGTCTGTCTTTCGGGAGCGGTTCTTCTCGTTTCAAACGTCCACATGACGGTGTTATTCGCGATACCCGTACCGATCTCACCGAGGTGGCTTTGAATTTCAGCCCGGGTCTGTGTATGTTTATTATGGATTATGTGAGCTTCAATGTGTCGTTTGGCGTGTTTGGCTTGCATATGACCAATGAAAAGCAGATTACCGATGGCGTAGAGGAAGGATCGCGTTTCAGCAGCGGTGCTAATTTTAGGTTTAACTTGTTCAACATTAATTTTGGAATAGGTGTTCACATTTAAAATTTCTTCAGTTTTTCGTGCGGCTGTATACGCTTTTGTTGGAGTGGCAGCGGCGGCTTGTATATCCAATGATTTGCCCTATCCCTGGGTACAGCCGGTATATGACTCGATTACAGTGCAGGCTACCGACAGCGAGGGCCATGATCTGCTTGCCGCTCCGGTATCTATAGATTCGGTGTCGCGCACAGTGACGATATATCTTACCGAATATGCCGATATACGCAGTGTCAGAATTGAATCATGGACACTGAGCAACGGTTCGGAATGTCTTGATGCAGCGGTTATGGAAGCTCCGCTTGATCTGTCCTCACCTGTAAGTGTGACTCTCCAACTATATGGCCGCGAATATGAATGGACAATCCGTGCCGAACAGACGATCGACCGATATTTTACAATAGCATCGCAGATCGGTAGCTCGCAGATTGATGTGCAGTCACATAAAGTGAATGCTCTCGTGCCAACACAGCAGTCGCTTGACGACATTGAGGTGCGGTCGCTTAAGCTTGGTGGTCCTATGTCTGTGGTGACGCCTGCTCTGGTAGGGAAGAAAGTTGATTTCACATCTCCCGTAAAAGTTATGGTGGAGGAGTTCGGCAGCACTACCGAATGGACTCTGACTGTCGAGCAGACGGATGTGAGCGTGTCACTTGACCGTGTGGATGCATGGACTCAGGTGGCATGGCTGTATGCAAGTGCTGAAGTAGGTAAAACCAATGGTTTTGAATATCGTAAAGCTTCGGACGAAGACTGGACGGTGGTGCCTGAGGAATGGGTGACCCATAGTGGCGGCAGCTTCTCGGCTTGTCTGCGTAATCTCGAGCCTCAGACTGCTTATGTGACAAGAGCCATAAGCGGCGATGAAAACAGTGCTGAAATTTCATTCACCACAGAGGCCATAGTGCAACTCCCGAATTCGGAATTCCGCGATTGGTGGCTCAACGACAAGGTGTGGAATCCCTGGACTGAGTCGGGTGAGTCATTCTGGGATACTGGCAACAAGGGTGCTGCTACGCTTGGCAAGAGCAATACTCTGCCTATTGAGGATCCGATGTCGCCTACCGGTTACCATGGTGCTAAGCTCGAGACAAAATTTGTGGGTATATCCATCATGGGTAAGCTTGGGGCAGGCAACCTGTTTGCAGGAAGTTATGTACGCACCGATGGAACCAACGGTGTGCTGGCGTTCGGACGTCCGTTTGTCAACCGTCCGACAAAAGTGAAGGTCCGCATGAAATATACCACGGCTCCAATTACGGATGCAAGCAAATCGAACCCCGATCTTCAGTATATGATAGGGGAGCCTGATACATGTATCGTTTGGTGTGCGCTTGGAGATTGGGATCAGCCGTTTGAGATCCGCACCAAGCCCACTGACCGCCATCTGTTTGATGTGAACGATCCGGGAGTGATAGCTTATGGTCAGTTTCAGTCCGGCAGCTCTATAGATGAGTATATGGATGTGGTGTTCGACATAGACTATAAGTCTACGAACCGAGTTCCCGCATATCTGCTTCTGACAGCTTCGGCCAGCAAGTATGGCGATTATTTCACCGGTGGCCGTGGAGCTACGCTCTATATACTTGGTTATGAACTTCTGTATGATTATTAGACCATGATGGATGAGATAACTATGTGGATGCTGTGGCTTGCTGTTGCTGTAATATTGGTGATTGTGGAGATATTCACGTCGTCGGCTATCGCGCTTGGTATGGCAGTCGGAGCAGTCGGAGCTTTTGTCGCGGCTCTGGTCGGTGCATCTTTGGAAGTACAGCTTATAGTCCTTGCTGTGAGCATGGTGGCCGGACTGATAATAGTCACACCACTGATGCGCCGCTACAATGGTCTGATAAAGTCTGATACTGAATCCGTGAGCAATATGGATGCACTCATAGGCCGTATGGGAACAGTGGTAATTTCGGGTGATGATCCATACGATTTCGGACGTATGAAGATCGACGGTGACCGCTGGCAGGTGCGAAGCAGCGATGGAAGCCGTCTCTCTGATGGACAGCGAGTGGAAGTATGCGGTTATGAAAGCATTGTGCTGCTGGTAAAACCGGTAAATAAATAACAAATTTGAAAATTATAATATCATGGAAGTGTGGATTATTTTAGGAGTATTGGTGCTGCTGGCCATAATAATAGTGGCCAACGCCGTTAAAGTTGTGCCTCAGTCAGAAACCAGAGTCATAGAACGTTTGGGGAGGTTTCATAGTGTGCTGCCTCCGGGCTTGAATATTATATGGCCGTTTATCGACAAACCCAAAGTGGTGTATACACGCCGTATCGAGCATGCTGGCAATGGACGTGTATATGTGCGTGTATCAACAACAAGTGTAATCGATTTGCGAGAACAGGTATATGATTTTCCATCGCAGCAAGTGATAACCAAAGATAATGTCACCACTGAAATCAATGCATTGCTTTATTTCCAGATTGTAGATCCGAAGAAGTCTGTGTATGAGATCGACAATCTTCCCAATGCAATAGAAAAACTTACACAGACGTCACTGCGTAATGTGATCGGTGAGATGGAACTTGATGAAACTCTCACTTCGCGTGACACCATCAATGCCAAACTTCAAGCCATACTTGACGATGCTACCAACAAGTGGGGTGTCAAAGTCAATCGCGTGGAACTTCAGGATATAACTCCTCCGGAAAGCGTGCGAGAGGCGATGGAGAAACAGATGCAAGCCGAACGCAACCGTCGTGCCGAGATTCTGAATGCTGAAGGAGAGAAAAAATCACTGATATTGCGTTCGGAGGGTGAGAAGCAATCGCAGATCAATCAGGCCGAGGCAGCAAAGCAGTCGGAAATCCTGAGGGCTGAAGGCGAGGCTAAGGCCAAGATACTTCAGGCCGAGGCTGAAGCTGAGGCGGTAAGGCGTGTGAGTGAGGCTGTCGCAGCATCGAATACAAATCCGGCATCGTACATGCTTGCCATGAAGTATATAGAAACTCTCGGCAAGATGGTGGATGGCAAGGACGGCAAGACTGTCTATATACCTTATGAAGCCACCGGCGTTCTCGGATCGCTTGGTAGTGTAAAGGATCTGTTTGCCAAATAGATATTATAGATCTACAAAACGACGTGAGCATTGATGGAATTTGTCGGGCTCTTGTTGAGTGCGATATGATATCGATAAACTGAACAGCCATGCTGCATTCATATTATTTCAGTGCGTCCAATACAACAGAGAAAGTTGTCAATGCTGTTGCCGACACTCTTGGAATGGAAACCGTACATCATAATCTGACATCAACCAGAATGACGGTTCTTGAGTCTCATGCAGAAGAAGATGACATCGTTTTGTTTGCCGCACCCGTTTATGCCGGTAGATTACCTGCCATCGCTGTAGAACGATTCAATAAAGTCAGGGGTGCCGGTCAGAAGTGTCTGGCCATAGTGGTTTATGGCAACCGCCATTATGATGATGCGCTACTTGAACTTTGCGATCTGTTGGAAAATAACGGGTTCGATATTGTTGCGGCAGCTGCATTTGTAGCTCAGCATAGTATATTCCCCAAGGTTGCCGTTTCCCGACCGGATGTATCGGATCTCAAAAAAATTGCAGAGTTCTCATCGTTGGTGCTTGACTTGCTTGCCAATGGATTGTCGCTTGATATAGACATGGTTCACGGAACCCGTCCGTACAAAAAGCCAGTCCAAATACCTCTCTATCCGAAAGTAGACAAGAAAAAATGTAGGGATTGCGGCAAATGTGCCCGCGAATGTCCGACCGGAGCTGTCTCTATTGAGAATCCGAAAGAGACTGATGCTGAAAAATGTATAGCTTGCAGCCGATGTATAGCCATATGTCCTGACAGAGCCCGTTATTTCGGTGGTTTGAAATACAGGTTAATCGCACCGTTGTTTAGAAAAAAGTGCTTAACAAGACGAGAACCAGAATGGTTTATACCGAAATAATGTAACTTATGGGAGAAATAGATAATTGCATAAGTGCCGATGAGGTAAGAATAGACGTTACGAAGCAGACTCCGGAAGAACTGGCACTTGCAGAGAGACAGGCGCAACTTTTGTTCAAGTTCAATCATACAATGCCGGCTACAGAAGAATATCAGCATTTGATGAGAGAACTATTCCCCGGTATGGGTGAAGGCAGTCGTGTCGGAACTCCTCTTTCGGGTGTGCGCTTTCACCAAGTCGAGATTGGAAAGAATGTTGTTGTGATGCCAGGATGTCTTATGATGTCTGCCGGCGGCATCACTATCGAGGATGGTGCAATGATTGCGGCCAATGTGCAGCTCATATCTAACAACCACGACCTATATGAACGTCAGATTATAACCTGCAGGCCTATTCACATCGGCAAATGCGCATGGATTGGAGCCGGAGCAACAATCCTTCCGGGTGTGGTCGTAGGCAACAATGCCGTGGTCGGAGCTGCAAGTGTAGTAACTAAAGATGTTCCGGCAGACACAATCGTAGCCGGTAATCCCGCCAAAGTTATCAAACGTATTCCGCTTCGCCAGGAGTGCTCTGACTATAATGAGGCCGACAAAGACGTTCAACTTGGTCTTGACAGTTGCGGAGACTGATTCTGAGTGCTTCCGCCGATTGGATTGATGATTGACCGTACCGTGCTTTCGGGGGTGTTACAGACGGCCCTCATCGGCATATGAGTAAAATCCTTCCGGGCTGATGATGAGATGGTCTATGACAGGAATCTCCAATATGCTTCCTGCTTCGCGCAGCTTTCGTGTGAGAGCATCGTCTTGCATCGAGGGGGTGAGATTGCCAGAAGGATGGTTATGAACGAGAATCATTGACGAGGCCATGTGCTCAATGGCGCGTTTTATAACTATCTTAGGTTCCACGACCGTGGCGGCAGTACCGCCACGGCTTATACATTCACATTCGATCACGCGGTTGGCTCGTGACAGCAACATGACCCAGAACTCTTCGGTAGGAAGATTTTCTACCGAACTGCGTATGTGACTATAGGCGTCGGCGGCACATCGTATCAGAGGCTTTCGGTTTTCTTTTACATCCTTTCGTCGGCCTCCGAGTTCAAGAGCAGCAGCTATGGTGATGGCTTTGGCCGGCCCTATGCCATGAAATCTCCGACACATGTCGCGAATGGACATGCATGCCATGTCGCTGAGAGAGCTGTGGCATGCCGCATACAGTTCCTTGCTCAGATCGAGCACAGACTTGCCCTGAACACCTCCTCCGAGTAGAATAGCTATCAGCTCGGTATCAGAAAGCCATGGCGCAAGGCTTTCTCACGAGGCTTGTCGTCGTTGCTCAGATCGGCTATTCGTACGTGAAATCCGGTTTTGTCGGTGTTGTTGTTTCCGCCCATAAAGCCTATTTTCCTTTACGCATTGCTATCTCCTGATCAATGTCGCGTCCACGTCCTAATATAATTTTTGTGAAGTAGGCGCGTATAAATCCGGTACCGTAGCCCACTATCTGTACTATCGAGGCCGGAAGTGCACGCAGGGCTATGCCGAGGGAACGTGTGGAGCATAGAGCGGAAATGAACAGGGCAATAAGATACACACCTATCGGCATAAGCCACCATGGCGACACAAATATGCCGAGCGCTACAAGAATCACACCAATAATTACCGCCAGTGCCGGCAGTGTGTGTACGAGTTTAAGCGAATCGGGATAGAGCAGCTTGAGTGTGATGCGCGACATGCCGAACACATGCACCTGACGCCAGAATTTGCGGAAATCAATGCGTCGTTTGTGGTAGACAAACGCATCTCTAAGCAGTCCTATGGAAAAGCCTCCCTGTCGGATGCGGGTGCTCATGTCGATGTCTTCTGAAAACATCTCGCGGAATCCGCCAACCTTGTCATATACCTTACGTGAATAGCCCATGTTGAACGAACGGGGCACGAATTTTTCCATTTGTACCTTTCCGCCGCGAATACCACCGGTGGTGAGAAACGAAGTCATAGCAAAACTGATGGCTTTTTGAGTGGGCGTAAATGATTCGTGGGCGGCATCCGGTCCACCGAAGCAGTCAAGATGTGAGTCGGTAAGCTCGCGGTGCAGTGTGGCAAAATACTGCGGGGGTATCACGCAGTCGCTGTCGAAAAACACAAGATAATCGCCCGACGAATGTTCGATACCATAGTTTCGGGCTATGGAGCGACCTTCATTGTCCTTGTAGTAATAATGCACGTCGAGTGATTTCGCGTATCGGTCGACAGTTTCCTTGCACGGCAACGTGGAGCCGTCTTCCACTATGATGACTTCAAAGTCGGTGAAAGTCTGTGCTGCAAGGCTTTTGAGCAGATCGTCTACTTCGTCGATGCGGTTATAGACGGGAATTATGACAGAATATCGTGGCATGGTGACTGGTTTATTGCTGGATGGTTAGCTCATACGCGACTCGTAGTCGGAGAAAGTATATTGACGCAGATATTGACAAGAACCGTCGGCATTGCAGCGCACAATGGCCGGATGCTGTATGCCGTTGAACATGTTGGTCTTCACTGTAGTATAGTGGTTCATGTCTTCAAACCGCAGGCGATCGCCGCGTTGCAGCGGCTTGGTGAAGCTCCAGTCGCCTACATAGTCGCCGCTCAGACATGAGTTGCCGCCCATGCGGTATGTGGGCAGTGAATTGTCGGGTTCCATACCGATACTTTCGGTAATGGCCGGTTTGTATGGCATCTCCAGACAGTCGGGCATGTGACATGCGAATGAAGCGTCAATAATGGCGGTATTTATGCCTTGGTTTTCCACAATATCAACTACGGAAGTTATGAGATCGCCGGTGCGCCATGTAAAGGCGCTGCCGGGTTCGAGTATGACACTCAGGTGCGGATAGCGGCTGCGGAAAGCGGAGAGTATGTCCACCAGACGATCCACATCGTAGCCTTTTCGGGTCATGAGATGGCCACCGCCCATGTTTACCCACTTGATGCTGTGGAGATAACGTCCGAATTGAGCCTCAAAAGCCTCAAGGACACGAGCGAGATCTTCGGCCGAAGACTCGCACAGTGCATGGAAGTGAAGCCCCTCTATGCCCTTCGGAAGCGAATCGCCTATCATGTCGGCCGTGACACCAAACCGAGATCCCGGAAGAGCCGGATTGTATATGTCGGTGTCGATGACCGAGCATTGCGGATTGACACGTATGCCAGGTGACACTCCGGCCTGTCGGGCCATCTCTCCGAACCGATGATACTGGTCGAGAGAATTGAAGGTGATATGCGATGATCCTTCGAGAAATCTGCCGATGGTAGCGTCTGTGTATGCCGGGCAGTAGCTGTGGGCTTTTGCCAGAAGATGCTTGTTGCCGAGCTGAAGTTCGTTGAGCGAGGAGGCTGTGAATTTAAAGCCATAATCCCTTATGATGTCGAATGTGCGCCAGAGGGCATTGGCTTTAAAAGCCATTATAATCTCAACTCCGGCGCGGCGGCGCACACTGTCGATGAGCTCCAGATTGTTTCGCAGCTTCGACTCGTAGACTATGTAGAAGGGGGTGGGGATGTCCTGTTCTTTCATGCGGTATAATTGAATAGGTGGCTAAAAGGTTACTGACCAATGATGGCAAATCGGGCAAATTTAAGCAGCAGCACACGGCTGTCGCCGTTGAAGTCGACTGTAATGCGCGCGTCGGAGCGGGAAGTATCGATGTCGGATATGGTACCTTTGCCGAACCGGCTGTGCTCTATGGTCATACCGATACTCAGTTCTTCAGCCGTGTGTGAACCGGCCATTCCCGGCGAAGTATGTGCCTGTGGTGTGCCTGAAGGTTGGGCAGTCTTGCCAGACGATGATATGCGTGTAAATCCGGCAGGAGCTTTGCGCGGTGCGGCCGAAGAAGATACTGACGGGGAGTGATAGGAATTGCGATAGCTTGCAAACGATGGTGCCGGTGCCGACAGAGTGGTGCCGGTGTCGAGTTTGAGGTATTGCATGTCGATGTCGCGTAGAAACCGCGATGGAGATGTTATGGCAGGAGCTCCATTGCGATAGCGCGATGAGGCATAACTCATCATACAGTAGTTGCGGGCACGTGTTATG
This sequence comes from uncultured Muribaculaceae bacterium, assembly GCA_910578305.1. Lineage (GTDB taxonomy): Bacteria > Bacteroidota > Bacteroidia > Bacteroidales > Muribaculaceae > Paramuribaculum. The sequence continues at coordinate 42,689 of CAJTQH010000011.1, forward strand.
GCTACGTAGAGCAGGCGCCGTTCCTCCTCGATTTCGGCGGCCGAGGTCTGGGCCATGGCCGAGGGGAAGAGGTCGTCCTCCACGCCTACGATAATCACGTTGTTGAATTCAAGCCCTTTGGCCGCGTGCACGGTCATCATGGTCACTTTCGGCTGCTCGATTTCCCCCTCTTTCTGGTCCTGGTCGG
>CAJTQH010000012.1:0-32908 GCA_910578305.1 uncultured Muribaculaceae bacterium
GAGCCGCGGCTTTCCTCATTTATCCCCCATAGGAGGGAGGGCTTCCAGCCCTCGCGGTATCCTACAAAAACAGTTATACACCCTCAGTCGGATTGCTTTGGCAAATTCTCAAAGTGGTGCATTGTTATGTAGGTATTGGTGACTATCAGGCGCTTCTGATATGTTTTTATAATATTTTTTTATTTATGGTGGTGATGATACGCGAGTTTTTTTGTAAGTTTGCTATATAAAATTATAAAACCAATCGTATTTAACATCATGAAAACTAAAATCCAGAACGAATTCAAGTCGCGTTTCGGACAGGAAGGAATTCTCTTCGTGGCACCCGGACGTTTTAATCTTATAGGCGAGCACACTGACTATAATGGCGGTTTTGTGTTTCCCGGCGCCATAGATAAGTTTATTATGGCTGAGATACTTCCCAATGGCACTGACAAAGTTCGTGTTTTTTCAATCGATATTGATGAATATGCTGAATTCGGCTTGAACGAGGAAGATGCTCCCGCTCAGCAGTGGGCACGCTATATTTTTGGTGTTTGCCGTGAAATAATCAAGCGTGGAGGTGTGGTTAAGGGCTTTGATGCTGTCTTTGCAGGAAATGTTCCCTTAGGAGCAGGTCTGTCATCATCGGCTGCATTGGAAAGCTGCTTTGCAAATGCTCTGAATGAATTGTTCAATGACAATCGTTTTCCGAAAATGGAGCTTGCCAGAATTGGTCAGAGCACTGAGCATAATTATTGTGGTGTCAACTGCGGTATTATGGACCAATTCGCATCTGTTCACGGAAAGAAAGACAATCTGATGCGTCTTGACTGTCGTTCGGGTGAATTTGAATATTTTCCGTTCAAGCTCGATGGATATAAACTTGTGCTGGTTGACTCGCGTGTAAAGCATGAACTCGTTGACTCGCCCTATAACAAGCGTCGTGAATCATGTGAGCATGTTGCTAAGACTCTTGGCGTGGAAACGCTGCGCGATGCCGATATGGCTATGCTTGATGCTGCCAAGGATAAGATCAACGAGGAAGATTACAAGCGTGCGAAGTACGTGATCGAAGAAAAACAGCGTGTACTCGATGTGTGTGACGCCCTTGTTAAAGGTGATTACGAGACCGTTGGTCGCTGTATGTATGGCACACACGAAGGTATGTCGAAGCTTTATGAAGTAAGTTGCGAGGAGCTTGATTATCTCAACGATGTTGCAAAAGAATGCGGTGTTACCGGTTCCCGTATAATGGGCGGAGGATTTGGAGGCTGTACAGTGAATCTGGTGAAGGATGATCTGTATGACAATTTCATAGCTACCGTTACCGCCAAGTTTAACGAAAAATATGGACATGAGCCCAAGATTTATCCTGTGATTGTGAGTGACGGTGCACGCCGCTACGAAGCATAATCGCATTTCTCCCGAAAAAACTGAACTGCCCCCCAAAGTTAGACAAAAGACTTTTGGGGGGCAGTTCTATGTTGACGCAGCCTCATGTATTATGAGTATCTGTCTGGACTACTTTCCATCTATGCGTTCACCGTCAATGAAGATGTATTGACCATTACCCAGTGTGATGTTGGGGAGTTTACATTCAATCCGCATTAATCCGTTTGACAATGTTTCAGGAACATTCTTCTGTTTTACTGTTTCGTCCGGTTTATCATCGAATGCAACAGAGACATATTTCCCATCAGATCGCTTCATTAATCGCCGCGGTGTACTCTTCTTCACATAGATATTGTTTTCTTCCGGCATAGCTTCCAATGACTGAGTTCTCACATCAGGTCTATTGACACGGACTTTGTCAAACTGTTTGAAATCGGCGAAGCCGAATTCCCATGAATCACCCTCCGATGCACTCATGACCTGTCGGTAGATAGCTTCACGTGACGGAGCGTTGAACCAGGTATAATCGTTGTTCATCACAGAGTTCTCGCTTGAACGCCAGCACAGGGTCGGGAACATCCATGCGCCTTGATACATGCCCACTTCATTTTTATAGTCATCGTCGGCAAACATGTGTGCCCAGGGCGATTTTTCAGGTTCGCTGTATAGCGACAGGTTCAATCCCCAGCCACGGTCATGATACATTACCTTAAGTTGCTGACGCAACGATTCTTTTTCCTCGTCACTGAGCCCCGAATCGTCATGTCCGGTAGTGTACTCGTCAAGAAGCTTGCCTATGCCGTGTCCGCCGGCTTCATGCACTATTATTGACGATGCTTTTCCCTCATTGATCCAGGCAATAGAGCCACCGTTGTCGTTCATATCCGTATATCCGTTGACAGCAAAATCATTAGGGCGGTTCGCTATTACACATACATGGGCTGTTTCGGGTGTCACTCCCGGTATTTTTCCTATATATTCATACACATTGTTCGCATCATGGTTAAGCCGCTGCTCACCATTGCTTACGCATTCGTTAGGCGAAACTACTTTCACGATGTATATGTTGAATCTGGGTTTAAGTGATTTCAGTGGTTCTATGGCAAACAGTTCATTGATTCCGGCATTCATATCCTCAATATACATTCCGTTGATGTCCTTATCCACATAGCCGTCGCCCATAAACACAAGATTGACACCATTGCCTTCGGTGGCTTTCTGTATTGTTATGATTTCTCCGTCCTGGCTGTAGTCGGTAGAGGTATAAGTGTCGTAAACAAACGGGTCATGCGGCACAGGTTCTCCGAGTATCTTACGGCAATACGAGTCCATTACATTCCCGTATCCTTCAAGTCCCCAGTCCATTGGTGAGTACCAGATCAGATTGCCATCTTTATCAATAAGGCTCATACTTCCTACCGATCCTACATTGGCTTTTCCGAAATGATTGGTCCATACTATACCTTCCGGAATTCCTTTAGCCTGCATCTCACGGATTATGGTGGAGTAGGATTGAACTTCTTCTTCCGAATTCTGTCCATCCTCCTGGTCTTTGGCTATTACTATGCCAAATCCCTTGGGCGCGTAGTCAAGATATTTGTTTATAAAACTGACTTCATCGAAATTATTTGAGGAGGGGTATGACCGATGTATAATGAAAGTGAGCTCATTTTCCTGCAATATCTCGGATGTGGTTTTACGGGTGTTTGTAAGATAGTCTGTAACCTCGACTTCCGGAAGTTTGAGATTTATTCCGGTGAAATCGATATTACTTCCATACCATATCGTCTGTTGTATCATTCTCCAACCTAATTCCGGCCATATCGGATGATTGCAGACCGCATCCGGGAACCGGCCACTTAAGGCTCCGTTTCTTAAATCAGGGAGCTCAATCATATCGTCCATGAAAACTGTAAAGCTTTCAGGAATCATACCTCGCATTCCGTTGAATTGCCGACCGGAAAACTGCATGGAAACCACCCGGTCTCCCCAATATCTGTTATGGCCCCACATATCGTGGTTGATACATTCCCATTTGTAATATGGTTCATCACTCCACCAGTTCTCTTTATAAGTCCAGTTGTCACCATCAGTAGCGTCATAAAGTTCACGGAGCGCTTTGCGGTGCTCTTCGGGCGTGTGAGATCCACTCCTGAGTTGGATTATTTTGTTCTTCGAATCATTGAACGGAAACGAATCAAAATACACTGATTCTTTCTTTGAATGATAGCAAATATTTGCACTTCTTATTGAATTGTCCAAGTTTTCATCTATCGAAATAATAAATGTGGAATCATTCTTCGCTGTCGCTTTCATCCAGTCACAATCATAAAGAATGCCTTGATAGATATAAGGAAATGATATACTGTCAATAATTGTTTTTGGGGCTTTGACCTCTATGTCGTTTGCATCCGATGGAAAGACTATGAGATCGCCAAGATTAAATGGTTTCTCGTCTAATATAAACAGCGGATTGCTTCCATATTGAATTATCTCAATCGGCACAGTCACATCACCTTTTTTTGCATTGATAGTAAAGCGTCTGACGGCATTACTTGGATTTTTTTCAAGTGTAAATTGATAGAATGAAATCAGTGCGTTTCTTTCAGAATTCCAGCTGCTGAAAGGCCTGATAAAATCTGTCGCTTCGGATATATCGAAAGTCGGAAGTGTTGAATCCTGTCTATCGGTGAGTGTTGAAATTGTAAGCCTTTGCTCGATACCCGGCAGTCTGAGCTGAGGATAGATGGCTTTGAAGAATTTTCCCTGGAATTTGATACTGTCTATAGATGTCAGGGGATATTCCACCTTTCCTTGTTCGGTGGCGAATACCTGATTGCCGTTTTCTATCGTTATGCTGTCGATGTGTACATTCAGTAAAACGTCAGGCAGCTCCTCCTTGTCATGGTATATATGGATGGCATGCTGTGCAGCTGAATATAGGAATGTGCAAAGCGACAGAAATACTATTGCTGTTATCTTTTTCATAGTTTATTTATTTTCAGAGTTTGGCTACCTACTTTTATTATATAGTATCCTTTGGAGAGATGGTTGAGACGGATTACGGTCGTTCCCGGCATTAGCTGTCTGTGGAGATGTCTTATACCCGAGAAGTCATAAATCTCAGCTGTAATTCCTTCAGTGGAAGTTTCAATAAGAATGTCTTCGCCACGGTAATCGAGGAATACGTCACCGTTGTTGCCTGGGGCAAGTATTTCATTTATCCCCGAAAAGACACGCTCTGACGGGACAATGGATCTTATTTCCGACGGGGCTATGTCGATCACGAAGCCGTCGGTACGTATATGAGCGTTCCATGCCGAAAAATCGTACATAGACTTGTCGAATGTTATGGTCGGTGTTTCATCCAGCATCAGTACGATTTCTGTGCCGTCATGTTTCGACAGTAGCAAAGATTTTATGGGCGTGTTTGATTCTGTTGCCGTCGCTGCCGATATGCCCGTAATGGCAACTAAAAGGTAGATTAAAAGTTTTGGCATTTGTCTTGTTTTGTTATGTGTTGGTAAGATTTTATATATTATGGATAATATGAATAAGATTGTTTTGGAGTGGCCTACCTGGACAGGTCTGTAGGATATGCCTGATGTCAATTCTGTCGTTACGATTGCAAATATAATGTAAAATTTTCGCATTTTGCGTATGTAAAAGGCTGAAAATTAATTATTTAGGGTATTCCCTAAAGTATTGTGAGGCATGGTGTGGAAAAAGCACTATGTTTTCGTTATAAATGTATCAATGTGCTGGGAACATAAGATTTATGTTGACAAACTGGAGGAAGCTATAAGATATTATGGCTGTCCGCTAAATCATAAAAATGCGAGTCCGGCTTCTTGATGAGTGTACAATTATTTATGAAATGGGTCTTGCATATTTATGGTGTATATATTAAATTTGCAGTGAATAAATATCGACTATATGAACAAACGACAGGCTCGACTTGCCCTCATAGTAAAAATACTGCTCAATAATTCAATTGGTAGCCAGGAGGAGCTTATGGATTTACTGGAGCGTAATAACTGCTCTGTGACTCAGGCTACATTGTCGCGCGACTTGAAGACGCTGCGAACATCGAAAGTGGCTACCGAACTCGGTGGCTACCGCTATGTGATCGCAGCCAACGGCACTGCTGCCGATGAAGTAGCTACTCAGGCAATGGATTCAGTGCGTCAGGCGGCTATTCTGTCTGTGGCGTTTTCAGGGCGTCAGGCCATTATCAAGACCCGCAACGGATATGCCGGTGGAGTGGCCTATGATATCGACGAGCTGCTGTCGCCGGTGATACTCGGCACAATAGCCGGAGCCGATACCGTGTTTGTGGCTGTTAGCGACGATGCTTCAAAAAGCGAGGTGTATGAGGTGCTGTCGGAAATAATTCCGGCATCCATAATGGAAGAAGGACGTAAATATTTCTTCAATACATAACTACGAATCTCTCAACAACAATATAAAACACAATTATGATACGTGCAGGAATTACCGGAGGCTCTATGGCCGTGGCCGGTGAGATAATCAAGATTTTGATAAATCATCCGGATGTGGAGTTGGCCTGGGTATTGGAACCTCATGTCGAGGGAGCACTGCTGTCGCAGATTCACAAGGGATTGCGCGGTGAGACGTATATGCGTTTCTGTGCCACTCCCGACATGAGTCTGGTGGATGTACTTTTCCTTTGTTTTGACGAGCCTGGAGAAGCACGCAGATTTCTGGAAAAGTATCCTGTTCCCGACAATGTGAAGGTCGTGGATCTGAGTGGCGATTATCTTCCTGACAGTACATTTTCCGATGGTGACAACTGGATATTCGGGTTGCCTGAATTGAGCCGTAAGCCGCTTGTGCGCGGTGGATTGCATGCATCTGTGCCTCCGGCTCTGACTTCGGTGGTACTTCTGTCGCTAATGCCTTTGGCCAAGCACCATCTGCTCGATGGCGGAGACATACATGTGCATGCTGTGGTGGCGGAGGAGAACGCCGAACCGGGTGAGGCTCTCGCGCTGATAGATCTTGAAGAAGCCGATGATATTGTTCGCGGCTTGCGTTCGCTTCAGCCATCGTTTTGCATACCTATGACTTTTATGGTGATGAATGGCGGATGGAAACGCGGTATTTCTGTGGCCATACATTTCAAGTGTGCTCTGAGCGAGGAAAAGGTGTGTGGAATATACGACGAGTTTTATTCAGACCATAGCTTTACGTATATCTCTACCAGTCTTCCGAATCTTACTGAGGTAGTGGGAACTAACAAGTGTATAATCAATCTGCAGAAAGTCGGCGACCGTCTGGTAATCAATGCCGTTATAGACGATTTGATAAAAGGCGCGGCAGCCATGGCGGTGCACGACATGAACCTGTTGTTCGGGCTGCAAGAACGTGTGGGACTTATGCTTAAGGCCCACAGCTGATGTAGACTATTGTGAAATGGAGAATATTACCGCCTGATGCGCGGTGACAATATGCGCTCGCCAAGATACTTGGCGAGCTCTTTTTTAAGGGAGTTGAGCTCGGCGACACGTATCATTAGTTTGCGTATGAGGTCGAGGTCATCGCTATGAGTACTGTATGCTTCTTTGATTTCAGAATTAACGTCAATAATGTCGCACTCCACAAGCGCACACTTGAGATTGTAGACAGCCAGCGGCACGAGTTCGGCCAGACGGTCGCGTTCGGTCTGTATGTGGCTGTATTTGGTGTGGATCTTACTGAGCTGATGTCGGGAGCTTATCATGTCGGTAGCAAGCCGTCGCACATTGTCGCGGTCGCATGACAGAAGGGCTCGCGACACATAGTGTTCGCGGAAATCGTCCAATGCGGCGGCATATACCGCATCTTCGCGTGCGTGCAACTCCGTTTCCTTGCGTTCGATCGATTGGAAATCGTCAGTGGTACGGCGTATTTCTTCTATACCTTCGGCTATGGCATTGGAACGTTTGGTTTCTTCGACTTGTCGGTGCGCTTGCATGTCGGCACCGAATGTCGGCGACATAGTGATGTCATAGGCCAGATCGAGAGCTTCGGCGTATGCCGGATTGTACATTGTGATATCGTCTACATCAAGTTCCTGTCGCAGATATTCTACTACAGACATCTCACGCACGTTGCCCTGATCATCTGTAGCCACATCGCATAGATACGATGCTCCGTAGCGTACGGCATATCGGACAAGTTCACGTTCGTAGGGAGCAAGGTACTCCATTCGTTTGCGCCTCCTGATCGAATCGTTGTTATCAACGACTTGGGAAACTGAAGGAGTCTGGGGATCGGCTATGTCTACAGGCGGTTCGTGCGAATCGATCGGAGCAGCTTCGGGTGGAAGACCAGCCTCCATTCGGTTGCGACGTCGCATAGCATCGTTTGCATCGCGTTCCTGTCGCTCTGTAATGTATTTTGCCACCTGTAGTGTGAGCACTTTCTCGCTGATTCCCATTACCCGGCTGCACTCGGCTATGTATACGGTACGTGTGATCTGGTCGGGAATAACCGATATGGAGCGCACTATGTTCTGAATGGCTTTTGATCTGGCCACGGGGTCATTGCCTAGTCCGTCGGTAAGGATATGAGTCTTGAACGCAATGAAATCCTGCTCGTTTTCCGAAAGGTAGGCTTCGACTTCGCTTGACGTGTGCGACTGGGCGAATGAATCGGGGTCATCGCCTTCGGGCAGCAACATCACTTTCACATTAAGACCTTCGGCAAGAAGCAGATCTATACCTCGCAGCGATGCCTTGATGCCTGCCGGATCGCTATCATAGATTACGGTGACATTTTCGGTAAATCGGTGTATGAGACGTATCTGCCCTTCGGTGAGAGAAGTGCCGGATGATGCCACCACGTTTTCCACTCCGCTCTGGTGCATGGATATCACATCCATGTAGCCTTCGACAAGTATGCACTTGTCTTTTTTTACAATGGCCTGCTTGGCCTGATATAGTCCGTAGAGCTCGTTGCTTTTCTTATAGACAGACGATTCGGGAGAGTTGACATATTTTGCCACTTCCTTGTCTTTACGGAGTGTGCGTCCGCCAAATGCAATGACTTTGCCCGAAACAGTGAATACAGGGTATATCACACGGCCACGGAAACGATCCTGCATAGTGCCGCGCTCTGTACGGTAGCACAGGCCGGTATCGAGCAGATATTTTTCACTGAAGCCTTTGTTGATTGCTGTCTGAAACAGATCGTCGCGTTTGTCGAGCGAGTAGCCGAGATGAAACCGCTTGATCATGGCATCGCTTATGCCACGTTCGCGGAAGTATGAGAGACCTATATCTCGGCCGTCGTCGGTATCGGTGAGCAGGTGCTCGAAATGCCGCATTGCAAATTCATTGACCGACAGCATACTCTCGCGTGTGGATATCTCCTCACGTTCCTGTTCGCTCATCTCATGCTCTTGAATCTCGATATGGTATTTCTTGGCCAGATAACGCAAAGCCTCGTTATAGCTCATCTGCTCCAGCTCCATGATAAAATTGACCGGACTGCCGCCCTTTCCGCAACTGAAACATTTGCATATACCCTTTGACTTGGATACCGAGAACGAAGGGGTACGCTCGTTGTGAAACGGGCATAGGCCTATATAGTTGGCTCCGCGACGTTTCAGATGCACAAAGTCACTCACCACCTCCACAATGTCGGCAGTATCAAGAATTTTCTGTACGGTCTCGCGGTCGATTCTTCGCATACGTGACTACAAATTTAAGTATTATATTCGTAATAGCGGCCGGAGGGTGTTTTAAAATTTAGTAGATTTGCGCAGTTAAATCCATATTCAGACTATATATGCATATATTACTTGCCTGTGCTAAAACCATGGATGCCGGATGTACCATGCCGGAAGGTGTGGCAGTGACAGAGCCTGTGTTTCAGAATCGTGCCGACATGCTGGCGCAATGTATGGCCGGTTACTCTCCGGAGGAGTTGTCGGCTATGCTGTCAGTCAAGCATAGTCTGGCAGTAGAAAATCATTTGCGCTATCAGGATTTTCCGATAGCCCAGACCCGCAGACCGGCGGCATGTATGTACAGCGGCATGGTGTTTCGGCAGCTTTATTTCGAAAGCCTGTCGGCTGAGGATATGACCTATGCCAATGACCGGATGACGATATGCTCGTTTCTTTATGGGATACTTCGTCCGCTTGATATGATAAATCCGTATCGACTTGAAGGCAAGGTGCATCTGCCGTGTCTCGACGGAGAGTCGGTGATGGAGTCGTGGCGTCCGCTTCTGACCGATGCGCTTATATCGACAGTGCGCGAACACTCCGACGGAGTGTTGCTCAATCTGGCCAGTGACGAGATGCGCGGCTTGTTTGATTGGAAGCGAGTGCAGCGCAGCGTGAAAGTGATAACACCTACGTTTCGTGTAAACAGCCCGTCGGGCCCGCGCACAGTCACGATCTATGCCAAGATGTGCCGTGGCCTTATGGCCCGCTATGTGATACAGCATCGCATTGCCGATAAGGCTGCTCTTGAGGCATTTGATGCGCAAGGATTCGCTTTTTACGGTGGGGACGACTCGGTTATGGATTTCCGTGTGGATATAATAAAGTAGGAGGTTTTAACACATAAAAAAAGACTCAGAGTTGATCTGAGCCTTTTTTATGATGGAATGTCTGTGATCAGAGATTCTTGTCGAGGAATGCCTTGAAAGTTTCTTCATCCATGAAGCCTACTTCGATAACTGGCTGACGGCCTGTTGATTCGGGATAGATGATAGCAACCGTAGGGATGTTTGAAATTTCATATTTTTCAGCAAGATCCTTGCAAACGTCCACATCGGCAGAAGTAAACACTGCCTTAGAAGCGTATTCGCCGGCTACCTTGTGGTAGATGGGACCGAATTTCTGACAAGGACCGCACCAGGTGGCATTGAAGTCGATAACCACCGGGTTGGTCTCGGGTATGATGTTGTCGGAAGCGCCGAGTTCGAGCACTGCGCCGTTGTCGGCGAGTTCATTAGCATCGTCGGAGGTTTCGGCCTTTTCGGTCTGCTTCATCTTGTTCTGAGCTGTAGCATCGTCATCGACCTGTTTGGCTGACTTGTCAGAATTGCAGGCAGCCATGGCAACAACGAGCAATGCAGAGAGAATGATTTTTGAAAACTTCATAACAATCCTATTTTAGCAGGAAAGAGCTGCGTTGGTTTTGTGAACGGCTGCGGCGCTGGCGCGGAAAAGATCCATTTCGGCATCGGTGAGTTCGAATTCAACGATTTTTTCGATACCGTTTTTGCCAAGGATACATGGTACACCGATGCAGAGATCTTTTTCTCCATATTCGCCATCAAGGAGGGCAGAGCAACTGATGAGCTTCTTGCTGTCGTGGAGCACTGAAGCTACAACTTGTGCGGCAGCCGCGCCGGGAGCCATCCATGCTGATGTGCCGAGGAGCTTGGTCAGTGTGGCGCCGCCTACCATGGTGTCGGCAGCAACTTTCTGGAGCTGTTCTTCAGGGAGATATGTTGAGGCAGGAATACCGCGGTATGCTGCATAGCGTACGAGGGGAATCATAGTGGTGTCGCCGTGACCGCCTATCACGATGCCTTCAACTTCAGTGGCACATGCACCGAGCGCGAGGCTAAGGAAATATTTGAAGCGTGCGCTGTCGAGAGCACCGCCCATGCCGATGATGCGGTTTTTGGGCAGACCTGAAGTCTTGTGGATGAGATAGGTCATGGTATCCATGGGGTTGGATACACACAGGATGATGGCGTTGGGAGAGTATTTAAGTATGTTTTCAGTCACAGATTTTACGATACCGGCGTTTACACCGATGAGCTCTTCGCGAGTCATACCGGGCTTGCGGGGTATACCCGAAGTGATTACAACCATGTCGCTGCCGGCAGTTTTTTCGTAATCGTTGGTCACGCCGGTCAGACGGCTGTTGAGGCCAAGGATATTGGCGGTCTGCATGATGTCCATAGCCTTACCTTCGGCAAGACCTTCCTTGATGTCGATGAGAACTACTTCGTCGGCGATGTTCTGAGTCACCAATACATTAGCACATGTCGCGCCTACGTTGCCGGCGCCCACTACTGTTACTTTTGACATAATTAAAAAAATATTTTAAAATGAATTTTTATCGTTTTCGTGAATGCAAAAATAGCGAAAAAAATCAGTATTTGGATACTCTAAAGTTTTATTTTACTAACTTTACCATATAAATACTGATGATATGAACAGATACGCGGCAATAATAATGATGAGCGTGAGCATTATGTGTTCGTGCGGAGGAGCGGCAATCTCGGAAGTGGACGGTGGAGACACCCTGACATGCGAAAGCAGTCTGCTGACTCTTGTGGATATGGATGGATATGTGCTGGCAGATGTGGCCAGTCCGTGGGGCAATGGCGATAGAAGGCTGCTTGCCCGCTATGTATTGGTCGGACGTGACTATGATGGAGATCTTCCTGAAGGCACAATAGTTCGAGTCCCTATTGAATCTTCTGTCGTATACAGTGGAGTGTATGGAGGAGTGATTGATGAACTTGGCGCGATTGATGCGGTGAGCGGCGTGGCCGACGGACATTATTTCTCCACCGGAACCATAGTAGAGCGCATAGCATCGGGACGTATAGTCGATGTCGGAAATAGTGCAAGTGTGTCTATCGAGCGTATTCTTGATCTGGAGCCTGATGCCATATTGCTTTCGCCGTATCAGAATGAAGATTTGGGAGCTGTGGGCAAGTCTGGCATTCCGGTGGTGCAGTGCGTCGACTATATGGAGCGTACACCTCTTGGACGTGCCGAATGGGTAAAATTCATAGGGCGTCTGTACGGGTGTGGGGCTGAAGCCGACTCTTTGTATGAAAATGTGCGGCGCGAATATGAATCGCTCAGATGCAAGGTGGCTGTATTGGATAGTGCTCCTACAGTGCTCACGGAGCAGCCTATGCCCGGAGGTACATGGGATGTGCCTGCCGGCGACAGCTACATGGCCCGTTTGCTTATGGATGCCGGTGCCAACTATCCGTGGAGCGGAAGTCCAGGAGCTGGTTCGCTGAAGCTTGATGTGGCTGCTGTGCTCGACCGAGCACAGCATGCCGATTATTGGCTGATAAGAAGTTACGGGCCGCTGTCGGCAAAGGGACTGAAAGCGTCTAATCCGATGTCAGAGCAGTTCGATGCGTATCATAAGAGAGGTATTTACGTATGCGATACTACGGAGTCGCCACTTTTCGACGAGTTTCCTTTTCATCCTGAGCGATTGCTCAGAGAGTACATCATGATATTTCATCCGGGTATGATAGGAGGTGAAGAGTCGCTACGTTATTACAAGCGCATATGAGCTGCATGTATGGTATGAATGAAAATAAGCATCTTGCCTCAGGCAAGATGCTTATTTTATTATTGTACTTTGAGTATTGCCGTGTTCCGTAGAGGAATCGGCTACATTGTCTTAAGATCAGAAGTTGTAGTAGAAACCGAAAGTAAGATTGTTGCCACTGAGCATCAGGCCGCCCTTGTTTGAATATCCGGCAGCTTGGGCGGCATTATTGGCTCCTTCGTAGCCGAGCAGACCGATGTGTGCCACAAAGCTGAAATTCTTGGTAAAGTTAAGGGCTACACCAGGCTTTATGCCTATCTGCCATGTGCATGCTGTTTTTGAATCCTCATCGTCGTCATCATAAGATGCCCAGCCGGCGCCTACACCTACAGTACCGTCAAGAAACAGACTCAGGAAATTGTTTGAAGTGCGGAAGTAAGTGTAACGTACATAGGGGTTGAACTGAAACAGATTGACCGAAGTACCGAGATTGCAAAGATGGGTATAGTCATAGCCTACTACAGTGCCCACGGCCCATTTATCGCTGAGGTTATATCCGACTTCGGGAAGAATTGTCAGATTATTGGTTGTCAGGCCATGGTTGTCTTTGTCGTTACTATCGTGCCAGAAGCCAAGTGAGCCACCAACATAAAGACCTTCAGCTGATGCGCTGAGCGAAGCAATCGCGAGGATTGCCATTGCAAAGAACTTTTTCATTTCTTTTTTGAATTTTGGGTTATAAAAATAGTTGAATTATATATTTTGCAAATATATCATTAAAGATATTATTGCACAAAAATATGTTACAAAAATATTACATTGCGGACTGAAAATCCAATTTAACGGTTATATGGTGCGAATTGAAAGTGTCAACGGATGAATAGCAGTTCCCGGTATTTGGGCAATGGCCACATTTCGTTGTCAACCATCAGTTCGAGTTTGTCGATATGGTAGCGGATGACATCCATGGACGGAACTACATTGTCGTGATATGCCAATGCTTTCTCTCTTTCCGACTCTATACGGTTGGCTTCGCGGCGCGCATCGACCATGCGTTCTACTTCGGCTTTGATCGCGCCTGTGTGTCGGGATATATCCTCGATGGTGGCGAGTTCTGATGCCGACATTGACGCCGCGGTATCGGCCGGGAACACGGCATTGATCTTATTCACATTGTCGAGCAGGATCGATTGGTAGCGTATTGCCACAGGCAGTATGTGATTGAGTGCGAGATCGCCGAGCACACGTGCTTCGATCTGGACTTTCTTGGTGTACATCTCCCACTTCACTTCGTTGCGGGCCGCAAGTTCTACCTGAGTCATGACTCCAGTGGTGCGGAACATGTCGATAGACGACTGACGCAGATATGCGTCGAAGATCACAGGCACCGAAGTCTCGCAGTCGAGGCCGCGTCGTGCGGCTTCGGTTTTCCATTCGTCGGAATATCCGTTGCCGTCGAAATGTATGGCTTCGGATGCATGGATGAGCGAACGTATCTCCTCAAGCAGAGCATGACGGAGATTTTCTCCGCCGGCAGTGCGCCGGTCGATGTTGGACTTGAATTCGATGAGCTGTTCGGCAACGGCTGCATTGAGCGCTATCATGGCAGAAGCGCAGTTGGCTGTGGAGCCTACGGCACGGAATTCAAATCTGTTGCCGGTGAATGCAAAGGGCGATGTTCGGTTACGGTCTGTATTGTCGAGCATGATTTCAGGTATCTGCGACACATTTAGCCTCAGGCCTTCCTTGCTGTTCAGATCGGTCAGCTCGTCGTTTGAAGATGTGGCTATACGGCTCAGAATGTCGGCGAGCTGCGATCCTGTGAATATGGATATTATGGCTGGAGGTGCTTCGTTTGCTCCGAGTCGATGAGCGTTGGTGGCCGACATGATCGATGCTTTGAGCAAGGCGTTGTGACGGTGCACTGCGGCCATCACATTGACCACAAAGGTGATGAATTGCAGGTTTTGCTGCGGGGTCTTTCCGGGAGCGAAGAGAAGCACTCCGCGGTCGGTGCCCAGACTCCAGTTGTTGTGCTTGCCAGATCCGTTTATTCCTGCAAACGGCTTTTCGTGAAGCAGCACCCTGAAGTGATGGCGGCGGGCAACTTCGGCTATGAGCGACATAAGCAGAAGGTTATGGTCGTTGGCCAGATTTGTTTCTTCGAAAATAGGAGCAAGCTCAAACTGGTTTGGTGCCACTTCGTTGTGGCGTGTCTTGGCCGGGATGCCGAGTTTATGACATTCTATCTCAAGATCCAGCATGAAAGCCTCGACTCGCGAGGGTATGGCTCCGAAATAATGGTCGTCGAGCTGCTGGTTTTTTGCAGACTCGTGGCCCATGAGAGTGCGTCCGGTGAGCATCAGGTCAGGACGTGCGCTGTAAAGAGCTTCGTCGACAAGAAAGTATTCCTGTTCCCATCCGAGATATGACTTTACGTGTTTTACCTCCGGGTCAAAAAGGCGCGCCACTGCTGTGGCTGCACGGTCTACAGCATTAAGAGCTCTTAGCAGCGGGGTCTTGTAGTCGAGCGAGTCGCCCGTATATGAAATGAAAATGGTTGGAATACATAGAGTATTGCCCATGATGAATGCCGGAGACGATATATCCCAAGCTGAATAACCACGTGCCTCGAATGTGTTGCGGATACCACCGTTGGGAAAACTTGAAGCATCCGGTTCCTGCTGTACGAGCAGTTTGCCGTTGAAATTTTCCACCACACCCCCCTTGCCGTCGTGGTCTACAAAAGCATCGTGCTTTTCTGCGGTGGTTTCTGTTAGAGGCTGAAACCAGTGGGTGTAATGTCTTGCGCCGTTGTCTATGGCCCAGCGTTTCATACCTTCGGCCACGCTGTCGGCCACATTTCTCGGCAGAGGTTCTTTATTGTCGATGGCTGCTGTGAGTGCCTCGAAAGTTTCGGCAGGCAGGTATTCAAACATTTTCTGTCGGTTGAACACGTATTTGCCATAATATTTTTCGGGACGCTCGGCCGGAATCTGTACCGGGTCTGCTTTACGGTTGAAGGCTTCGTCTACGACTTTAAATCTCAGCGATGACATTGTGATGGATGGAAATTATGGTGTTATGAATATAATGGGAGAAGAGCCGGCGGCAGTCATGCGCGTAAAGCGTCATGGCATGCGGCCGCGATATGCCGGACTATGATCCGTGCATGTGATTTTTCTGACTGTGATTGTATCCTTGATGATGGTGGGGATGGAGATAAGGCAATGGATATGGTTGAAAACATTGCCTGTATAGTGGTTTCGGTAAAGAAAAAATTCCTCCATGTGTCGATATAAAGAATATGACGTTGCAAAATTACTAATTTTCCACCTGATGGTAGCAATGTGAGAAGTAATAGTGATATGTTTAACTAAATTTAGCACTCTGGCAAATTGTCGCACTTTTTGCAAACTGGCTTACAGCTGTGAGTCGGGTACGGATGTAACGTTGGAATTTATACAAATAAAGTGCATAAATACGGTAAATATGTGAATTTAATACAGTGCGGATGCAAAATGAAAGTGCATTGAAATGTGGATTGTAATTGCTAACTTTGTGTCATCAATATGAAATAAATCGCCAAAAGCGACATGCTTTTTCATAAGTGCCAATTAGACATTAGATAAAAATCCACTGACGTTAAGTACTATGTGTAAATGGTGAAGGATGCTCGTGAGAGCATCCTTCACGCGTTTATGAATCTCTGTTATTGCGGGTGCGCCATTGAGCGAAATGTCGTCGTTGAGCGAGATATGTGTGATCATGACCGTGGGCATAGGCTTCACGTTCAAACGATATGTTTTTGTAAGCTGTATACCACTGTCGGTGTTGCAGAAGCCTCACGAGCCACTCCAGAAAATATAAGATGTAGAATGGCACGAAGATAAGTTCGCGCATCTGAGCCGTATGTATACGCTCATGATTGATAATGTCGGAGTCGATCCAGCTGCTGTCACGAGTCAATATCAATCCGAATATGTTGACACAGAATCGGCGTGGCACAAACGGACAGCGTACAATGAGCGGTTTGCCCCTGCGTAGGTTCATTTCTTGAAGAGCGAGCGTATGGTGAGTCCGAGTCCGTTGACTATCGACATCATGGGGGTGAGTAACGGGCGTATCGGGGTGTCGCATCCTGGTGTGAATATGCTTAAGCTGTGTTCATGGCACTTCACGTCAAGGCATGAGTCGAGTATTAGCGGCTCGCCGTCGATATGCGCCGGGCCTGGATTTTTGCGCTCAATAGTGATGTCGTGGGCACGGAATGTATGTATGAGCATATTTTTCTCTATGGAGCCGAGCATGAGGTCAAGTCCGACGAGCGCAGTCGAAAGAATGTTGCCGTAATGTATTATGGTCACATCGAGAAGACCGTCGTTGATCGATGCGTTTGGCGCTATGTAGGCATTGTTGCCATATTGTGACGCATTGCATACGGCCACCACAAAAGCATGTTCAGTGATGATATTCCCATTTGCACGGATCACATATTCTTCAGGTTTGTAGGTTATGTATTCCTTGAAGGTATTGCGTAGGTAAGTGTACTTGCCACGGTGTTTGGACTTGGCGAATTTGTGGCTTACAGCGGCGTCGAATCCTGTACCGAATGTACAGAAAAACGGGCGTCCGTTTACGCTCCCGTGATCACAGATTTCAGCCCGTCCGTCGGCTATGATGTCAATGGCGGCGCGCACATCGACAGGGATGTTCAGATGACGGGCCAGGCCGTTGCCTGAGCCGCATGGGATGATGCCGAGTGTGACACCGGTATCGCATAGAGCTGTAGCGGTCTCGTTGATTGTGCCGTCGCCACCGGCGGCAATCACTATGTCGTAACCGTTGGCAGCGGCCTCGCGTGCAAGATTGGTGGCATCGCCTGCCGCTTTAGTCCATACAGTATCAACTTTGATGCCATTTTGGGCCAATCGCTCTGTTACAAGTACATCCAGATTCTTTTTATTGGAAGTGCCTGATATGGGGTTGATGATGAGTAATGCTTGCTTGGTGTCCATCATGGATATCTATAGGTATAATGCAGGTGCAAATATAGGTATAAAGTGGCAATTATGCACACAAATATCAGCGGAAGTCCATTGCTGCCGGATCGAAGCGCACATTGCGCCCGGGAAACAGATTGTCCATTTCTCCTGATGCTATGATGTGCGATTTCGTTCCGCTTGCCAGTGGTGCGCCTTTGCGCATGAGCCACAGATCGTCCGATATGCTCAAAGCCTGACCTACATCATGAGTACTCAGAAGTATGGCTGTGGAAAACTCTTTGGCAAGTCGCGATAGAAGTCTCATGACGTCGAGTCGGCTGGCCACGTCGAGAAATGAGGTCGGTTCGTCGAGCATCATCACCGGAGTGCGCTGTGCCAGTGCGCGTGCTATCATCACTTTCTGTCGTTCGCCGTCGCTCAGTGTTGCCATATAGCGGCTGGACAGAGCGGCGATGCCTACGGCTTCGATGCTTTCGTTTACTATGTCGCGGTCTTCAGCCGACAGGCGGCCGAAGAAGCCTGTATAGGGCTGCCGGCCAAGAGCGGTAACCTCTTCTACGGTGAGTGCGCCGGCATTGGTGTCCGACGTGTGTACCACGCTGATCAGGCGCGCCAGTTCAGTACGCGACATTCTGTCGAGATCATGCCCGGCTATGATGACGCTGCCCGATAGCGGTGATTGCTGTGATGCCAGTGTGCGCAGCAGTGTGCTTTTGCCGGCGCCGTTGGCTCCGAGCAGACATGTGACTTTCCCGGCGTGCATATCCACATTGATGTCGTCTGTCACTACTGTCTCGTTATGTCCCTGACGGTAGCCGGTGGTGAGGTGGCGGGTCGATAATATGGCAGTCATCAGTCAAAATACATGAGTTTCTTACGGTTGAGTATCACATATAGCACTATCGGGACTCCGATTATAGGAGTGATGGCATTGATGGGTATGGAACCGCCCTCGCCGAAGGCCACCGCTATAAACGCGCATAAAAGTGCGGTAGCGGCACCGGCCAGTGCTGTGGCCGGAAGTAAAACCGCATGATGAGATGTGCGCATCATAATTCGGGCTATGTGTGGCACTATGAGACCAAGAAAGCCTATCGGACCGCAGAATGCTGTGACAAAAGCCGTGAGGGTGCCTGAGGATAGGAGCAGCCACAGACGTGTGCGCTGTATGGCCACCCCCA
This sequence comes from uncultured Muribaculaceae bacterium, assembly GCA_910578305.1. GTDB lineage: Bacteria > Bacteroidota > Bacteroidia > Bacteroidales > Muribaculaceae > Paramuribaculum. The sequence goes on from CAJTQH010000012.1 coordinate 18,841, forward strand.
TGCTTTCGGCATAGCGCTCGCCGAGCAGCATGGCGTTGAGGGGTTTGATCAGCAGCATGGACAGCACGATTATGGGGAGTGTCACTGCGGCGAATATGCCGCTGCGGGCAAGTGAACCGCCGGCAAATGATCCCAGACCCCAGATGGCGTATGAGTAGACTCCTTCCTGCGATGAATAATAATTGAGAAGCGCTATGGCCGATGAGGCAAAATAGCCCACAAGTATGCCTACGATTAGTAGCATGGTGGCTGACCGTACCATGCGGCTCATGACAAGTAGCACCACCATCACCGCGCATGCACCGGCAAGCGCACCGGCCAATATGTTGAGATACTGTCCCCACTCTTCGGCCATTATACCGCCGAGAGCGAGTATCATTACTGCCACACCGAGCGATGCTCCGGTGGATATGCCGAGTATCGAAGGGCCTGCGAGCGGATTGTTGAAGCACGTCTGCAACAGAAGTCCGGCCACCGCAAGTGCGGCACCGGCTACTGCTGATGTCACCACCATGGGTACTCGTGTTTCGGTGACAATGACACGCCACGATTCTTTTGCGACTTCATTGCCGGTCAGAGAGTCCCATACGCCAGAGGCAGGTATGTCTACCGATCCTGTGAGCAGACAGCCCAGTGCTGCCGACACAGCCACAATGATCAGAATTCCTGTCATTATGGTTTTACGTCGATTTGATATATATTGCCGCATTTGTATCACGGTGCAAAAGTAATGAAAAACTACGACATGACGCATTTATCGACACTGAGACCTGTGCCGTGCCGTAACTTTGTACCCGAAAATAAAATTCAGGCACTGCAACCTTGCAGAATCTGAGCCCGGCGAAATTCCGGTGTTAACTTTGCGGTGTTAATAAGTATCTCTAACCCTTTAAACATATTCTAATCATGAAATCAACCACAACCAAGACCGTGTACAATCTGATAATTCTCGACCGCAGCGGCTCTATGGGCAGCATTGCTTCCGAGGCGATAGCCGGAGTAAACGAAACTGTGGGCACCATACGTGCCGCAGGTAAGGCCACAGGCATGGAACAGCGTGTGAGCATAGTGACATTCTGTGGTTGCTCCACCTCTTACTTCTGCCGCAATGTCGATGTGGATGATGTGCCGGTGATGACAGGCAAGGATTACCGGCCATGTTGTTCGACTCCTCTTTACGATGCCATGGGCGGCGCGCTGACAGCTCTACGAGAATCGGTGTCGCAAAGTCGTGATGCTGCGGTTTCGGTGACTATAATCACTGATGGCTATGAAAACGCGTCGACTAACTGGAGCGGAGAGTCTGTCAAGGCATTGGTAAGTCTGCTTAAAGCCGACGGGTGGTTATTTGCCTACATAGGTGCCAATCAGGATGTGGAGTCGGTGAGCTTCAGCCTGTCTATCGACAATGCCATGGCTTTCAAAGCCACTGCCGGAGGTACAAAATCCATGTTTGAACGTGAGCGTTCGGCCCGCCGCCGATGGATGGATATGGTAAAAGACGGCCAGGCACTCGAGTGTGCGACAGGATATTTCGATGACATCAACGACGATACAGACCTGTCCGATCGCTGATAGTGCGTCGGAGGGTTGTGTACCGACGTAATAATAGTTATTTTTGTAAACACATATATATACGTATCTACGACTTATGACAGATCTCCGACTGAATTTGTTGATGCCCCGGTTGCGACAGTTGCGACCGGGCTTCATTGCCCTGATAGTGCCTCATGGCTCTGTTGATAATCATAGCGGCATGTTGTTTTCCGATATAGCAGTGCGGTTGGGCATGCGTTTCGAGCGTCAGATAATCGGTGCTGATGAGGTGTCCGGACATGGTTATGTGGCTGTACGCAGGATATCGGTTATTGACAGTCGCTTTGAAGGCTATGCTGTGGTTCCGCTCGACAGGGTGGGCGATGCCTCCGATGCAGCTGCATTTTTGCGCCGTCAGATCGAGGATGTGCTCAATCCGTCTCCGCAGACGCTGGTGGTGTACAATCCTCGCGGCGGTTTTTTTAGACGTGCCATGATCGGATTTACGGCGTCGTCCATAGATGCCGACGGCTGCGATGAAGATATGGCGGCAGATGATTTTTCTTACGACAATCTTGAATGCAATGTCTGCTCCCCGATGCCGTCGCCATATATGGAGCCTGAGTCTGAGGAATCGGATGATTGTCTTGACAATGAGAAGAAAATCTGGGTCGACCGTCTGACATCGCTCGTGCTTCAGTATGTGAGTCACTTCCATGAGTCGCCGCCCATGCATGTGCTTGAGCGTGAGATTCGGGGTAAACTCATGCTTGGAGCCGACGGGTTGTCGGACATACATGTCAGTAACGACATGCGCATATATCTGCCGGGATTCAATGAGATGGAATTGCTTATGACTCCCCTTGCGCGTACGGTGTATCTGCTTTTTCTGTGCTATCCCGACGGGATTGTGCTGAAAAATATATCCGACTATACCTATCTGCTTGGCGAGATATATTCGATGGTGAAGCCGGGATGCGATGAGCGTCTTGCCTGTCAGTCGATAGCCGAACTGGTGGATCCGATGGGTGAGTCGTTGCAGCAGAAGCTGTCGCTCACGCGCAGAGCCGTGCGTCGACAGATACTCGACCCCGACATGGCGAAGCGTTACATGATATCGGGCACTCGCGGCGGAGTGTATGGCATAGGGGTGGATGCCTCAATGATAAAGTTGCCCGACGCACTGACGCGTCTTAGGTGAAATGTGGCCATTTGACTCTTGTGGCGCAAATATGATTATGAATTGATGGAAATAATGAGTAACTTTGTGGGCTAAATCAGAAGTTACACCTTTAATATATAATATTCATGGCATTGCAATGCGGTATCGTGGGACTCCCCAATGTGGGTAAATCCACTCTTTTCAACTGTCTGTCTAACGCTAAGGCTCAGTCGGCCAACTTCCCTTTCTGTACTATTGAGCCCAATGTGGGTGTGATTACAGTGCCGGACGACCGACTTACAAAACTCGTGGAGATGTGCAATCCCCGTAGTGTGGTTCCCGCTACTGTGGAGATTGTGGATATCGCCGGGCTGGTGAAAGGTGCCAGCAAGGGTGAGGGCCTCGGGAACAAGTTTTTGGCCAATATACGCGAGACCGATGCCATATTGCACGTGCTCAGATGCTTCGATGACGACAATATAACACATGTCGACGGCACGGTAGATCCTGTTCGGGATAAAGAGATCATAGACTATGAACTTCTGATAAAAGATTTGGAGACTGTCGAAAGCCGTATTGCAAAAACTCAGAAGCAGGCACAGACAGGCGGCGACAAGATAGCCAAGATGCAGTATGAAGTACTGCTTAAATATCAGGAAGCCCTGCAGTGCGGTAAGCCGGCACGATCGGTAGAGCTTGATACTCCCGACGAGCAGCGGTTTGCTCGCGATATGTTTCTGCTTACAAATAAGCCGGTGATGTATGTGTGCAACGTCGACGACGCATCTGCTGCTACCGGCAATGCCTATGTGGAAGCAGTACGCGAGGCCGTGAAAGATGAGGGGGCGCAGATACTTGTTGTAGCCGCTCAGACCGAGGCTGAGATTGCCGAGCTGGATACATTCGAGGATCGTCAGGAGTTTCTGGCCGAGATCGGACTTCAGGAGTCGGGCGTGGCGCGCCTGATACGTGCCGCCTATGCATTGCTCGACCTTCAGACTTATTTTACTGCCGGAGAGGATGAAGTGCGTGCATGGACATTCATGCGCGGAAGCAAGGCTCCGAAATGTGCCGGTATCATCCACACTGACTTTGAAAAAGGATTTATCCGCGCCGAAGTGATAAAATATGACGATTATGTGACTCTTGGCAGTGAAGCTGCCGTGCGTCAGGCCGGCAAAATGAATGTCGAGGGCAAGGAATATATTGTGCAGGACGGTGATATCATGCACTTCCTGTTCAATGTCTGATCGATTCTGAATACCGGTTCCGGACATACGACAAAGGATGAATCTTACCGGAGTAAGACTCATCCTTGCCGTTTCAACTATTTATTTATGAGAGCCCTAATATCTAATACTCACTATCCGATATTAAGGACGAGGGATGTCGGATGATGTAATTGAAGGCGTGATTTTGTGTGCCGTTCAGATTACATTGTTACAACAAACCACCTGTGGCATAGTCAGTGCCAAATGAACTAAAAGAGATTAAAAAGTGTGAAGTGAAGCGGCTTTCAGAGGGATGTTTCAGGGTGTTGAAACGATTAGCCCGTTGACAATGATGTCTCCCTCGTCCATCATGTGGCGTAGGATAGGAATGAGTGTATCGGTTGAGACCGATAATTGTGCGGCTATGTGTGATATTGATGTTTCGCCGGGCTGTGATGCCAGATAGAGTATGCCATTGCGCAGTGACTCCGTTCGGGAGATAGCCTGTCGGGATGCTTTGCGGGCACGGCACACGTCGCATGTGCCGCAGTCTGCAACGTCTTTTTCTCCGAAGTATCTGAGCATTCCGCTCACACGGCATGCATCGGTGTCAAACATGAATCGGCGCATGGCTTCAATGCGTCGGGACATGCGTTCGCGCTGGTCTTCATAGACGCTTCGCGGCAGTTGCACATATTTCGGCAATTCGCGCGATGTGGTGTAGAATATGTAGGGAGTGGTCTTGCGTGGCACATAATGGATGGCGTGTTGGCGCGCGAGATTGAGAAGAGCCGAGTAGACTTGCTCGCATGTCAGATCCAGACGGGATGCAAGCAGCTCCTCGGATATAACCACATAGTCTGCAAACAGACCGGTGTAGTTGCGCAGCAAAAGCTGAAACACACTGTCGGTTACGTCATCGAGCCTAATGGAATAGAGTTCGTGCTTGTTCATGGTCACCATGATGCGTGAGCGAGTGGAAATCTCGTCCACATAGTCTATGTATCCGGCTCGCGACAATAAGCCCAGCGAACTGCGCACTATGGTCGGCTTGAGCGAAAAACGTTCGCAGAATAGACGGAAGTTGAACTCGTATAGCATGTTATATCCGTCGCCTACGGCCACGTCGAGGAAGTTGCCGGCCTGCTCGTAGACACGGCGTATGGTTTCTTTGTCAGGGAAGCTTTCGTTCAGTCGGCGGGTAAGAGTGGATTTATCTGATTGGGAAGTGATAAGTACGGCATATGACGGCAGTCCGTCGCGTCCGGCTCTACCGGCCTCCTGATAGTACTCTTCGAGCGATGATGGCGGATCTATATGCACCACTGTGCGAACGTCGGGTTTGTCAATACCCATGCCGAAGGCATTGGTGGCTACCATGACCCGTACTGTATCGTCTTTCCACCGGTTCTGCTTCTCATTCTTGTCCTCGGCGGCAAGACCGGCGTGATAGAAATCGGCCGATATGCCTGCCCGGATGATTTCGTCGGCTATTTCTCTGGTTCGTCGGCGCGATCGCACGTAAACAATGGCGCTGCCATGTGTGGCCTTGAGGACTCGCAGGAGCATCTGTGGCTTGTGGTCGGCATAGCGCACTATGTACGATATGTTTGGGCGGGTGAAGCTGCGGGCGAATACTTTCGGCTCGTTAAAATGTAGCTGCGCCATGATGTCGGAGGCCACATCTGGGGTGGCCGATGCGGTTAGAGCCAGCACGGGTGCCTTAGGAAACAGGCGTCGGAGCGATGCTATGCGCAGGTACGACGGGCGGAAGTCATAGCCCCATTGTGAAATGCAATGGGCTTCGTCAACCACAAGCAGACTTATCTCAAACTGAGTCAGAGTGTCGATGAATGTCTTGGACTGTAGTTTTTCGGGGGAGAGGTACAGCAACTTTATTTTTCCCAGACGGCATCGGTCTATGGCCAGTCTGTGTTCGGCACGTGACAGCCCGGAGTGTACTGCAGCGGCACGTATGCCTCGTTGACGCAGATTGTCGACCTGATCTTTCATTAGCGAGATCAGGGGAGTGACCACGAGGGTAATGCCGGGAAGAAGCAATGCCGGCACCTGAAAGGTTATGGACTTGCCGCCACCGGTAGGCAGGAGTCCGAGAGTGTCGTGCCCCGAAAGTATTGAGTGTATGATCTGGGGCTGCAACTCACGGAACGAGTCGTAGCCCCAGAAGTGTTTCAGTATGCCGGAAGGGGTGTCGGGCAGCATGCGGCTGATCGCTTTAAGGTGCCTATTTCTTTATGTGTATACTCTTGATAAGGAGCTGTATTGAAGAAGTGGCACTCTGATGCTTGTTGTCTTCGATTGTATAGCAGATGTCGAATGGCTTGTGCGAGTGTATGTAGTCGAAATGGCGTGCCATGTTGAATGCTATGCCATTGAATACTTTGCCTGACGTATCGTCGACAAGTTCAAATTTGATGTGTTCGAGATTCTTGCCTACGAGTTTACTTGTTCCGAAGTCCATGACATTGCGGGTGCAGAACACCGGCTTGCTGTTTCCGGGGCCGAAAGGATTGAATCGGCGCAGTGTGCTTATGAATGCCGGGGTGATCTCGGAAAAAGATATGAAAGCATTGATGTCAAGCAGTGGCTGAAGCTGTTCGGGCTGTATGTGTTCGGCTACATAGGCTTCAAACCGGCGAGTGAATTCCGGAATGTTTTCCTCTTTGAGCGACAGGCCTACGGCATAAGGGTGTCCTCCGAAATTTTCAAGCAGATCGCGTGACGCGTCAATGGCCTTGTATATATCGAATCCCTGCACGGATCTTGATGATCCGGTAGCCAGTCCGTTGGCAAGAGTCAGCACTACCGATGGTTTGTAGTAAAGTTCGGTAAGGCGAGAGGCTACGATGCCGATTATGCCTTTGTGCCAGTCTTTGTTGTAGATTACGATCGATTTTTTGTCGGAATCCATTTCGCCGCGATCCTCAAGTATGGTATTGGCTTCTTCGGTGATGCGTTTGTCGAGTTCTTTTCGGTCGCGGTTATACTGGTCTATTGCTTTTGCGGTCTCGTAGGCTTCGCTTACATCGCGGCTTACGAGCAGTTCCACAGCTTCGCGTCCGCTCTGCATGCGTCCGGAAGCGTTGATTCGCGGACCGATTTTGAATATAACGTCGGATATGGTGATTTCTTTGCCGGTAAGACCGCAGATGCGTATTATGGCACGCAGCCCCATGTTGGGGTTGGCGTTGATGCGTTTGAGCCCGTAATATGCCATGATGCGGTTTTCGTCGACCATAGGTACAATATCGGCGGCTATACTCACCGCTACCAGATCAAGCATGGCTTCAAGGTCTGCGGATGGAATGCCGTTGCTGATCGCGAATCCTTGCATGAATTTGAATCCGACGCCGCATCCAGAAAGGTGCGGACACGGATAAGTTGTGTCTTCGAGTTTCGGGTTGAGTATGGCCACTGCATCGGGCAGATCTTCGTCAGGCACGTGGTGGTCGCAGATTATGAAATCAATGCCCAGTTTCTTGGCATAGGCGATCTCATCGATGGCTTTTATGCCGCAGTCAAGAATGATGATGAGTTTTACTCCCTGTGCGGCCGCATAGTCAATGCTGCTGATTGATATGCCATAACCCTCATCGTAGCGTGTGGGTATGTAAAACTCTATGTTAGAATAAAACTGCTGTAGGTATTTATACACCAATGCTACCGCAGTGGTGCCGTCGACATCATAATCGCCATACACCATTATGCGCTCTTTTTTCCCCATGGCTTTGTTGAGCCTGGTCACGGCCTTGTCCATGTCTGGCATAAGGAACGGGTCGTGCAAATCTTTGAGCGACGGATGAAAGAATTTTTCAGCTTCTTCCACCGACGAAATACCGCGCTGAGCGAGTAACTCGCTGATGGGCGGCACGTTTGAGAATCGTTTAGCTAATTCTGTCTCTGATTTTTGCTCTTCGGAAGTAAGGGGTAGATAATTCCATTTACTTGTCATTTATGTCGTTTTTTTTATTTTTCCAGTCACAGGCGGCACAAGGCCATATAAAAATGTTGTCGACGTGTGTTTTGCCTGCCCGTATTTTGAGGATGAGAGTGGAGGCTCACGTCGGCGGTAAGATGCCTGCTAACGGCAATCCGGCAAGTAATCTGTATGGTGCTGATGTATAGGATTTACGTTGTCAGATGATGCTTTGTCACGGCATGCTGTCTTCGCGCACTAATACGCGATGTTGCAAAATTAGCAAAAAAAATCGGGAACTCCTATTTAGAAATGTTATAATTTCTTTCAGTATTTGGAGTCGGCTTATGAGTCTGTAGCAGCGTGGCTCAGATGTATGTCCATCTGGGGGAATGGGAAACTGATGCCATGACGGGGCAGTTCGTTGTAAAACCGTTCGTTGTATTCGTAATATACGTTCCAGTAGTCTACCGATCGAGTCCATGCGCGTACCACTATGTCGACGCTCGATTCGTTCAATTGCTTAAGCAATACCTGAGGTGCTCGGTTCACATCCATGGATGTTGCCGACAGCGGATTAGGGGTATTGTTGATGTCTGCCGATTCCATACGTTGTCTGATGCGGTTTTGGCCACGGTGAAACAGTCGGTATATCCATGAGCGTCGTTCCTGAGGCACATCCTGTAGCGGATTAGTGTCGGTTGCGACGTCATGATGCTCTTCTTCTGAACGGTGCCTACGATCATCGGCCAGTGTTGTCTTTACTATGCGGTCATCGGCCAACAGCATGTCTGTTATGCTTTTGCGGGCGGTGTCAACACTGTCGCATAGGATATCGATATGGTCCAGTCTATGCGGCGGTAGTCTTCTCTTGACCAGTTGTTTATGGAGCCGGTGGATAGGCCGCCGTTAGGAATTATTATGGACTTGTTGTCGTAAGTGTTGATAATGGTGTGGAATATCTGTATTTCGGTCACGGTACCGGCATATCCCTGTGCTTCGATATAGTCGCCTACTTTGTAGGGCTTGAGCAGAAGTATCAGCACTCCGCCGGCAAAATTCTGCAAAGTGCCGCTAAGAGCCATGCCCACAGCCACACCGGCCGATGCAAACAACGCGATGAACGAAGATGTGTTGATGCCGAGAATGCCGATTACGGTGACTATGAGTATAAAATACAGCACCATGCGCACGAGGCTGAGTATGAATGTGCTGAGCGAGCGGTCGACGTTGCGCCGCAATAATATGGATGTTACGATCCCATATATGCGGCTGATTATGAATTTACCGGTATAAAATACCAGTATCGCTATGGCCAGATGTATGGCGAAGTCGACTATCGAGTGTGCTATCTTGGCAGTGAAGTCCTCAAGTGATAGATTTTTGATGTTGTTCATTTCACCGGAGACTTCGGGGGTTGCTGCAGAGAGTAATATTGAGTTAAATATCATTGTCGGATATTGTTGTTTTGGAGTGTAAGAAGGATGGTTCTACCACATCGCGCCACCATGAAGTGTCGAGATAGTCGTATGTATTGGCATCATCCGGGGTAGCTACTATGTGTGAGCCGAGTCCGTTGAAGTCTGAAGCATTGAGTGTGAACACCGTCGGTGTCGTGCGGTGAGTCACCACCACGTCGTCAAAAGCCTGTAGCCAAGCTTGTAGAGACGGATGTTGCTCCCCTCGGTACAGTATGTAGTGTTTCATGTCGAATATGCCTGTAGACATCACTACTTTGCGGAAATACGGAACGGCACGGTAGTCTGCCGGGTGCTCTGTAGAGCTGAGGATGTCGCGTGTCAGATCTGCCAGATTTTCTATTTTCGAAGTGTCGAAAAGCGATATGGAGCAGCCCCACGACGGAGAGTTGTTGTAGTAGTTGAATGTATTGAGCAGTGCCTTGTCCATCTGTGGCACAGGCTTGAAAAAGCAGCTTATATTCTGATTGTAAGGCATTCCCTCTTCGCCTAATTCGGTCGCTGAGGCCACGATTACAGGAGCGTTGTGGCGAAGTTCGTATGCAATTTCAACTGAGCCCATATGGCAGCAGTCGAAGTATATGAACGAGAATTTATTGTCACCGAGAGCTCGTGCAAGTGATGAAAGTTTCATTTTCCTTACCGGATTTCCGTCTTGTCCGAATGAAAGTGGTGAAACTTGGTCTGACGTGCTGTTGTGTTCCGTAATAACGCCGCTGTCGCTTATCCATCCGGTACCGTGGCTCCATAATATGAGTCCGTAGTCACTGGCCGGTGCCAGGGATTTGGTGTCGGATATGACTCTGCTCATCTGTTCAATGGAGAGCGACTGAGTGGAAGTCGGATAACTGATCAGTACGGATTCGTTTCCTTTACTGTCTATTTCTATCAGTTCGGGTGCGTGGTCGGGAGTAACGCGGTACACCAATAGTCGTCCGCCATTCAGTCCTCCGTTGGTGTATACGCCGGCTTTCATCTCGTTGATATCGTCAAGGGCAAATCTGTACAGATCGTTGTTTGCCGCCATGTACACGAGTACTGTGCGGTGTACTATGAGGCCTGGAGCTGAATCTCTGTCCGACGAGCATCCACAGGCCAAAATGCCCAGACAAAGTATAATGAGGACGTGAATCGCTGATTTCATAATGCAAAATTAAAGATTAAGAGTGGGGTATGCAACATCATTATGCGCGATTGATGGTAATAATGATATTGTAGCGGTTAAAAAAAATCAAAAATTATGATTCTATTAGATATTTTCTTTTAACTTTGCGAAATCAATAACTTAACTTTTAAATCACTATCAGATGACTAACACGAAACCTTATGTTATAGGCATAGATATGGGTGGAACCAATACTGTGTTCGGCATTGTTGACGCCCGTGGAGTGGTATTGGCCAGTAACTCTATCAAGACCCGCAAGCATGCGAATATAGAGGATTATATCGATGAACTCTACACTGAAACAATGCGCCTGATCAAGAGTATCGATGCTGAAGACAAGATCTACGGTATTGGTGTGGGAGCTCCAAATGCCAACTATTTCACCGGTATGATTGAAGACGGTGTGAATCTGCCTTGGCCTACTCCTATACCTTTTGCTCAGATGATCAGCGACAAATTCGGTATTCCGGTGGCTATAACCAACGACGCAAATGCAGCCGCTATTGGTGAAATGACATATGGTGTAGCACGCGGTCTGAAAGATTTCATAATGATAACTCTCGGAACCGGTGTCGGCTCCGGTATAGTGATCAACGGTCAGCTCGTTTACGGTCATGACGGATTTGCCGGCGAACTCGGTCACGTGATAGTGAAGCGTAACAACGGCCGACTCTGCGGTTGCGGACGTACCGGCTGTCTTGAGACATATTGCTCGGCTACCGGTGTGGCACGTACAGCACGTGAATATCTGGAAATAACCGACGAACCCTCACGTCTGCGCGACATTCCCACCGAGGACATCACTTCAAAGGACGTATACGATGCAGCTATGGCAGGCGACAAGCTGGCCCGCAAGGTATTTGAATATACCGGCGAGATACTTGGCGAAGCCCTTGCCGACTTCACAGTGTTCTCAGCTCCCGAAGCGTTTGTGATATTCGGTGGTCTGGCCAAAGCAGGTGAACTGCTGCTCAAACCCATGCGTGAGTCAATGGAGAAAAATATGCTCAGCATCTGGAAAGGCAAAGTCAAGATTCTGCCTTCCGAACTGAAAGAGGCCGATGCCGCAGTGCTTGGAGCGAGTGCGCTCGGATGGGAAGCAAAGCCTGCTACCCCTAATGTACCTGTGGTCTGATCAGGACTTACTTACAGCGAATTATAATATTACCGGAAAAGTGTGATGATATTCACACTTTTCCGGTAATATCGTTTGTAAAGCTCTCAGATCACCTTACCCCGTTATGAAACAATAAAAGTGGTTTTGTTCATCTTTTAAACTTTGTGGGGGTTATTGCAACTATTGGTGATAATTTCGTAATTTTGCAGTTGTAATCAGTGCGTATTAGCACAATTAAGCTATAAGAATTCAAAACGGTTCAAAAAGAATAATATGGAAAGAAAAGTAAGGGTGCGTTTCGCACCGTCGCCCACAGGGCCACTGCATATAGGCGGTGTGCGTACCGCGCTCTACAATTATCTGTTTGCCCGTCAGCATGGCGGCGATATGATACTTCGCATAGAAGATACCGACTCACAGCGTTTTGTGCCTGGTGCGGAGGACTATATCAACGAAGCTCTGGCCTGGCTTGGCATAGGCATAGACGAAGGTGTGCGCGAGGGCGGCAACTATGGCCCTTACAAGCAGAGCGAGCGTCGTGACATATATCGTGAACATGTGAAGATGCTGCTTGATGCCGGCAAAGCCTATATCGCATTTGACACTCCTGCCGAACTGGAGGCTGCGCGCGCTGCTACTCCAAATTTCCAGTACGATGCTTCGACACGCATGTCCATGCGCAATTCATTGTCGCTTCCAGCCGAAGAGGTAAAGCGGCTCATGGATGAAGGCGAGAAATATGTGGTGCGATTCAAGATCGAGCCCGGCCGGGATGTAGAAGTCAACGACCTGCTGCGTGGCAAAGTCACCATCAATTCGTCGATTCTCGACGACAAAGTATTGTATAAAAGTGCCGACGATCTGCCCACATATCATCTTGCCAATATAGTCGATGACCATCTGATGGAGGTGAGCCATGTGATACGCGGTGAAGAATGGTTGCCCTCGGCTCCGCTCCACGTACTGCTCTACGAGGCATTCGGTTGGTCCGACACTATGCCTGCATTCGTGCATCTGCCGCTTCTGCTTAAGCCCGACGGCAAAGGCAAGCTGTCGAAGGCGACCGTCTCGGATTCCCGGTGTTCCCTCTCGAATGGCACGATCCCAAAAGCGGAGAGATATCTTCGGGCTATCGCGAACGCGGTTATCTGCCGCAGGCTGTGGTCAATTTCCTTGCTCTGCTGGGCTGGAATCCGGGCGATGATACCGAGATTATGTCAATGGACGAACTGATTGCTAAATTCTCGTTTGACCATTGTTCACGCTCCGGAGCCAAATTTGATTTCGAGAAAGGTAAGTGGTTCAACCACAAATATCTTCAGGAAATATCCGACGATCAGCTCGCACAGCTTTTCAAGCCTGTGCTTGAGGCCAACGGTGTTGATGTCAATGCATTCTCCGACGACTATCTTGCACGAGTGGTAAGTCTGGTGAAGGGTCGCATCAACTTCGTGAGCGATCTGTGGGGTCAGAGCAAATTCTTCTTCGTCGAGCCTGCTGAATATGAGGAAAAATCGGTGCGTAAGCGCTGGAACGAGGATATGCCGCGTATAATGGGCGAGTTGATCGAAGTGCTTGAAGGCCTTGACGATTTTTCAAGTGCTGCGGCTGAGCCGGTTGTGCTTGCATGGATCGAATCCAAGGGCTATCACCTCGGCAATGTTATGAATGCCTTCCGCCTTACTGTGGTAGGTGAGTGCAAAGGCCCGCACATGTTCGACATCACCGAGCTTCTCGGTTGTGCCGAGACTGTGCGCCGCATACGTCTGGGCATAGAGCGTCTGCCTAAATAACATAACTGCATTATATAGCGACGGGGGCGTTTCAACATGTTGAAGCGCCCCCGTTGTCGTAGTTGTTGTCTACGTTCAGCGGTAGTCGGGCTCTAAAGCGTGGGCCTGAGCATCGAATTTCGGCTCTTCCTGGCCATTGTCCTGAAATTTCACGCTGTTGCCGAATCTGGCTTTCAGTATACTCTGGCGGTTGTTGTAATAATGTTCGTCCGATGCAAGTGCCTTGCGGCGGTCTACTTTGGAATAAGCGGATGTGCTGTATACCGACGGTACAGCTGCGTCGGTGATTGCTACATTTGTGGCTTCGAATACAAACGGGCCGCTCTCGGCTTTGAGTATCAGTCCGGGCAGACCACAGAATTTCCACGGGCCGTCCTGCGACGGGATTTCAGTGGCGAACCATGCAGTCCATTGACGTCCGTGATAGTCGGCTGTGGCCATGCTGCATTCCTGTCCGAGTATAGTCAGCGTGGAGTCCGACAATTGCCAGTCGATTTCGTTGAATGGCTCATCGTAATATCCGTTCTCTTCGCCCCATGAGTTGTAGACGCGGCTTTGACTTGCGGCAAAGTCTTTGACTACATACAGATGGACTTTCTTGCGTGGCACGTTGCCTCGGCGTGTATCAATGGTTATGCCGCCATTGGCATCCTGAGTCATCCATGCCGC
>CAJTQH010000012.1:32918-40138 GCA_910578305.1 uncultured Muribaculaceae bacterium
ATTTCTGCAAGTTTTTTCTTGCCTTCGGGAGTTGAGGTCATGGAGTCGCAGTACAGACTTGTTTCGTTGAAGAACAAAGAGTGGCTGCCATCGCTGATAAGAGTCATTTTAGTTATCACGGGCTTACTTACGGTGTCGCTTACCGACGGTTTTGTGACCGTATATGACACATTCAGATGATTTTGCCCGGCTATGGCTGAAAAAGCCATGAGGCATAAGGAGAGAAATGATAGACGTAGTTTCATAGAGTGTTTATTTATAGTCTGTTTCAAGAAAGTCGAGGGTCTTGTCGAAGGTCACATCTCCTTTTTTTAATTTGACGCTGATGCCGAGCGCGGCGCTGAGACCGGCTTCGGGATTGTCCTCAAATCGGCGCAATGTCTTGAGCATGGATATGCGGTCGGTATTTTCGTAGTGGTCAGCGCCGCGATTTGGTGTGATCTGTCGTGAGGTGGCGTTTATGCCTGTGGCGGTAAACCGATGCTGTCCCGAACTCTCTGACGCCTCAAGAATCAGTCCGGGCAGCCCTGACAGTTTCCATGGGCCGTCCTGTATGGGGATGTCGGGTGTGAACCATACACTCCAGTGTCGGCCGTGGTAGTCGGCTGTAGCCATGATGCAGTCGTAGCCGAGAATGTTTTTTGTGGAGTCGCACACAGTCCATTCCTGGACTTCGTATGGCTCGGTATAGTGATACATTGATGCAATATTTCCGTCGTACACGTCAAATACTCCGTCCTTATACTTGAACACGTACATCGGCACGCTTCGTTTCGGCACGTCTTTCATATTTCCCGATGCGAATGCGGCCATTTTCATCTGATTATAGGCGTCTGTTCCTTCCGGTGTCGATTCGAGCGAGTCCAGATAGTCGGTTATCGGGTTGTAGAATTTTGAGTGCGACGCGTTGGCGAGCAGTATCATCTGGTGGTTTTGCTCGCTTCCGCGGCGGTGGAAGTGCCTGTAATTGTAGCTTACTTCTATGTCGGCGGTCTGGGCGAATGCTGCAATACATGCAAGACACAAAGATATGATTGCTGAGATCTTTTTCATATCACATTATTTATAGTCTGTTTCGAGAAAATCCACTACCTTTCTTTTTCTTTATCATTTTCAATGCCTTGTCCATTGCCTCTGATGCGGGAACGGCTACGTCGGGAATTGTGCCGTGGATATCGCTTTCGTCGGCACGGAATTGCCAGAATCGTTTGAATGAAATGGAGCAATACAGTTTGGATACGGGAAGTCGATATCCGAGCACATCGCCGTAACATACATTCATGCCTCCGGTTTCCTCGCCTATCACTTTGCCTATGCCGCACTCTTTGAATACCCAGGCAAAACTGCCGGCGGATGAGAAGGTTTTGTTCGACGTAAGCAGATACACGTTTCCGTTGTAGTGCCCTTCCTGTTCGGTCAGCGGTTGTTCGTAATGGTCTTCCGTCATTTCAAAAAATGAAAACATTGGGGCTATGTCCTCGGCACCCATGAGTTTGCGTGTCAGGGGTGAGATGCGCACAAGTGCCTTATCCATCTGCACAAATGGTTCAGGCGAAATATACCGAAGCAACACATCGCCTACGGTACTGTTGCCTCCGCCGTTCCATCTCAGATCGATTATCAGATTGCCTATATTCTGATTGCGTAGCTCTCTGAACATGGAGTCGGCAAATGTCTTCATGGCTGACACACCGCTGAATTCGCGGAAATCCATCACGGCCACATTGCGGGCCTTGTCGATGGTAAACGAATATGGTTTGCCGGTTCCGGTGTTGGGCAGGGCGGGGCTGCGTCGTTTCACTTCATCGACCGGTGTGGCAGGATAGGTCACTGTTTTCGGTTTCTTTTCGCCGGCAGGCAGATATACGATGTCAAACGAGTCGGCCGGATAAAGCATGTGGCGCAGTGCCGAAAATGAGCCGTCGATTCGCGATAGCTTGAAAGGCTCTTTTTCACCTGCCACGTATGGCAACATCGAATTGATCATATCCACTGCGTCCACACCGTTGATGCTTAGTATTTTCGCACCGCGCGGAATAATTGAGTCGAGGCTCGAACGGCACACTATCGACTTATCACTCAGCACATCCACCCAAAACGGCATACGCTTCAGCTCAGGTGTGAATACGTCCTTATACGGAAATACGAGGTTGGTATGTCCGTCGCCAATCATTGCCACTATCGGAGCCGCTTTTCTGTACAACTCCATTGTGCTGATGGAATCGGGCAGCGATTCAATAGCTTTGTTCACCGCTCTGAAGAAATCTTCCTGTCGGCATACGGAAAATATATTGGGATGCACTTCGCTCAGACCATACACAAGCGCGTTTATGTCAAACTCGGCCTGCGCCCTGCTGAGCATTCCGCCGGGAGCGCGTTTAAGCATGCGCGGATCGGGGTTCTTATAAATATTTTCGGATATCCGTGTCACTCTCACCGGAGCTTTTTCGCCGGTGGCCGATTCAATAGTGAAGTCTATTGACTGCCACGTGTCAAGAGTGATTCTGATAGTGTCGATGTCGGAAGCGAAAACCACTTCTTTCGCTCTGGTGTCGAGAGGGTCGATATCGTCGCCGTACAGCACATTCCATCCTCCGTCAAGTGCTTTGCCGTCGAGTATCACTGCTACCGGACTAACATTGGTTTTAAGAGTCTTTTTGAGTGTGTCAGCGCTCTGTGCCATTGCTGCTATCGCCACAATGCACAGGATGATTGATGAGGTCAGTCGGTTCATTTTCTTAGGGATATTGAGATTAGCAGCTCGCGGCCACGGAGCCAGCGCTGGCTTTCGAAGGAGGTGAGCTGATTGTATGTGGTGTAGTTGTAGGTGCGCTGATTGAATATGTTGCTGAGCGATGCTGATAATTCCAGCCGTTTGTTGAGCTTGAATATCACTTTAGTATCGAGCAGAAACACATTTTTGAATTGGTCTGCGGTAAGTTCGTTGCGATAGTGCTCACCGCTGATGTGCCACTCCCATCGTTTGTGTGGTATTATATTGAGCATAAGTTCATTTTCCATGTTGCCGAGCCACGAGGCGTTTGTGCTATTCATGGTTATGCGGCTCGATGAGAAGTCGAAGCGATAGTCAAACCCGAGCCATCGGAGGGGTGAGCCGTTGATTTTAACTCCGGCCGACCATGATGTGCCGATTGAGTTGACCGATCGGTTTTCAGAAAACAGATGCGATTCACGTCTGTTGAACGAGCCGTTGATATTGGCACTGCCGCGCATGAAGTCGAGAGTCTTGCCTATGTTTCCGCCGGTCATGAGCATCTGTCCGTCGCTTTTGGCCGTTGAGTAGGAATACACGATGTAATCGCCATAGAGCTGTTGGGCCAGAGTATATGGAGTGTGGCTCCACGATTGCATGACGAAGGCGTGGGCAAAGAGTCCGTGGCGGGTATGCTTGTATGAAATGTTTGCCGACACGTTTTGCGATGTGGAGTTGTAGAAATCGTCGACTCCTCGGCGAAAAGATCGGTAATCGGTCATGATATATCCGGGCTGTATGAGGCTCAGATCCATCGGCGAGCGGCCTGTGCCTCCCTGAGCTCCGAGTGATAAGCGGTTGTTTGGTTTCCAGTTGATGTTTATCGACGGAGAGAAATATACCTCGTTGCGGTTGGCGAGTGCGTTGTCAAATGTGTAGTGGGCGAAGCTGACGGGTGCGTTGAGCGATAGATTGACACGCTTCACCCAATATTCGAGTTTCGGCTTGGCGTATACCGTGAAGTAGTTTGTGTTGAGTACATTAGTTGTCATGCCGGGTATTTCATCAGGCATATCGGGCAATTTTGTGTTGAGAGAGCGGAAATATCCTTTCACACCGCCTTCCAGGCTGATGGTTATACCTTTGACGGAAAATGCGTATGCGGCGCTTTCATGAGTGTGAAAAGCGTGATCCTTTACGTGCTGACGCATGAAGTTGTCGTTCATCGACACGGATAGTGTCTGAGGCATGGATTCCCATTCGTTTTTACTGATGAACGTTACGAGGTGTCGGCCATTGAAGCGCTTGATGAGTTTGAAGTCGTTGCCTGCATAATAGTCTGGAAGCGATGCTGTCTGGTCGTTGGGCAATGAACCTGTTACACCGAGTCGCACATCATCCCAGTCTATGTTGGTTTTCAGTGTGTTGTTGATAAATGCTGTCTTTTGATTCAGTTCATAGATTATTTTGCCAGACAGGGAGTGTGAGCGGTCTACGCCGTTGCGGTTTTCGGTCACAACACGGTCGCCGTCATTGAGAAAGTATGTGGTTATATTCGCTGCCTCTGCCGAGATGCGGTTGAACGAGTAGTCGATCTGAGTCTTTAGCTCACCGCGTCCGAGTTTCCATAGCGCATTGGTGGAAACAAGTACCGATCGGTTGAAAAGTGTGCGTTTGCGGCTGAGATTGGGTACTCCGGGGAGCGACACGCCGACATATCGGTTTAGGTCGGTTCCGCGGCGCGAGGCGAAGAAGTCTGTGGCTTGTGCCGACAGGTCTTCGCCTGTGTTGTTGGTCTTGAATGTGGTGATATTCTGGAAATCGGGCATCACTGCCATTGCAAACATCTCGCTGTCCCACAGTGCTCCGTCGGGTTGCCATGAATATCCGCCTCCGGCGTCACCATGGAATGTCCATGTCGCTTTAGCCTTGTTTTTCAGCTTGAGATTGATGGCGGCTTTGTCGGAAAATGATATGCCCGACAGCACCTGCATGGGCTGATGGTTTTCCATCACCTCTACCGCTCCGACGTCCTCGTGGCTTATACCGTTGGTGGCTATGCCGTATTTGCCGCCGAGCAGGTCGGAGCCTTCGATGTATAATTTGTTGATGTCTTCTCCCTGATACTGTATTCGGCCGGAACTCTCCACATTGATGCCCGGCATGCGTTTCAGCACATCGCCTATCGAGCGGTCTTGTTGCTGTGCGAATCCGCTCACGCTGAACGTTATGGTGTCGCCTTGTTCGCGAATGCGGTCGGCTTTTACCATCACTTCTTTCAGTTCTGTGGCTCCCGGTTTCATATTCACGGTCACAGGGAGTGATATGCTGTCGAGTGGCAATGACTGTCGGAGAAATCCCATCATCGACACTTCAAGCCGGCAGCCGGATATAGACGGTATTGTCATGACGAATGCTCCGTCGGCCTTTGACGAAGTGAATTTTTTTATCTTTCCGTCAGAGCCTTTTATCACGACGGAGGCGCCCGGCAGAGGCTGACTGTCGGAGAGGTCGATCACCGTACCGCTTACGCTTACCTGCGCCATGGTAGTAAGCGCCATGGCACACATTGCTGCGATGCAGGCGAGGCGAAGGTGTATGTATCGGAAGAGAGGCATGTGTGTAATGGATTATCTCGACGTCATGTCGATTCGGTTGTGTGTCTTGTCGATAGTTATGGCTTTGATTTCCTGTGGCTTTATCTCGCTGAGTTCATCGTATGTCACTTGGGCGCCGTCGATGTACATGTCTATCTTCTCCATGTCAGTCTGCTGAGTGTTGATCCTGGTGATGTTGATCGCGGCTTTCACCATCGGGGTGCCGAGTGTGAGCACACACAAGGCCATTGAGAATGCAAGCGGTATGAACCGCAGATATTGATGGCGCGATGTGTTGCGGCTATCCTGCATCATGGCTATGCGTTTTTTCAGTCTGCAAAGATTGAGATTGTTGGCTATTGTGGGAAAGTTCGAGCCGATGGCGCGGTTGATCAGAAACATCTGGTAGCTACGAGTGTCGCATCCGTGGGCTACGGTGTAGTTGTCGGCCTGATATTCATGCACCGATTTCAGCTCGCGTCTGATTAGCCAGATGGCAGGATTGTACCAGCATAATATGGCCGTAGCTTGCACGAGCAGCATGTCGAGCGAATGCCGGTAATGTATGTGCCCTGTTTCGTGGGCTATTATCAGTTGTCGGTGACTATTAAAGTCGTTTTCGCTTATCACTATCGCGCCGAAGAAGCTGAATGGTGCAATGCGGTCGTTGTCGGTTATATGAACGGTGCGGCCGCATAGCATTGTGGTGCGTGATCTGTTGATTACGATTAAGATACGCGTCAACTCTACGGCGGTAAGTAGCAATACTGTCGCCGCACCCGTGATCCACACTGCAAACATACGGTGCATGAACGTGGATATGTTGTCGATCGAGTAGTTGTCAAATACGAATATATACGGAGGTTCAGAGTCGCTCAATGTCAGTCCGGGGTTGTTGAAAATCGGCTCGATGATACATAGCGCTGGATAGAGCAAGAGGCTTATGACTATGATCGACAGCAGCGTTATGCGTCGAGAGGTGAGCCTGTGGCCTGTGGCCAATGCGGCGCGATAGGCCATCCACAGCAGCAGTAGCGGTATGGATGCGGCACACGAGTATGAGAACAATGTTTCCATCTATTGCTTTTTGTTTTTGTTTTCTACCATGTCGAGCAGTTCGCGGAGCTGCACGGCGTCTATCTGTTCGTCCTCGACCAACTGCGACACCATGGAGAAGCAGTTGTCGAAATATTTCTTTACAATATTGCCGAGAGCTCCTCTGCGATAATCTTTCTTGGGCTGTAGGGCGAAATATTGAAATCCGCCGTTTTTTGTCGGTTCGTGGCCTACATAACCTTTCTTCTCGAGCAGACGCACAAACGACGATACGGTGTTGATGTGCGGTATCGGCTCATCGAAATACTGAAGCAGGTCTTTCACGCAGCATGGCCCGTGCTGCCATAGCAGCAACATTATTTCCTCTTCTTTATCAGTGAGTTTGATTGGCTTCATCATTAACTAAAAAAATAGTTGACTGGGCAAAGGTATGACAAAGGATCATATAATCCAAAATATTAACTAAATTTTTAGTTAGGACGGTTGTGGGTTGTTAATGCGTTGACTCTCCGTTCAGGAGAGCGGCTTTGGCGGGGTTTCACGTCGCGCGGCTTTTTCTTAGCCATGAGGGGAGCATGATCACGCCTATTATCAGATATACATAGTAGGATATTATTCGCCATATCACGGCAATGACCAGAGCTACGGATGTGTCGCTGATGAGGTCGCCGTAATAGTTGGTAAACAGCCATTCGCTTATACCGCTTCCGCCGGGTGTAGGGGTGACGGTGAGCAGTGTCCATACCACAAATTGACGGGCCAGGACTATGCCCTGCGGTGCCATTGCGGCAAATCCCCAGAATAGGGCGTTGACTACCAGGTAGCGGCTCATCCATGTAGTGACTGTGGCGGCC
>CAJTQH010000012.1:40169-40726 GCA_910578305.1 uncultured Muribaculaceae bacterium
CACCATCGGGCCGGACGTGTGCGTAGATCGGCACCTGCCGCCACCATGTTGCGGCCGAGTTCGTCGACCTGTGGTTTCCATCGGCGCAGCCACCGTATGGAAAACATTCGGCTTAGAGCGCCGGCTATGCGGTGCGGTATGACGAACGCACCGAGAAACAGAAATACGGTTATGGCACATATGCCTCCATAGACAATCCAGAAAGTGATGCGCACGCCGGAACTGAATGCCGAGTGGTCGAATCCGAAAATTTCGCCTCCGGGAAGCAGCAGAAACATCAGAGGGCATGTGACCACCACAAAAAGCTCGTCGAGCATCAGGGTGATCATGGTCAGCGATGCTCCTCGACCGAGGTCTATGCCTTCGCGGTGCAGAAATATCATGCTCAGTGCCGAGCCTCCGGCAGTGGTAGGCGTGACCGAAGAGGTAAACTCGCACATCATGGTGACTTTGAATGTCTGTCGCCACGAGAGCCGTCGGTCGGTGAGCACCCGCCATCGCCACATCATGCCACATTCGCGTCCGGCCATGCAGATGAGGGCGAGGAATATGGCAAG
>CAJTQH010000013.1:0-26158 GCA_910578305.1 uncultured Muribaculaceae bacterium
GATGACACCATGTGGCACACTATATAAGGTCTGTTCATAGTTGTTGTTTTTTCACATCGCAAAATTATATTATCGATATTTTCATTTCATTACCACTTTTTAGGTAATCACTACCATTTTTACTCTCGGAGACCTCTGTTATGGATTATATTTCATAACTTTGTGTCATGCAAAGTGATACATATATATTTGACGAAGTAAAAGACTTCTGTAACTTTTTTGGTAAGCAGACGAATCATCCGCTCGTGTCGATTGTGCGATTCGACGGCGGCCATACTGTGCTCGAATACACAGCCCGATGGGGATTGTATGCCCTCTTTCTCAAGCAGACCAAAGGGTGTACTATTAATTATGGCAAAACACGCTATGACTACGATGATCAGTCGGTAGTGTGTTTAGCCCCGGGGCAGAAGACTCACACGGTGATCGATCCGGAGTCCAAGGCTCCATGCGGCATCGGACTGGTGTTTCACCCCGATCTGTTGTTTCGCACATCACTGGCACGGAAAATAGGACAATACTCGTTTTTCGGATACGAATCACATGAGGCTCTGCATTTGTCGGCGGAAGAACGCATAAATGTGGAGGATTGCATGCAACGAATTGCCAGAGAACTGGAGCATCCGGTCGACCGTTTTTCAAAAAATCTTATAGTGTCGAACATCGAACTTCTTCTGGATTACTGCCTGAGATATTATAGCCGCCAGTTTACAGTGCGCGAAGTGATAAACGCCGGAGTCATGGCACGTTTTGACCGGCTACTTGAAGAATACGTCAACGATCCGAAATTGTGCGCCTCCGCACTGCCTAACGTCAGATATTTTGCTGATAAAATGTCGCTGAGTCCAAACTACTTTGGCGATCTTGTTAAGCGGGAAGCCGGGCAGACGGCTCAAGACTATATACAGGAAAAACTTCTTGGACGCGCTAAGATGCTCCTGCTTGACGATGGAAGCAACGTCAGTCAGACGGCATACTCCTTGGGATTTCAATATCCACAGCATTTCATACGCTTTTTTAAGCGAAAAACAGGAATAACACCACGTGAATTTATTAATGCTAACTGATTCGAAAAAAAATAACTACCAATAACTGTTGGCAAACATGTGAGTACTATGTGTTTATCGATCTAAAGCTATCTATTGCGTGAAAACGTGCTCAAAAAAATATTGATCAAAATTTGCAAGATTCACAAAAACTATCTACCTTTGTCACCGCTTAAGACTCCATGAGGCATTAAAGCCGGTCCCATAGCTCAGTTGGTTAGAGCACCTGACTCATAATCAGGGAGTCCTAGGTTCAAGCCCTAGTGGGACCACAACAAGCGAAAGCACCTGCATTCATATGTAGGTGCTTTCTTTTTTTACAATTAGTCCTGCGTTTTTGATAAATTTTTGGCAACCACTTTTTCGAAATTAATAGAGATCTATGAGGCGACGGATTTCCTGAAATCGTTCTATCGTCGTTTCTTCGGTTATTTTGTTTCTGGTTATAAACTTAGGGTGTTTAGCCAAGGCAAGTTGATGGCAAGTGTCAAAATATCGGATATGGCGATTTGAAATCGGATACATCGGGGTGAAAACATCAGTGCTGCGAGGGTATGACAGCTCACTATCGGAACCAAACACCACACAATAGCAATCATCGGTTGCATAGAGCCAATAATTGTCATCAGTGTTTTCAACACCTACTCCTTCTGTAATGCAAGCTTTCTCTACTTCCTTGCGCATCTCCCAGCACTGTTCGATGGTGGGTGGCTGTTTAACTACAACGCCCATACGCACTTGTGCTTTCTCGCGGTCATAGACCTCTACAATATCTCCGGGCTTGAATTGGATAGCGGATGAATCATGTCCTCTGAATTTTGCCGACCGATGGTTGAGCTCTTCAATTAATGCCGAGCACATCGACTGAGAATTGAGATTGCCTTTTCGGTCATACACCCAAAGTCGTTGATGCTGGTCGCGCGACACATCGCAGTTTTCAGGTAATTGATAAACGTACAGTGCATAGAGCTGTTCGTTATAACGCTCGTGGTGTATGAACTGAGAAATCATTTTCTGAACTCTCTGCCAGTCAGTATACATGAAACTTTGACACAGCCTCACTTCAAACTCCCTCACGTCCTTTGCGTCCTTAAACCGCTTGACATATCGGTGCATATCCACGCGGTAAACGCAGGGGCTGTCAATGTATGGCGGATTGAGCGCCAACGCCTTGAATTCCTCAAATGTCATATCTCACCTCGCTCTATTTATATGCTACAATATCAATTCGGTAGTACATAGCTCCAGACCTAATTCTCTCTCCCCATATTACGTTTCTTGGATAGGGCAGACTGTCTTCAATCTTTTTCTCCCATTCCGAAATACGTTTAGGGTTTAATTGCTTCCCATGCCAATTCGTATTGGAGATACATATAATAAAGTTTGAGAAACCGGATAACGCCCCGTTTGTCCTTTCTTCTATGCGGTTAAGAATTGATTCCAAAGGATTATCGACATCAAAACCTGCGTTCTCTGATATATGTATTACTTCTGATGCGTTATATATTGGATCAAAGTCAGATGGTGTAAGACTATTAAATCCTGGATATATATTGGCTGATAACCCCGCTGTGCATTGGGCAATCTCGTCAAGTCGGCTTCCACCTTCACGATAAAAAGCGTGTCCGGTAAAATTGTCATAAAAAACCAATAATTCTTTTTTGCGCTTCTCTGGAACAGGAGCGTGAGGTTTGAATACCAGATAAGGAGCGGTTGACGAGTTGTAGCCGGACAACCAATGATCACCTGTTAAATAGCAATATATATCAGATTCAATATCATCTTCAAACAAATCTTCCAATTCTTCATATTTAGCCCAAGATTCTTCAATGGTTAAGGGAGACTTTGTTATTATTGCAGTTTCAACAGACGGCTCTCCACTCCATAATGTCATTACCTCAACAATATCACCCGGCTGAAAACGAATCATATTTTGGCTACGACCTCGGAAGGTTTCTAAATTCTCGTCATTTACACAGCACGGATAGGCACATAATGTTTGGTCTATAAGGTTGCAGTCTGAATCATAAGAAAGCACACGTGTGTATTTCTCGAAACGCATATCTATGCCTGTTGGAATTTCAAAAATAAGTGTGCAATAAATCTTTAGGTCATCCTTACACACTGATCTATATATTTCAGACAATGCACTTTGAGCATCACCATCTGAAGTATAGTAGGATGTATTAGCCTTAACAAGACTGTAACAACCACAGTCGTCTATCCCTTCATCATAATAGGCATAGACTTCAACACGATATACCGCACCACCGGTATATCGCGGTGGATTTAACGCCAATTTCTTAAATTCTTCAAATGTCATGATTGATTTGCCATATACATATTATAGTATCTTATAAAACTATCCCTCATTTCCTTCGGAACTTCAACTTGTGGGGGAATTGCTACCGTAACCATCTTTAATTTACGATAACCCTGTTCCGAACGATTCACAAGAAGATCATAAAAACAATCCGAAGATTGGATGGTATTATCCACAGGTTCATAATAGCTTATATTACAAACAATACCTAATCGAATTTTTCGGTCTTCCAAAAATTCGACTATATCACCAACTTTAATAATCGTTTTTATCCCTTGGTTGGAAAAATCTGGATTGTTTTTATCTCGTATATCGTTATATATAACCTCACCTTCGTTACTAACAAGCCAAAGCCCAGTGAAAGAGGAATCTTCGATTATAGCTTTAACAGGATATTCCAAAATCACGGCCATGTATAGTTTTTGATAATACCTTTCACCATAAAGATTTCCCGTTTTTCTTAATTTTATTATTTCTTTCTGTATAGATTGAAGGCTATTGTCAATAAAATACTTGGTGTCAAAAGTTTGAAAATTTGAAGAATCAAAATTATAATCCCCCAATCCCAATACACAATCAGCGAGATTCCACCAGTTAGAGCACTCGATTTGAGCTCTCTTAATATATTCAAGGTGATAAGCACTAATTGGATACATTACATAAATATGTTTTTTCGTTTTAGTTCTCATAAATTTATAGTTAAAGAGTTAACAATAAATAATCATAACACTTTAATCGGGAAACATCCTGAATAATGGTAGAATATTTAGATAGCCCTCGAAACCGCACATTTTTCTATAGAGCAGATCCGGCAGTAGCTTCTCACACTCTTTTTCTATCCATTCAGGTATCGGATAGACACAAGCTGCAATCGAGCCGGCTATGCAGGCTATTGTGTCGGCATCGCCTCCGAGTGACACAGCAAGACGAACCACATCAAGGAAGTCTTTACCTTCAAGGAAGCAGATTATAGACTCCGGCACCGAGCCTTGACACGACACATCCCATTGATACCCGGGGCGTATCTCGTCAACGGTTCGCGTAAGGTCATGGTGAAATGTCTCGGTAATGTAGTCGCGAATCTCATCTTTCGTGTGTCCGTGCTTCGCCATCCACACTGCTGCCGCTACGGCTTGTGCACCCTTGATGCCTTCCGGATGATTGTGGGAAACCTCGGCTGTCCGTTTTGCTAAATTCAACGCTTCTTCAAGCGTTTCGGCGTAGAGACCAACCGGACTTACGCGCATTGCAGCCCCGTTGCCCCAGCTGTTGTAAGGTTGTGGATTGTCACTCCATAGCCACGAATTGAACGAACTTCCATATCCGGCAAACGGATATTTACGACCAAGCTCCTGCATGGTCGCAATCAGTTGCTCATCAGTGAGTCCTTCTTCATCGTAATGGGCCAGCCAATACGCCACGGCAATAGTCATCACCGAGTCGTCGGTGAAACGACTACCCTCCGGCAGCAACTCAAAGTCATACCGCTTTTGCTTGGTAAACTCATACGCCGAACCTATTATATCTCCTGCGATTGCTCCTAACATAACTTATTTACTTGCTGCGATTAATGATACTTTTGCCTGTTGTACCTCCAATGATTTATCGTAAGCACAGCCCCAACATATATTTATGTCGGAGGGCATATTTTTGATGAAATCAGTCATTGACTTCATCTCTGTCATTGGCGATTGCATATTCTTCGGCATCCATATATTGAACAAGATCTGAGATGTGTTTCCAATCTCAATCGGTAATTTACCAATAGCACTTTTTAGCGCATTGGCAATGCAACCCTCGCCATCAGCCGAGCCGATTGTCACATAATTGACCGCATCCTTAGAAAGTGTACTCTCAATATCGGCAACATCAATATTGATAAAATCGCAGGTGTTGATAATCCGGTCAATCTCTAATGTAGCAAATTCAGTTGAAAACAATTCGTTATTCTCATGGATACCAACTTCATAATACAACGTGGCATTTTTACCAAATGTACATTTTATTGCTGATGATACTGCATTAAGAAAATTTTTCTCAATTTCATTTGCATACCACATTGATGGTACGCCAACAGTGACGGCGTTATCGTTGAAATCCAGAAATTGGCAGGCGTTAATAAAATAATTGTACAAATTATCACAACCAATCTCTTTGCCGATTAACCGCACACACTCAATCCAAAGCCTTTCCTTTTTAGAAAAAGGATTACATCCAACTATTTGATAATTATCATATGGGAATTTATATGGTGTGTCAGGAACTTCAAGGGTATCAAGTAGCTCTGCAAAGTCCATTTTGCCTTTATTACTATCCTTTTCCATAACTGTATCTTTTGTGAAATTAGAACCATCCTCGTCTTTATCATCATTGTCTGATTTCAGAAGATCGAGAAGACGGCTGAAGCTAAAGAATGATCTTTTCTTTTTAATATTTTGCGGTAATACCTCGCGAGGTTTTCCTCCATTTGACGGTCCAACCAAATTTGCCTTTTCAAGCTGATCCATCAATATGCACGCTCGATTATATCCTATACTGAACCTACGTTGCATCATAGAAGTGGATGCGATACCAGACTCAATTATATATCTGGCAACATCACAAAACAGTGGATCCCTCTCATTGTCCATATCCTCCTTCGCTAATGGGGAATGTGTGACGGGTAATATGTAAGAATCGTCATCAGGGACGTTTTCTTGAATCCATTCACAAATGGATTCAATCTCTGGAGTATCTATAAAACAGCTCTGTATTCGCTTAAAATCACCACTATTGTTGAAAAGCATATCACCCATACCAAGAAGCTGCTGTGCCCCTGACTTATCAAGTATAGTTTTAGAGTCAGCGTCAGACTCAACCCTAAACCCAATTCGAGATGGGAAATAGGCTTTGATTATACCTGTGATAATATCAGTTGAGGTCTGATGTGTAGCAATGACTACATGGATTCCTACTGCTCGGGATTTAACAGCAATAAGAGCTAATGGCATCTTAAAATTTTCCCCACACTCATTCATCAAGTTGGCAAACTCATCAATGACGACGACGATATTGGGCTGATGATGGTGCTTATCCATGGAAAGCTTACCGTCTGCAATCTTGTGATTATATTCTCTTATTGTTCTACATTGAGTCTGTATTAAAAGATCATATCGATTTTCAACCTCATAATAAATGGCAAAAAGAATATCCGGAACTTTTTCAACTGCCGTAATAACCTCCAGAGTATCTTCAGAAGTTCTTAACAAATATTGCTTATTGATTCGGTTGTAGTGACCAAATTCTACTTGCTTCGGATCAATCAAAACCAATTTCAAGTCGGCAGGGCTTAATCTATAAAGCAATGAAAGGATAATATTATTGAGCAGTACCGACTTGCCCTGTCCGGTTGCGCCAGCTATGAGCAAATGTGGCATTTTTGCCAAGTCTGCAACAATAGTATTATTCTCTGAGTCGATTCCAAACGCAACGGGCAGATGTGCTCCGGATTCCTGAAACTCTTTGGTTTCAAGAACTTCACGAAGCTGAACAATCTGACGGTCAGCACGGGGAACTTCCACAGCGATTGTTCCTTTCCCGGGAACCGGCGCAATTAATCTAATTGGGCCGCACTCAGATAAAGCCTCATTCAACTTATCTTCACATGAGCGAATTTGCTTCAATTTACAAGCTCTCTCAGGCATCAGCTCAAACCTGACAACCGTAGGGCCTACGATATATGAGACATTGCTAAAAGCAATGCTTTTTTTGCAGAAGGCATCGACAATCAGCTGTTTCGTTCTATCTATGTACGCAGGGGGAATGTGTGTTTTCTGTCTCTTTTCAGACAATAAGTTTAAAGGGAAAGAGTGATTGGTGAGCATCATAACTACATGGATTGCTATAAAATATTATGCGACTAATTTATTGTTTTTTTAAGCATTCCGGATTTCTGTGCCGACATAAGAAAATTTATATAATGATTTAAAGATGTGTATCCACCTCGTAGTGTGTCTTCCGCTATGTTGTAGTCTTCGATATGACGTAATGCGTTGTGAAACAATGATTGTGCCGTCAAGCGAGAAGAGCGGATAATCACTCCGTTCGAGGCTCTGTCGACGAGTTGCTGCAACCAGTCGCTATCGCCTCTATCGTTGTTGATTACAAGACTATTCAGCTTGCGTAGATTGCTAAGTATTTTGTCTCGTGTGCGAACAGGAAAACGTGATTCATCGAGATATTTCTTGAATTCCTTGTCAAGAGGGACAGGAGCAAATCTTATGTCGGCATTCTGAAATGTGTATTCATGTTCATCGTCACAATCCTCTTCAGAGGACGTATAATCCATTGAGTATTTTATAAAGGCAAGATATGAACTATAAGCATTGATGATATTTCGAAGCTGAGAATTTGACTCCTTATCCGTTTCATCAAGCATCTCCTCAAATGCTTCTATGTCCGCGACGATAGCCTGTACAACAAAGTCGTTGAAAAGATGTCTGATTAATTCGCTGCTTGACTTCTCGGCCTCGGATCTCCACTTAGAAATGAGACGGAATAGTTCAGGATCTCCGGGTGTCCAGAATTCAATATCGGCGTAACGTATCAACTCCACTTGTCTTGACGCTGCGTTTTCAGAAAGGTTATGTGACTCCATGAGCCATTTTACAAAGCCGGTAGAATCGTAGGGGATGTCAAGTTTCTGTTCCGTTATGATCTCTCGGCGTAATTCTTTGGTTAATAAATTAGGCATATTATTGGTTTGTTTGATTTGATATGCAAATGTACAGCAATTATTACTTTATAAGATACTTGATCCTTACCAATGTGGTATGTGGTTTATAATCAGAGTGTTGTTGGTGCGTGTCTGCTACTATGCTTTGATATAGGCGAATCTGCTTCGTCCATAGTCAGGACGAAGCAGAAATGTGTGTTTTCCGATCCCCCCTCGGACAATAAATCCAATGGGGGAATATTATTCGACTATTAAACTTTCATTACCGTTTCTTCTGCAATCCAATCACTATATTTCCTCAATATGCCACCCTTGTGATTCAGCAAATTTTAGGATAGGACTGAAGTTGTCATTGTTAACATAATAAGACCATTGTGTATAAACACGAATAACAGATCCATCACCCGGCAATTCCATTTTATTTCTTTCCGGCCAAGATCTAGGGTTGCCTTCTATATCAACATCGGGCTTAAAAACACTGGATGTGATTTTCGCCCGAGACAGTTCATCTCTTAGATCTGTTATAGAGCAATTAGTGGTTTTGACAAATTTTTGTATAACAGCGTAAGCTAACTCACTACAGCCTGTATAGGTAATTCCATCAAACAAGAATCTATGAGTAATCCCAGACGAATTCCTTTGCGTATTATCCAAGCGGCTTTGGTTAACATCATTATATGCCATGTCAGTGTAATTGATAGAAACTTTTATGTTCTCAATGAGGTCATCAATTATACTTCCGTGCTCCTCGATGGTATAGCCTTCATTGTAAAGGCTCGATTTTATAGCATTCCGAACAAAATCCTCAGAATTAATTATACGCTTAATTTCTTCTTTAATGCTTGATTTTTTTTCTTCGATAATTTTTCTGTCCCGAAGTTCAATTAACGTACTCTTAATTACGCTTGGATTAAATTCAGAATAATCCAAAAGTTTTAGAAATAAATCTCCTAAAGAGGGAGATGTCGACGAAAAGGGGACGATTAGAACCGCATCACAAAGCGTTTTTATATTTCTTCCATAGCTTTCATCAAAAAAGAAATAAAAACTATCCTTTATTAAGATGCCTAAATCCGCTTGTAAGTGTAGCATGTATGATCCCAGTTGTTCTACCCCTGAATCCAATGAATCCGAAGTCTTTACTTCAATAGGAATTTTCGGAAGATCTTCTTTCTCAATAACAAAGTCAACTCGTTTGTTTGTAGCACCTTGCTTAATTTTTACTTCTCTACTAATAGCACTGGTTGGCCATCCGAGATACTCCGTAAATATCTTGTAGACTGTATCTTGGTGCTTTATTTCATTGCCTTTCAAGTCTTTTGACAGATTTAATAAATCTGAAATAATTCTCCATCTAATGTTGTTATCCATATTTGTTTCTATGTAAAATGTTTATAAAATGGTCGGATATACTAAGTTATTGCTATGTCTATTTGCTATTGAAGAAATCAGAGATGTTGTCAGCTTTACCGGATTTAATTGAAGGGAAGCCCTTTTCTTTGATTGTAGAAATTTTTTTGTTCATTTTGTTTATTAAAAATTTGTACAAATATAAATGCTATTAATGATAATATGACGTAAAAAACATACCAATCGAATATCAGCTTATGAATTACAATATTATCATTTATAACAGATGTCGTAACCAAGAATTGCCAGAGATTGGGCTAATCAGTCTGACTGATTACAGATCTGATAAATTTTGCGTATTTGCTTAGAGCAGTGCGGGCTTTATAAAATACGTCGCGACTCATCTCGGTCTCATTGTAGTATTCAATACGTTCGGTGAGCTTGTTGTGCATAGCTGTGAACATTTCGTCGATTTTGTCTGCATTTTTTGTCTTTACATATTCGGGCAGGAAATCGTATAACAGATCGTAGCCAGTCTTGCAGAAGAGATCGCGGTTGACGCGCTTTATAAGACTTACGTAAGAGGTCATGGTTGCCTTTGAAATTTTTTGAGATATGCCCCATTGGGTGAAGCGGAAGCTAAGAAGCAGATGCTCGGATGTCTGGCGTGAGGATTCAATCATAGCTGAAAATGCTATTTTATCTATATCTGCATTCTCTATCATTTCGTCGTAGAATTTAATGTATTTGCTGAAAGCGCAAATCCAGTTGCCTATATTTTGGGGCTTTTCTCCCCAATTCTGGTCCTTCTCGGCATTAGCCTTTTCTTTAAGTAACAGGTTTTTATACTCTATGCAAAGTTTTTTGGCGGTACCGAAGTCGGATGCGTCCCATGCTTTTTTTAGAAGCGTCCAGAAGTCTCGATCAGGATCTAATAGCCATGCATCGGCTTTGCTGATCCAATACATGTAGTTTGATCTTGACCTTTCTGATATTTCTTTCTGCTTTTTTAGCCATTCCTCAAAGCCCTTGCTAAAGAGTGGGACATCAACGCCATCTATTTCGCGTTGAAGATCTCTATCGATTTCCTCTGTAAGAGTTTCGATGTAGTCGGCATAACCTTTAGTCATAAATTATTAGATTTAAAGTTTAGATTCGTTGATATTAAAGTCCGAATCCCGGAATATTTTTACGCGGGGGGGGATGTGTCGTAATAATTAATCATAATGCAACACAAAAGCGGAAGAGTCGCCTCCACATCTCAAGGATTCGGTGCCTGGAAAGACCGTAAATGAAAGATATGGAGCAAACTCTCCCGCCATAGTTGATGCTATGACGCGAGAGTGTCCACTTCATCTTTCATTTGGCTTGAGGTTTCCAGGCTTCAATCCTTAAGAATCAGTAAGACACTTTCGTGTTGTATGATTGTTGAGATCCTTCGAGCTCGACACTGCAAAAATACAACTTTTTTTATGGCCTACAAAATCTCCGATCGGGTTAAATGACTTGTTATGATGCCATTTCTTTTTTCTTGTTTGTTTTTTAACATAACTTGTTAATATGAATAACGGACAAATTAAAAATCTTTTACAAACTTTTTTTCAAGTTTGCGAGAGATTTCGATCCTGACCACTAAATTTGAGGTGTTGTTAAATAATGGTTAAACTTATCCAGGCGCCTCGTATCTGGCTAAAATAGGGGTTACAACCGACTCAAAACGCGCTTCGACATTCTGCAACCAAGTATCATCAGCGGCAGAATCATCAACCTTCGTCCCATCGGTTTCAAAATCACAATCCTCATCTTCAGTATCAGATAGCATTTCTAATAAAGAGATAAGATTTATTTCTTCTTGATTCTCGGTGTAAAAATCAGAGAGCTTGAAAGGGTTGACTGCGTCTCGCCAATCAACTTTTGTTGATTGAGGTTCAATTACGGTTGCGGACTTAGGCTCATCAACTTTTTTGATGTATGCCTTTTTAATAGCATTAATGATTCTTATTATTGCAACTCCATTACTTGCAATAATATATGCGTTCAAAAAGGAGCGAGATGGAGTGCGTAACTACAAAAGACCTGTGATCTAATTGCGTTTTGCCATACGCTCAAATAGGGCTTTTTAGCCAAGTGGAATACCCAGCATAGACTTTCACGCAGATGCTGTAACGGTATCGTTTTTTATTGTGTACGATCTCGATGGAGATCATGCTTTTTATTGTTTTTGACGCTCTTTTTATAGTCGAATAAAAATTTTGTTTTTGGGTATTTCATTGTTTTTTTTCGGGGGGGGGTAGGTGTTGTTCTCGTCACCACTTTTTGAAGTAGGGACAAAATGTGGACAAATAATAGATATAAAATGTTTCAAACTTCGACTTTGTCCATTACGGTTAAAGTGACAGAACTTTCCGATGGCTTTAAAAGAATCGATGCAGATATTAAAGGTCTTAACAACCTAATATTAGAGACGGCAAAAAGTGGTGGTAAGCTAAAAAGTGTATTTGAAACGACATCAATGTATCGCCCCATTATTTGAAGATGATTTTTGGGTGATACGTTGACGAAGTCAGAAAAAAAAGCAGGCGATAACCCCAAACGGGTGTCGCCTGCTTTATAAGTGCCACATCAAAGGATGCGATGAAACTCCGATAGACAGGATTTGAGTGCTCGCCGACCTTTGTAATCCGCCTGGGCTGATAAGCCTCCCTGATGGGATGGGGCCCGCCATCGGACGACTAAGCTTGTCTCGGTATTTCACTTATAATTGATGAGTTTCCCAATCAACTTTGATGTGGTATGTCGTATGTCAATGTTCGGTGTTTATTTGTATAACGCAAAGTTAATGGTATGGGTTCAAACATCCAAATTTTTTTGTGGAAAATTTTGAGTGGGAAAATAATCGGTATATGTTGCAACTTTTCATGCGTATGTAACGTCAGATATTCAGATAATACCGATCAACTATTAATGATGATAGAACTAAAAGATATTAACAAGACTTATCCGGGAGTTGTTCCCCTGCATGTGCTAAAGGGAATAAATCTGGATATAGAGCGTGGAGAACTTGTGTCGATAATGGGAGCTTCCGGTTCTGGAAAATCGACACTGCTTAATATAATAGGCATTCTGGATACATATGATACCGGAAGCTATGTGCTTGATGGGACTATGATAAGGGATCTTAGTGAAAACCGTGCCGCTGAACTTCGAAACAGGCTAATTGGTTTTGTGTTCCAATCGTTTAATCTCATAAATTATAAGAATGCGCTTGAAAATGTAGCTTTACCATTGTTTTATCAAGGAGTGTCTCGGCGAAAGCGCAATGCGTTGGCGATGGAGCAACTTGATCGAATGGGGCTTGCCGACCGTGCTCATCATTTGCCGTCGGAGATGTCGGGCGGTCAGAAGCAGCGTGTGGCCATAGCGCGGGCGCTTATTACCAATCCGTCGATAATTCTTGCCGATGAACCGACCGGCGCTTTGGATTCTCAGACTTCTAAAGAGGTGATGACTGTGTTCAGGGAGCTGAATGCGGCCGGTATGACTATAGTGATAGTGACGCACGACCCCGGTGTTGGCGCGCAGACAAATAGGATAATACGTATAAGCGACGGTGTGATAATATCTGGGGGAAATGATTGACCTACTGCATGAGATAGCTCAGACTCTGAGCCATAATAAACTGCGTACAGTGCTGACGGGTATGGCCGTGGCGTGGGGCATATTCATGCTCATTGTACTTCTTGGTGCGAGCCGTGGCGTTTATAACGGATTTACAAGTCGTGCTGATTTGGAAACGTCAAGCAGCCTGAGTGTGTGGGGCGGTTATACAACAAAGCCTTACAGCGGTTATCGTGAGGGGCGTCCGGTGCAGCTGAAAGATTCGGACAAGGCTGTGATAAAAAATTCAGGTAAGCAATATGTGCGTAATGTTGTGGCTACGCGGGTGCTTGATTCGGCAAGAGTGTCGACCGAGCGAGACTATATAAGCAATGGTCTTTATGGCCATTTTCCGCAGGAGCAGAAGCGTGCAAAGCTTGACATGATATATGGGCGGTTTCTCAATGACCGTGATCTTGAAGAGCGACGCAAAGTGATGGTGCTGGAATCTAAAAACGCTCGTCTGTTGTTTGGCGACGAGAGCAAGGCTGTGGGAGGAAGGGTGGATGCTTTCGGACTATCCTGGCTGGTGGTGGGTGTATATTTCCACGAATGGGAATCTGGAACTTACATACCTTTTACCACGGCAATGGTTGTAACTGGAAA
The DNA here is from genome assembly GCA_910578305.1 of uncultured Muribaculaceae bacterium. Classification (GTDB taxonomy): domain Bacteria; phylum Bacteroidota; class Bacteroidia; order Bacteroidales; family Muribaculaceae; genus Paramuribaculum. The sequence continues at coordinate 13,697 of CAJTQH010000013.1, forward strand.
TGATGGCAATGTTTCTGAATTGTTCGTTAATATAAAAAATGTGCATACAGAGGCCGACGGAACGGCAGCTGAGCAGTCGGTACGCAAGGCTTTGGCCGGATCGCATGAGTTTGCTGTCGAAGATAATGGGGCGGTGCATATATGGAACCGGTTCAACAGCTATCTGCGTAATATTCAGGCTAACGATATCTTGTCGACTGCTGTATGGATCATAGGTCTGCTCACAATGCTTTCGGGTATAGTAGGCGTGAGTAATATAATGTTTGTGTCTGTGCGTGAGCGCACTCACGAGATCGGCATACGCCGTGCCATTGGTGCCAAACCGCGTTCGATATTGCTACAGATTGTGGCTGAAAGTGTGGCGATAACCACTATATTCGGTTATGTTGGGGTAGTGTTTGGCACAGCAGTGACGGTTGTGATGTCGAAACTGACTGAGAATGTGGATTTTCTGGAAAATCCGACAGTGGATCTTTCGACGGCTCTAAATGTGACGGTAGTGCTTGTCGTTGCCGGAGCGCTTGCAGGTCTGTTTCCGGCGATCAAGGCCACATGGGTACGCCCGGTAGAGGCATTGCGGTATGAATAGAGCAAAATGATGAGGTGTATGATATTCAAGATATTTGATATAGAAAACTGGCGAGAGATAGGAGCGACTTTGTCGCGTAATAAGACAAGAACGTTTCTTACTGCGTTCGGTATTTTCTGGGGCACAGCAATGCTTGCTATGCTTATGGGTGGTGCCGAAGGTCTTAAAGGCATGATGAAGCGGAATTTCGATGGTTTTGCGACTAATATGGGCGGATGCTTCACCCAGCGAACAACCAAGTCATATAAGGGATTCAACAAAGGTCGCTCGTGGATGCTTGAGGTTCAGGACTTAGAGCAGGTGAGGCGTTCGAACCCATACATAGATCTGTCGACGATGTTGTGTAATACGGGCGGTTCGGTGAAATATGGTACAAAGTCATCGGCTGCTCAGATACAAGGTGTGGAGAGCGATTATTTTAAAATATTGCTTCCGGTGGTGAATGAGGGTCGAGTGCTTAATCACAGCGATGTGGTGCATATGCGTAAGGCGGCTGTTGTGGGCAAGAATGTTTCTGATGAACTTTTCGGCTCGGAGTCACCTATCGGGAAATATATCGAGATCAACAAGATGTACTTTCTTGTGGTAGGAGTGGTGAGTCAGACATCTGAAGCATCGCTCGGGGGAAAACTCGACAATTCGGTGCTTATACCGAATGATATTATGCGTCAGGCCTATCATTTAGGCAATGAAGTTGGTGCGTTTGTCTATACGGCAAAGCCCGGACATAGCCCTAAAGATATAGAGCCTACGGTGCGTAAGATAGCATATATGAATCATCCGATAGATCCTACGGATGAAGGAGCTCTGCATTTTATGGATTTCTCCGAAGTGTTCAGTATGGTTGACAATCTGTTTCTCGGGATCAGCCTGCTTGCCATATTTGTGGGGGTAGGGACGCTGCTTGCCGGAATAATAGGCATAGGCAATATAATGTGGATAATAGTGAAAGAACGTACACAGGAAATAGGTATACGTCGGGCTATAGGTGCCAAACCACGCGACATAATATTGCAGATATTGTCGGAAAGCATGGTACTCACGGCCATAGCCGGAGTGGCCGGAATATGCTTTGCTGCCGGGGTTCTTGAACTGGCCGACAATATGACTTATGATCCGTCTGTGGGGTCGGCGCATTTTCAGCTTACATTCCGTGCGGCTATCGGTATAATGGCGGTATTCCTGATTCTCGGTACGGCTGCCGGCATAATTCCGGCGGTGAAGGCCATGCGTATAAAGCCAATAGAGGCGCTTAATGATAGATAATAATTGAAATTAATATAAAATTACTACAATATTTAAGTATGAAAAAAGTATTTCGCATTATGCTTTGGCTGGTCATATCTCTGTTGTTTGTGGGCACATTTGTGTTTCTGTATCTCAACTCACAGCCGAAACAATCCAGTTATGAGACGTTGAAGCCGACGATGGGTGTGATAGAGCGTACCACAGTTCTTACCGGAAAGATTGAGCCTCGTGATGAAATTCAGATTAAACCGCAGATATCCGGTATCGTGACACAAATAAATGTCGAACCCGGTGATATGGTGAAAGAGGGCGATGTTATAGCTGTGATAAAGGTAATACCTGAGGCATCGCAGTTATCGAGTGCTGAAGGACGCGTGAATGTGGCCATGATAGCTTTTGACGATGCTCGTCTGAAGCATGAACGCAATGAGATGTTGTATGAGAAGCGTGTGATATCGCGCGAGGAGTATGAAAACAGCAAGGCTGCGTTTGATAAGGCTGCCGAAGAGTTGTCATCTGCCCGGGATGCTGTGAATATAGTGAAGCAAGGGGTATCGCGCTATAATGCTTCGGAGGCCAATACACAGGTACGTGCCACGATAACCGGGCTTGTGCTTGATGTGCCTGTGAAGGTGGGTACGTCGGTGATACAGGCCAATACGTTCAATGACGGTACCACGATAGCCACCGTTGCGGATATGAATAATCTTATATTCAAAGGTTCGGCCGACGAGACTGAGGTGGGGGCGCTGTCGACAGGTATGCCGGTGACCATAACAGTAGGTGCATTGCCCGACTATGAATCTGAAGCTACAATAGAATATATATCGCCCAAGGGAACTGATGTCAACGGAGCCAATACGTTTGAAATCAAGGCTGCCATTACGCCAGATTCCACTGTGAAGTTGCGCGCCGGTTATAGTGCGAATGCAGTGGTGGCTCTCAAGCGTACAGAGCGAGTACTTCAGATACCGGAGAGTGTAGTGGAATTTTCTGGCGACTCAACATTTGTGTATCTGCTTGTCGATACAATACCCGAACGAGTGTATAGACGGGTTCCTGTGCATACAGGTTTGAGCGACGGCATAAACATAGAGGTTAAATCGGGAATAGATTCTACGTCCGTTATCAGAGCTGCCGAAATAAAGAATTGATGATAATAAGAAAACAAAGAAATCGGAATATGATACGTAAAATCATTATAATAATGGCAGTGGCAGTGATGATCGGCCCTGCTGCATCGTCTGCGCCATGGAGCCTTGACAGTTGTATAAACCATGCGATAAAGCACAATATAATCGTCAGGACACGTAATATAGAGAGCACATCGGCCGAACTTGATGTAGTTGAAGCGAAAGACCGATTTCTGCCACAACTTGATGCAGGTGTGTCCCAGACATTCAATTTCGGACGTGGATTGACTTCTGACAATACTTATGCTGATCGCAATACATCGCAGTTGGGCTGGAGTGTAAATCTGTCGTTGCCGATATTTCAGGGGCTCTCGGCCAAACGTCGTCTTGACTATGCCAAGGCCAATATGAGATCGGTTCTGGAAAATGCCGAAGCAGCCAAAGACGATGTGACGCTGCGGGTAATAGCCCAGTATCTTCAGGTGCTTTACTGTGCAGAACTACATGGAGTGGCTCTTGAGCAGGTAAGGATGTCGAAAGTGGAACTTGACCGCAGAGAAATATTGCTTGAAGCTGGTAAGATACCGGAACTGGATCTTACACAGGCTCGTTCGCAGCTTGCCCAGGATGAACTTACGGCAGTGACCACTCTCAACGATCGTCAGCTTGCGCTTGTGGAGTTGGCTCAGCTGCTTCAGCTCGATGATGTGAACGGATTCGACATCATGCCTCTCTCTGACACACAGACGATATTGCCCGATGCGCAGACAGTATATGAAAACGCGCTGCGAAACAATCATGCCATAAAAGCATCCATGCTGTCAATTGCCGCTGCCGATAAAAACATATCTCTTGCCAAGAGCGGCTATCTGCCACGTCTGTCGTTCAATGTCGGATTAGGTAGCAGCTATTACAATATATCAGGGATAGACAATGATTCGTTTCACCGGCAGATGCGTGACAATTTCAACAAGTCGCTCGGATTTACATTGTCGATACCGATATTCGATGCTTTCACCACTCGCAATTCAGAGCGCAAGGCGCGCTTGCAACTTGTCAATGCCAGGTTGCAGTATGAAGACACCCGGTCGGCTTTGTTTAAGGCAATACAGCAGGCTTATTATCAGGCTGTGGCCGCACAGTCGAAGCGTCGTGCCGGCGATGTGGCTGTAAAAGCAGCCAAAGACGCTCTTGATGCCATGCAGGAAAAGTACAATTACGGCCGTGCCAACGCCACGGAATTTGAGCAAGCCAAGACGTCATACATTAAAGCTGTGTCGGAGGCAGTGCAGGCCAAATATGAGACACTGCTCCGCATGCGCATACTGGAGTTTTATAATGGAGTGAATTAACAGAATAATACTGCGTTATGTCCGGAAATGGCAGCAATGTGCGTGTCGTTTCCGGCTTTTTTCTGTCAAAATGCCTGTCGGTATTGAAAATTACATTTTAATTTGTAACTTTGTGGGGTGTTGTACAACAATGTTGTATAAAATTACTTTACAATAGGTATAAAACTAACCACGGTAGCAGATGATAAAAGAAGCACTGGAAAAAGTGATGAGCGAGGACATGTCGGAAATGTGGACCATACTTTCCGGTGATGAAAAACGTCTTATTACCGACAACTTCACTCTTCACCATTATAAAAAGAATCAGATCATATATGCCGAACATGAAGAACCGGAGTTTCTGTGGTGTCTTCTTAAAGGCAAGGCCAAACTTTATAAGGACGGAGTGGGCGGACGTCAGCAGATATTACGTCTGATAAGCCCGGTACAATATTTCGGTTACCGTGCGTATTTTGCCCGTGAACTGTATGTACACACGGCCGCTGCCATGGAGGCATCGGTGGTGGGTACGTTTCCTATGAGTGTGGTGAAGCATCTTATCGACGGAAACCGTGACGTAGCATGGTATTTCATACATGAACTTTCGCGCAATCTCGGCAGTTCGGACACACGTATAGTCAATCTGACTCAAAAACACATTCGCGGGCGTCTGGCAGAGGCATTGATAGTGCTTATAGACCATTACGGACTTGAACTTGACGGTGTGACACTGAGAGTATACATGAGCCGAGAGGATCTGGCTAATTTGTCGAATATGACCACATCCAATGCCATACGCACCCTTACGGCATTTGTCAATGAAAAACTCATAGTAGTGGACGGCCGGCAGATCCGTATAATAAATGAGCCGCAGCTTCGGAAGATAAGCAAGTTCGGCTGACAGACATTTTCCGTAATATAAAATATGATGTATCATGCTCCGGTTTGATCCGGGGCATGAATTTTTTTGTGTCGGAGAAACATTGTTTACGCGCTTATTGTATTATCTTTGTGTTCAAACCGAAATTCAATACAATGCAATCAGAAAACATCATATACAACATAAAGTCCCGTCTCGGGATAGAAGCGCTCAATCGTATGCAGCAGCAGATGCTGCATACGGATTCACATCGGGTAGTGCTCATAGCACCTACCGGATCCGGAAAGACATTGGCCTTTGCTTGCCGCATGCTGCGTGCTTTATCACCGGGAGGGCAGGGGCGTGTGCTGGCTCTTGTGTTGGCTCCGTCGCGTGAACTTGTGGTTCAGATTGCCGGCGTACTCCGTCAGATCGCTACAGGATATAAGACAGTGGCTCTCTATGGCGGACATTCGATGGTCGATGAAAAAAATTCACTGAACCCTATCCCCGATATCATAGTGGCTACTCCCGGACGCATGCTTGACCACATGCAGCGCAGACATCTGGATATGCACGGTCTCGAAGTGATGGTGCTTGACGAATACGACAAATCGCTTGAACTGGGGTTTGAGGGAGAGATGAAGCGTATTATCGGACGCATAGGCCAGTGTGGAGATATTGTACTTACATCAGCCACACGGCTTGCCGTGATGCCGCCGTATCTGCCGATGCAACAAGCCGAAGTGATATGTCCGGCAGTAAAAGATGATCCTCGCGGTCGTATGCAGGTGGTTAGAGTGCCGAGCTATAATCCGGACAAACTCGACACATTATGTAATCTGCTGCGTACGTTTGCCGACGGCACACGCACGATAGTGTTTGTGAATCACCGTGAGAGTGCCGAGCGTGTGTATAAACGTCTCAGATCTGAGAAGATCGATTGCGGGCTATATCATGGAGCGCTCGATCAGGAACTGAGAACGACTGCCATCGACTTGTTTGCCAATGGTACCACTCCGATACTTGTCGCCACCGATCTTGCCTCACGCGGTCTTGATATTGAGGGTGTGGACAATGTGATACATTACCATCAGCCTACATCGGAGCACGCTTGGACTCACCGCAATGGCCGTACAGCCCGAGTTGATGCTTCCGGAACGGTGTATGATATAGTGTCGGAATCCGACTCGTTGCCTGAATATATAGAATTTGACCGTGAATATGTGCCTGTTGATTCGCCTTGTCGTCCGATGCGTTCGGATGTGGCCACTCTGTATTTCAGTTCCGGCAAGAAAGAGAAAATATCTCGAGGCGATATAGTGGGATTCTTGGTTTCAAACAGCCCGGTTCAAGCTACAGATATCGGTAGGATATCTGTGCGTGACCATAATGCGCTTGCGGCAGTGCCACGGGCAAAAGTAAATGAGATACTTGAGGCTATAGCAGGAGTGAAGTTGAAAGGTAAAAAAGTGAGAGTGTCTCAACTGCGAATATGATGGGGTATGGCACATTTTGTTCGGTAATGTGCCATAAGTTAAGCAAGTGTTAAAATCTATTGACATGTGAGATATTTCATTATTTTTGTGATACGAAACTGATAAAATATATATTCATGGCAAAAGTAATAGGAACTGTGGAGATCAACGAAGAGCGATGCAAGGGGTGCGACCTCTGTGTTGTGGCATGTCCCACAGAAGTTCTGAGCCTTCAACCAAAGGAAGTTAATAACCGAGGATATCATTTTGCATACGCTCTGAATCCCGACAGTTGCATAGGCTGCGCCTCGTGTGCGCTTGTGTGTCCCGACGGATGCATAGAAGTGTGGCGGATGGTTGAAAAATAATTTCATGGCATTATGAAAGATGAAGTAAGACTGATGAAAGGCAATGAGGCTATAGCCCATGCCGCCATACGATACGGAGCCGATGGATATTTCGGTTATCCGATAACCCCTCAGAGTGAGGTGCTTGAAACTCTTGAGGCTCTTATGCCGTGGGAAACCACAGGAATGGTGGTGCTTCAGGCTGAGAGTGAAGTCGCATCGATAAATATGGTTTATGGAGGTGCATCTACCGGCAAAGCCGTGATGACTTCTTCGTCAAGTCCCGGTATAAGCCTTATGCAGGAGGGCTTGTCGTACATAGCAGCCGGAGAACTTCCGGCATTAGTGGTCAACGTAATGCGCGGAGGTCCGGGACTTGGCACAATACAGCCGTCGCAGAGCGACTATTTTCAGGCAGTGAAAGGTGGTGGTCACGGCGACTATCACTATATAGTGCTTGCTCCCTCGACAGTACAGGAGATGGCCGATTTTGTAGGACTGGGATTTGATCTTGCTTTCAAATACCGCACTCCGGCCATGCTTCTTGCCGACGGTATCGTGGGGCAGATGATGGAGAAAGTCGTGCTTCCCGAAGCACGTCCGCGACGCACTCCAGAGCAGATTGCAGAACAGTGTCCGTGGGCTGTGACAGGACATGCCGGTAAACGCAAGCCCAATGTGCTGACGACTCTGGAACTTGATAGTGCGAAAATGGAGGTAAACAATGAGCGTTACCAACGGACATACCGCCAGATAGAGGAAAACGAAGTGCGCTATCAGGAGTATTATACCGAAGATGCCGAATATATATTCGTTGCGTTCGGCTCAATAGCACGTATCTGTCTTAAAGCGATAGAAGATGCCAGAGAGGCGGGTGTAAAGGTCGGTCTGATACGCCCTATAACGTTGTGGCCATTCCCTACCAAAGTGCTTGCCGGATATTCACGCAAGGTAAAAGGCATGATGGTGGTTGAGCTTAATGCCGGACAAATGGTTGAAGACGTACGTCTGGCAGCCGAAGGACGTGTGCCGGTGTATCACTACGGACGCATGGGTGGTATAGTTCCAAACCCGCAGGAGGTGATGGATGCTTTCTTGCAGAAGTTTCCAGAAGCACAGTAACTCATTCAACAGATTAAGATCATGACACCTGAAGAAATAAAACAAAAAGGCACAAAGGTATATACAAAGCCTGAACTTCTTAATGATACTCCTATGCATTATTGTCCGGGATGCTCGCATGGTGTAGTTCATAAACTTGTGGCCGAGGTGATAAAGGAGATGGGCATGGAAGACAATGCTATAGGCGTAGCACCGGTAGGATGCGCTGTATTTGCATACTCTTACATAGATATCGACTGGATTGAGGCTGCTCACGGGCGCGCGCCGGCGGTGGCTACCGGAGCTAAGCGTCTGAATACCGATGCGCTTGTATTTACATATCAAGGTGACGGAGACCTCGCTGCTATAGGCACAGCCGAGACCATACATGCCGCCAACCGAGGTGAGAACATAGCGATCATATTCATAAATAATGCTATATATGGTATGACCGGAGGTCAGATGGCTCCGACCACGCTTGAAGGCCAAAAGACAGCCACCACACCCTATGGCCGTCGTGTGGATCTTAACGGATATCCGCTGAAGATAAGCAATCTGCTGGCGCAACTCGACGGGACTTGTTATGTGACACGTCAGGCCGTGCACAATCCGGCAGCCGTGCGTAAAGCCAAGGCTGCCATACGTCAGGCATTTGAAAATTCACTCAAGGGGCTCGGTACTTCTGTTGTAGAGGTTGTGAGCACATGCAACAGCGGCTGGAAGATGACTCCTGCCAAAGCAAATGAATGGATGGTAGACAACATGTTCCCGGCTTATCCGTTGGGCGATCTAAAAAACACCGTAGAGAAATGAAACAGGAAATAATAGCAGCCGGATTTGGCGGCCAGGGAGTGCTGTCAATGGGCAAGATACTGGCATATGCCGGACTGATAGATAATCTTGAAGTTACATGGATGCCTTCGTATGGTCCGGAGCAGCGTGGTGGTACCGCCAATGTCACAGTGGTGCTGTCGGACAAAGCGATAAGTTCGCCCGTACTCGATAGTTATGATACAGCAGTGATACTTAACCAGCAGAGTCTTGATAAGTTCGAGTCAAAGGTGAAGCCGGGAGGCACACTCATTTATGATCCATATGGCATACACCGACCGCCGACACGTACCGACATAAACGTGTATCCGGTGGAAGCTATGGAGGCCGCTTTCGAACTTAAAAGTTCCAAGAGCTACAATATGATCATACTTGGAGCATTGCTGAAAGTCAATCCTGTGGTTAGTATAGAGTCGGTTATGACAGGTCTTAAAAAGACTCTTCCGGAACGTCATCATCATCTGCTTCCCGCAAACCGCGAGGCCATAACACGCGGTATGGAATTGGTGAAGACGGTGAAGAGTTGAATAAAATAAATTTCATAACTTTTTCGGTCGCTAAGTATTGGTAATTTATGAAATCTTCTTACTTTTGCATCCGTAAACAGTTCATTCGTTATATTATCTAAAAAATCAAACAAAACTATGGCTTACGTAATCACTGACAAATGCGTTGCTTGTGGAACTTGTCTTCCCGTTTGCCCCGTAGAAGCTATCTCAGAAGGCGATATCTATCACATTGATCCCGACACTTGCATCGAGTGCGGTTCTTGTGCAGAAGTATGCCCCAGCGAAGCTATCATTCCGGGCTAAGCAACAAGCATATAGCAAAACGCTTACAGGTCTGGCATACAAGCCGGGCCTGTTTGCGTTTATGTCAGTCGGTTGATGACGTTTTGTCGGGCCGGTGAGATTGATAAATGATAATAATTGCTCATGAGTAACGTTATATATAAATATGAAACGTATATTACTTATCATGTCTCTGATAGCTTGTGTGGCAGCTACATCCTGCCGCGGCCCCAAGCTTGCCACTGCTGACGAGCAGATGGCTCGTGGCGAATATTATGATGCCTCTAAGACCTACCGCAAAGTATACAATAAGCTCACAAAGAAGAGTGAGCGTCCGTTGCGCGGAGAGGTGGCATTCAAGATGGCTCGTGCGCACCAGAAGCTCAATCAGTATGCTCAGGCATCGGCAGCTTATCAGAATGCCATGCGCTTCGGTTATCCCGATTCGTTGGCTCAGTTGTATCTTGCCCAGATGCTCCATGCCGACGGTAAGTATGCTCAGGCTATCACAGCCTACGAGCAGTATCTCATGCAGTCGCCTCAGTCGGAAACCGCCAGAAACGGGCTTGAGGGAGCGCGTATGGCAAAGGCGTTGAAAGATAATCCTACGCGCTATGTGGTGCGTAATGCCAAGGCATTCAATTCACGTCGGTCGGATTTCGCGCCGATGTTCAACGGCGATATACTTTATTTTGCCACTACCAATGAAAAAGTGCAGGGCAATGCACGAAGCGAGATAACCGGCATGAAAAAGAGCGATATCTGGATGGTGCGCAAGGACGAGCAGGGCAAGTGGTTGCGTCCGGAGCCGGTGGAAGGTGATCTGAACTCAGAGATGGACGAAGGTATAATATCGTTTACACCAGATGGATCCACTATGTATCTGACAAAGGCACGCCGTGCGCCTGACCGTAATACGGGTGTGGAGATATACACTTCCATGCGGAGCGATGCCCAATGGAGAACTCCGGTAAAATATGACATCACAGCCGACACGCTGTCGAGCTACGGACATCCGGCTGTGTCGCCTTCGGGAGAGTATCTGTATTTTACCAGTGATATGCCCGGACTGGGAGGTAAGGATATATGGCGTATCAATCTGAAAGAGCCTGTGGGCTCGCTTGAGAACTTGGGCGAGGATATAAATACGTCTGGCGACGAGGTGTTTCCATACATGCTTACTGACAGTGTGATGATATTTTCATCTGATGGTCATCCCGGGCTCGGAGGTCTTGACTTGTTCCGTGCTGAACTTCAGCCGTCGGGACGATGGACGGTGACCAATATGGGCGTACCGCTCAATTCGTCGGCCGATGATTTCGGTATTACTTATGAGAATGCGCCAAATCCACGTGGATATTTCAGCTCCAACCGTGGCGACAATCGAGGTTATGACCATCTGTTTTCATTTGAGTTACCTGATCTGAAAATTACTCTTGCCGGATGGGTGACGGATCTTGATGAAGAGCCAATAGCCGGTGCAGTGGTGAGGATCGTGGGCAACGACGGATCTAATCAGCGAACGGCTACAAGAGCCGATGGTTCGTTCAGCTTTTCTCTCAAGCGTGGTGTCAGCTATGCCATGCTTGCCGGAGCCAAAGGATATCTGAATGCAAGGCAGGAATTCACCACAGATACGGCAGAGATCGATGCGGAGTATGGTGTGGATTTTATGCTGGCATCACTCAGTAAGCCAAATATAGTTGAAAATATATTTTATGATTTTGACCGTGCCACATTGCGTCCTGAATCAAAAGAAGCTCTTGATGAATTGGCACAATTGCTGCGCGACAATCCGAACATAACTATAGAAATGGCTTCTCATACAGATCGAGTGGGTTCGGAGGAATATAACATAGATCTGTCGCGTCGGCGTGCCAAGTCGGTGATAGATTATCTTATAGAGGCGGGAATCTCTGCTGACAGATTGCAATATCAGGGCTACGGCAAGTCGCGTCCGAAGACTGTGACAAAACGTGTGGCACGCATGTATCCTCAGTTCAAGGAAGGCGATGTACTGACCGAAGAGTATATTCTGGCTCTGCCTGAAGAAGCTGACCGCGAGGCAGCCGATCAGGTCAACCGACGCACGGAATTCAATGTGCTGTCGGTGGACTACCGCATGTATTAAACAATCGTATAGTTGGCATATAGTTATGGAGTTTCGCACTACTGTCAGACCGCTTGACTGTCGGGGTATGTTGAGTCATAGTTCGCCTGTGATGCTGCTCGGCTCATGTTTTTCAGACAATATCGGCGAACGTATGCGCCGGTCATTGTTTCCGGTAATGGTCAATCCGTTTGGCACACTCTATAATCCAGAGAGCATAAAGATGGTTCTGGAGCGTTTTTTGACCGGATCTTTCATAGATGAACGCGAGTTGGTGAGCAACGGACGGTTGTATCATTGTTTCTTGTGTCATTCGTCGCTGTCGTCTACTGATCCTCATAAGGTGGTGGACGTTGTGAACAGCCGGATAGAGTCGGCAGGAAATTTTCTCCGTAGAGTGAAGGCCGTGATAGTAACTCTCGGAACGGCATGGGTGTACAGGCTTGCTTCGACGGGTGATGTAGTGGCTAACTGCCATAAGTTTCCATTGTCGCATTTCACGCGGAGCATTCTTACTGTAGACGAAGCAACTGCTGCTCTCACAGACATTGTTGATATGCTTGCAGCCGTAGCCCTTGATAAAGGTGATTGCGGCGGAGGCGGAGCCGCCGGTGGCCAGCATGGGGTCCAGCACGATAACATCC
>CAJTQH010000013.1:26168-33352 GCA_910578305.1 uncultured Muribaculaceae bacterium
CAAGGATATAAAAGTAATATTTACCGTAAGCCCGATACGCCATCTGGCCGATGGCGCGCATGGCAATCAGCTCAGTAAGGCCACGTTGCTGCTTGCAGTGGACAATGTGTGCCGAAGTTGTGAGTCAGTGATGTATTTTCCGTCGTATGAGATAATGATGGATGATCTGCGCGACTACCGTTTCTATGCCGCCGACATGGTTCATCCGTCGGATGTGGCTATAGATTACATCTATGATCTGTTCATGCAGACTTATTTTTCATCCGGATCTGTGGAGGCTGCAATGAAGTGCAGGCGTTACTGGCTTCGCACTCAGCATCGCCCTCTTACCGATGATACTGCCGGCGTGGAAAAATTTCGAATGGACACGGAGCGTATGCGCGTTGATCTGACAGAGCAATATCCATATCTTGCCAATGTAATAAATCTAATATAATTATGTCATATACTGTTGATGAAATAAAATCAATACTTAAAATATCTGGAGATATAAACTGTTCGGATCTCAGGGCCGATGTATTGCTTACCGACAGCCGTTCGCTGGGTTATCCGGAACGTACGATGTTTTTTGCAATCACAACTTCTAACAACGACGGACATCGGTATATAAAGGATCTATATGACCGTGGGGTACGTATGTTCTGTGTATCCAGAATTCCGGAGGACGTCGCGTCGGAGGCTTGTAATGCTGCTTTTTTTGTGGTACCAGATGTGACAGCGGCCTTGCATGCTATAGCGGGATATCACAGACAGCAGTTTCATGGTACGGTTGTGGGTATCACCGGCAGCCGTGGGAAGACTACTGTGAAGGAGTGGCTCTATCAATTGTTGTCGGCCGATTATAACATAGTGCGGAGTCCGCGCAGTTATAATTCGCAGATCGGTGTGCCTTTGTCTTTGTGGGAGATCAACGATCATACGCAGTTGGCTATAATCGAGGCAGGTGTGTCGCGTCGAGGCGAGATGGATGCCCTTCAGAATATAATACGCCCGAATGTAGGCATAATCACCAATATAAGTCACGAACACGACGACGGGTTCCGCACCATGGAACAGAAATGCAATGAAAAAGTGGAGTTGATGCGGGAGTGTGGCTGTGTGATCTATTGCGGCGATGATAAGTTGATAAGTAAAGCGGTGGCTACACGCTGTATGCATGCTACTGAACTATGGTGGTCAATGGAGGATGTTGGTGCTCCGCTGTATATCTCGTCGGTCGAGTCTGTAGGATCGATGACGCATATTTCATATGTATATCTACAGCAAAAAGGGGAGTTCAGCATACCGTTTACGTCCAGACAGCATGTGGAGAATGCCATACATTGTCTGGCTCTAATGCTGTATCTCAACAGGCCGCATGAGGAGATCGCCGCACGGATGTCGGCATTGACCAAGGTCGGCACAAGGCTCAATGTGATAGAGGGCGTGAACGACTGCATGATAATTCAGGACTCATATACTTCAGATCTGCATTCGCTTGCTCCGGCCATAGACTTTATGGGTCGACGTATGACTGAAGGCCGTAGCACTACGTTGATACTTAGTGATGTGATGCATGAAACGCTTTCAGGCGACCGCTTGTATCAGGCTGTGGCCGAGATGCTCCGTCACCGTCGTGTGGACAGGCTCATAGGCATAGGCGAGGAGTTTATGCGTCATAGCCGATATTTTGGTGCTGATTCAAATTTTTATTCGGATACAGACACTTTTCTGGCATCGGTATCGACCGGAGATTTTGACAGCGAACTGATACTCGTGAAGGGTGCTCCGCAATTTCATTTCGACCGTATAGTGGATATGCTTGAGGCCCGTCAGCATGAGACGGTACTTGAGGTTAACCTTGACGCCATTGTGCATAATTTCAATCTTTTCCGATCAATGGTGCACCCGACAACAGGTGTGGTGTGCATGGTTAAAGCATCGGGATATGGTGCCGGATCGTATGAACTGGCCAAAACATTGCAGTCGCAGGGTGCATCTTATCTTGCAGTCGCGGTGCTTGATGAGGGTGTGGATCTGCGTCGCGCAGGCATCACTATGCCTATAATGGTGCTTAATCCGAAGGTGGTCAATTATCGCACCATGTTTGCCTACAATCTTGAACCGGAAATATATAGCTTTGATATTCTTAACGAGATAATACGCGAGGGTGAAAAATATGGCGTGACAGACTATCCCGTGCACATAAAACTGGATACCGGTATGCATCGCCTTGGTTTTCTGGAGCAGGATATCGATGAAGTGACCGATATACTTCGTCGCCAAAGGGTAATACGCCCGTCGTCGGTATTCAGTCATCTGGCAGCTGCCGATTGTCCGGAAATGGATGACTACACCATGCAGCAGTTTGCCATGTTTGATCGCTGTAGCGAGAGGTTACAGTCGGGATTCCGCTATCACATAATGCGACATGTACTAAACTCTACCGGTATAAGCCGGTTCCCGGAGCGACAATACGATCTTGTCAGACTTGGAATATGCCTCTATGGTATACCAACGATGAACGATGGTTCGCAAAGCGGTCTGCGTCAAGTGTCGTCGCTTACCACCACCATTATATCTATAAAGAGTTGGCCGGCCGGGACTACTATCGGTTACAACCGACGCGGCGTGTTGGAAAAGGCCGGTCGTGTCGCTACAATCCCGGTGGGCTATGCCGACGGCATTAACAGGCATCTCGGCAATGGAGGCATGCGTGTGCTCGTAAATGGCGTGCGTTGTCCGTCAATAGGAAATGTGTGTATGGATGCGTGTATGATCGACGTTACAGGCGTGGAATGTTCGGTAGGTGACCGAGTTGAGATATTCGGCGACAATATTCCTGTGCAGGAACTTGCCGACACTCTCGATACGATACCTTATGAGGTGCTCACATCTGTGTCATCGAGAGTCAAGCGCATCTATTACAGGGAGTAGGCGGTACGCTATTTTGTAAAGTAATTAAATCAGTAATAACAGGAATTTATCACAAACATTTTTGCATGAGACACATTTTGATCTGTGCCGCATTGACCGTAGCAGCAGCTTCTGCGTCTGCCGACAGTCCGCGATGGCTTAGAAACACAGCCATTTCACCCGATGGCTCAACTATCGCCTTTACATACAAGGGCGACATATTTACAATCCCATCTACAGGTGGAAAAGCTTTTCAGCTTACAGCAGGAAGCGCATACGACACCGCTCCTGTGTGGAGTCCCGACTCCAAAACAATTGTATTCACCTCTGACCGAGAGGGAAGCCACGACATTTACGCAGTGGATGCAAAAGGAGGTACTCCACGGCGTATCACTACATCCTCAGGTTCGGAAAAACCTCTGGCGTTTATCGATCCGTCGACAGTCATCTATTCTACATCAGAAGGCCCGTCGCGTGAGACAACTCGACATCCTTCTCGCCTGACGCGTACTTATTCGGTAGACATCACCACCCCGTATGCTCGCCCCCAGCTATATCTGTCAATGCCTATGGGTGCAGTGTCGGTGTCACAGGACGGACGCATGCTATATGAAGACAAAAAAGGACTTGAAAATATATATCGTAAGCATGAACGCTCGTCGGGTACATCCGATATATGGCTTATTGAAAACGGCAAGTACACGAAACTTACCGATTTCAACGGCCATGATCTCAATCCTGTGTGGAAAGCCGATGGCAACGGATACTATTATCTCAGCGAACAGTCAGGAACACTTAATGTCTACTCCGGAGCTCGGAATGGCAAACCTGTACAACTCACTGCATTCGAGCGTCATCCTGTTCGCAGTCTGTCTGCGTCACGCGACGGTCTGATGGCATTTAGCTGGGACGGTGATATCTATACTCTTCGAGAGGGAGAACAGCCACGTAAACTGAATGTGATCATCAACTCTGACCAGTATGTCCGTGATGCCATAAAGTCGTTTGAAAGAGGCCGAGCCACGCACATGGCTGTGTCGCCCGACGGCAAGGAGGTTGCATTTGTATTAAGAGGAGAGGTCTATGTTACCGACACTAAATACAAAACTACCCGCCGTATTACCAACACTTCAGCTCAGGAACGCGTAGTCTCCTTTTCGCCTGATGGCCGTATGCTTGTTTATGATTCAGACCGCGACGGTCAGTGGCAGCTTTTCACTGCGGAAATCAAAAATCCTGCAGAAAAACGTTTTGCATACGCTACCGAGATAGTTGAGAAACCACTATATAAGGGTAATGGGGTAGCCCAGCAGCCATCGTTTTCGCCCGACGGTAAAAAAGTGGCATTTCTGGAGGATCGCACTACTTTGCGTGTGATTGATCTAAAGAGCAAGGCTGTCAGCACAGTGCTTGACGGCAAATATAACTATTCATATACAGACGGAGACATACCTTTCCGTTGGAGTCCCGACAGTGAATGGATTCTTATCAGTTATATAGGTGATGGCGGCTGGAACAACCTTGACGTTGCGGCTGTCAAAGCCGATGGTTCAATAGTTGTGGATCTTACAGAAAGCGGTTATTCCGACGGTAATTCCAAATGGGCTCTCGGCGGTCGTGCCGTGACTTATGAAACCGGACGTTACGGTATGAAGAGCCACGGATCGTGGGGCAATCAGTCAGATATTGTGCTTATGGCTCTCGATTCCGAAGCTTGGGATGAACTGAACTCTACCGAAGAGGAGGCCGCTATGCGTGAAGAAGCCGAGAAAGAGAAGAAAAAGTCAGATGACAAGGAGGGTAAAGACAAGAAAAAGGATAAGAAAAAAACTGCCAAAGAACCGAAAAAGGTTATTGACCTTGACTTCGACAACCGTCGTCACCGCATGGTGCGTCTCACCGTCGCAAGTGCTATGATAGGCGATTATTTCCTGTCGCCCAAGGGCGACAAGCTCTATTACACGGCCGGTGCCACAGAGGGGGGTGTCAACTTGTATGAGCGCGATCTTCGCAATGATAAATCGAAGGTTCTCGTAAAGGGTGTTTTCGGCTCACTGGTATCTGATGCCAAGGGCGATAATCTGTTTGTGATAAGCGGCAAAGGCATGCAGAAAGTAAATCTCGCCAAGGGCTCGGCCGAACCGATAGAGTTTGATGCCCCCTACGACCGCAGTTCTGCGGCTGAACGTGAGTATATATATGACCACATGCTCCGTCAGGTTTCCGACAAATTTTATGATGTGGATATTCATGGTGTGGATTGGACTTATTATGGCAAACATTACCGCGAATTTCTTCCGTATATTAACAATGGCGAGGACTTTTCAATTCTTCTCAGTGAAATTCTCGGAGAACTCAATGCTTCTCATACAGGTTCGAAATACAGTGGTAGTTCTGCCCGTCTTTCCACGGCAAGTCTCGGAGCATTCTATGACCAGGCTTTCACCGGCGACGGTCTCAGGGTGACAGAAGTCGTGGGCGGATCTCCGCTTGGCACTAAGAAAGCCAATGTGCGTCCCGGCGATATAATCCTGTCGATAGATGGCCGACTAATTGAGGCCGGTAAGGACTATTATCCTCTGCTCGAAGGCAAAGCCGGCCGCAAGACTCTTGTAGAGATATTACGTGCCGGTGGGAAACGCGACACTGTAATTGTGAAACCGATTTCAATGGGTAAGTTCAACGATCTGCTTTACACGCGTTGGGTAGAGCGCAATGAAGCCTATGTCGACTCTATTTCCGGAGGCAGAGTGGCCTACGTGCATGTGCAGGGCATGGATTCCCCAAGTTTCCGCGCTGTATACGAACGTCTTCTCGGCAAATACCGTAATGCTGACGCCGTAGTGGTGGATACGCGCTGGAATGGCGGCGGATGGCTTCACAATGACCTCGCTCAGCTTCTTAGCGGACATCGCTATGTCGACTTCAAGCCTCGTGGACAATATATCGGTTCAGAGCCATTCTCGCAGTGGACAAAACCTTCAGTAATGCTTGTCAACGAAGGAAACTACAGCGATGCACACGGATCGCCATATACATATAAGACACTCAAGATAGGCAAGCTTGTAGGTGCTCCGGTACCCGGAACCATGACTGCCGTGTGGTGGGAAACTCAGATTGATCCGTCGCTGGTATTCGGCATCCCTCAGGTCACATGTGTGGATCTTAATGGCAATGTGCTTGAAAATCAGCAGCTCAATCCGGATATTGAAGTGTACAACAATCCGGCCGACGAACTGGCAGGCCGTGACGCTCAGCTCGAAGCGGCCGTGAAAGCACTTTTGGGCAATTGACAGAAATTTAACTGTCAGATATAAAAACGGCTTCGGAGTCTGTATGGGTGATTCAATCACCTTACAGACTCCGAAGTTGTATTTTTATCTATCCGTAATGGATCAGCGCAGGCGGTCGTAGCTGCGGAGCAGACGCTGGTCAGACGATATGCAGCGGTGTGCGGCGACAAGGGCTACAAGTGCGGCTATGAGCAGTGCGCCTGAAAGTCCCCAGAGAGGCTTGATAGTGACGTCGCCGGCAACAGCTGTAACGTCAACGTATGATCTGGTGAGCATATACACCACTACACATGCGGTGGCAGTAACGACAAGTCCGGAGAGTGCTACAAGCGATTTTTGCAGAGGCATTTTCTTGTAAAGGAAAATAGACACCACAATGAGTATAATAGCTATAATGGACGGAATAAGCAGCGCGGGCTGAGCTTTCGCTACAAGCGGACCGAACTGAGGAGCCTTTCCGGCTACGGCGGCATCCCAATAGCCATAAGGTATGAAGATAAACAGGGCTACCGCTATGGCTGCCAGAAGGAGGAGGAGTGATTGGATTCGTTGGATTACCATAATACTTGAATTGAGTTATAGTTTTTGATTTTTTTACAAAGATACAACAATTAAATACTACATTTTGTATGTCGGCAAAGTAAAATTACTAAACCAATGATTGTGCGATTGCATTATAAAATCAGTAAATTTGCAGAAAAATAGATGATTATGACTACCGAACGACCAATTATATTGATGAGCAATGATGATGGCATCACAGCTCCCGGACTTAAGTATATGATTGAGGCCATGAAAGATATGGGCGAAATAATAGTTGTGGCTCCCGACGGCCCGAGATCTGGACAGGCCTCGGCTATCACTGTCGATGCTCCGCTGCGAATTGTGCGTAAGCCCGATTATATGGGAGCGCAGATGTGGGCGGTGAGCGGTACTCCGGTCGATTGTGTGAAGCTTGGCATGCACGCCGTAGTGCCCCGTAAACCTGCGTTGCTT
>CAJTQH010000014.1:0-1106 GCA_910578305.1 uncultured Muribaculaceae bacterium
AGATCCGACATCTGTTCCATGTCGCGTGCAGAAACCTTCACAATGTTATTTCCTGTCTGGTATTCAGGGTGTTCATGCATCCACATCTCTGTTGCGATCAGCCACTTTATGCGAAAGTGCCCAATAGTGTCAAGCACGCATTTAGTACCTTCGGCTTTGAAAAGGCCCTGCCGGCGGCGATGTTTCGACTGTGACAGCGATGCCACCGTTTTTCGTATCTTATTGGTTATCTCAATCATATTTCACTACAAATTTAATACTAATTATTGAATTGGATACAATCTATTGCGTGCATCTTCAAAATGTCATTTTTTATCACTAAATTTGTGCTCAAATTATCCAACGGAGATAACATGAAAATATTAGTCACAGGTGCAAACGGACAGCTCGGACGTGAACTCCGCAGTGTCCTTGAGTCACGTCTTCCAGGCGTGACCACATATACCGATATAAACGAGCTCGACATCACAAATGCAAAGGATGTGGATGAGTTTATGGCCGGCAGCGAATTTACCCATATCGTCAATTGTGCGGCATACACAGCTGTCGACAAAGCCGAGTCTGATCAGACAATGTGTTATCGCATCAATGCCGATGCCGTGCAGAATATTGCATCCGCCGCATCCAAGCATGGTGTGAGAGTCATTCATATATCGACCGATTATGTATTTGACGGCACGGCTCATCGGCCATACCGAGAGTCCGATAAGGTCAATCCTGTTTCAGCCTATGGCACATCCAAGCGCAAAGGCGAGATGGTACTGTTGTCATTTTGTCCGGATGCGATAATACTTCGTGCGGCATGGCTATATTCTCCCCACGGGCACAACTTTGTCAAGACCATGATGAAACTCGGCAAAGAACGTAGCGAACTGCGGGTCGTATGCGATCAGGTCGGCACGCCCACTTATGCTACCGATCTTGCCGAGGTGATAGTACATATACTTTGTGCACGTCAATGGGTGCCGGGCATCTTTCATTACTCCGATGAAGGAGCGTGCTCATGGTACGATTTCACCAAAGCCATACATCGTATAGCCGGTATTACAGATTGTAAGGTGGTGCCGGTAACCACGGAAGACTACCCTACCCCTGCTTCTCGACCG
>CAJTQH010000014.1:1116-5747 GCA_910578305.1 uncultured Muribaculaceae bacterium
TTACAGCATCCTCGACAAAACCACTATAAAGAAAACATATAATATCGAAATTCCTTACTGGGAAGACAGCCTCCAAAAATGTATCGCACGTCTTTCCGGACAAGAAGCATAATAAGACATGTCACAACTCTCAGACGAAATAAGCCGCCGACGCACATTCGCCATCATATCCCATCCGGATGCCGGTAAAACCACTCTTACCGAAAAGTTACTTCTTTTTGGCGGTGCGATTCACATCGCAGGTGCCGTAAAATCAAATAAGATCAAAAAAACGGCCACAAGCGACTGGATGGAGATCGAAAAACAACGCGGAATCTCGGTTGCAACTTCCGTAATGGGCTTTAATTACGGCAACTATAAGATCAATATTCTCGACACTCCGGGCCATCAGGACTTCGCAGAAGACACATACCGCACTCTCACGGCGGTAGATAGCGTTATTATAGTGGTCGATGTGGCAAAGGGCGTCGAACAGCAGACTCGTAAACTCATGGAAGTCTGCCGCATGCGAAATACTCCGGTAATCATATTTGTCAATAAACTCGACCGCGAAGGACGCGATCCGTTTGAGATTCTTGATGAACTTGAATCTGAACTTAAGATAAGTGTGCGCCCGCTTTCATGGCCTATTAATATTGGCGCCAAGTTCAAAGGCGTATACAACATCTTTGAAAACTCACTTGACCTTTTCACTCCCGACAAGCAAAAAGTATCGGAACGCGTTGAAATTGATGACATCAATGATTCACGTATTGATGTCGCTGTAGGTCAAATCGATGCGTCAAAGTTGCGCGAAGATATCGAACTTATCGAAGGGGTTTATCCTGAATTTTCAGTGCAAGATTATCTTGATGCCAAGGTTGCACCCGTATTTTTCGGATCTGCACTAAACACTTTTGGTGTAAAGGAGCTTCTCGACTGCTTTGTGCAGATCGCACCATCTCCGCGCTCTGTTCAGACAGAGGAGCGTATGGTTTCGCCCGAAGAGGAAGGTTTTTCCGGATTTGTATTTAAGATACATGCCAATATGGATCCCAACCACCGCTCATGTATAGCATTTGTGAAAATCTGTTCCGGCAAGTTTGAACGCAACTTTCCGTATCGTCATATCCGCTCCGGTAAGGTTATGAAATTTGCTGCACCCACAGCGTTCATGGCTCAGAAAAAAAACATTGTCGACGAAGCGTTCCCTGGTGATATAGTGGGTATTCCTGATACTGGAAACTTTAAAATCGGCGACACTATTACTTCCGGTGAGATACTTCATTTCAAAGGACTTCCAAGCTTCTCGCCCGAAATGTTCAAATATATCGAAAATACAGATCCAATGAAGTCCAAGCAGCTTGAAAAAGGCATTCAGCAACTCATGGATGAGGGTGTGGCCCAACTGTTCACCAATCAGTTTAATGGCCGTAAGATCGTAGGCACCGTCGGACAACTTCAATTTGAAGTCATACAATATCGACTTCTTCATGAGTATGGCGCACAGTGCCGTTGGGAGCCATTGTCTATGTTCAAAGCCTGTTGGATAGAAAGTGATGATACTGAAGCATTGGCAGCATTCAAGAAACGCAAGCATCAGTTCATGGCCACAGATCGTGATGGACGCGATGTGTTCATGGCCGACTCTAACTATGTGTTACAGATGGCACAAAACGATTTTCCCAAGATAAAATTCCATTTCTCCAGCGAATTTTAAAAGATCTCGCAAGGATTAACAACTTATATATCAAATGAAAGTATTAAAATTTGGCGGCACATCCGTTGGCACTATTGATAGCCTGCGCAGTGTAAAGTCCATTGTAGAGAGATGCGATGAACCTGTGATTGTGGTGGTTTCGGCTCTTGGCGGATTTACCGATAAACTCATTGCCACAGCCAAAGCCGCTACAGCCGGCGAAGACTATCTTCCGGTATTTCAGACCATGATCGACCGGCATCACAATATAATCGAAGGCATTGTCCCACAACAATATCAGGAGGAAATTACAGAAAAGGTCGACATCCTGCTTGATGAACTTGGCAATATATACAAAGGCATCAGTCTTATACGAGATCTTTCGACGCGTACTCTTGACATTGTGGTTAGCTATGGAGAGCGGCTGTCAAGCACTATAATCGAACGTATTATCGACGGTGCGCAACTATTCGATTCACGCACTTTCATCAAGACCCTCGACCAATATGGCAAGCATGTGCTTGACAACGAAGCCACACAGAAACTTGTGCACGAGACTTTTGACAACATAGATTGTCGAGTAGCCATTGTGCCTGGATTCATATCATCCAATGCAGATGGGGACATTACCAATCTTGGACGTGGAGGCAGTGACTATACTGCGGCGATTCTTGCCGCCGCTCTCGATGCCCGACAGCTGGAGATCTGGACTGATGTAGACGGATTCATGACTGCAGACCCTCGCGTAATCGACAATACATATGTCATTGAGCACCTCTCGTTTATAGAGGCCATGGAGCTTTGTAACTTTGGTGCCAAGGTTATATATCCGCCAACTATATATCCTGTATTTCATAAGAATATCCCCATTTATATAAAGAACACCTTTAACCCATCGGCGCCAGGGACTTGTATCAGCGAGCAACGGCCTGCACCTGAAGGCAAGGACATCAAAGGCATATCGTCTATCAACGACACGTGTTTGATAACAGTGTCCGGTCTGTGCATGGTTGGAGTTATTGGTGTTAATGCCCGTATATTCGGTGCGCTGGGTCGTCAGGGCGTAAGCGTGTTTCTTGTATCTCAGGCATCTAGTGAAAACACCACATCTTTTGCCGTACGTAATGCCGATGCCGAACGTGCGGTAAAGGCTCTTGAAGACGAGTTTATGGTTGAACTTCAGACAGGCGAACTCAATGCCATGCAAGTCGAGCACGATCTGGCTACAGTAGCGGTTGTGGGCGAAAATATGCGCCATGCCTCTGGAGTTGCCGGAAAACTGTTCAACACACTCGGACGCAATGGTATCAATGTCATAGCTTGTGCTCAAGGCGCATCCGAGACAAATATCTCTATTGTCATTGATCTTAAAAATGAGAAAAAGGCTCTGAGTGTAATACACGATAGTTTTTTTCTCTCTGACACTCAAGTGCTCAATCTTTTCATAATTGGAATTGGCAACATTGGGTGTCACCTGCTCCGGCAGCTGGCCCATCAGCAAGCAAATTTACTGCAGCAAAAGGCTCTGGAGCTAAAGGTTGTGGGCATTGCCAATTCCAGAAATGCAGTTTTTGATAAAGAAGGTATAGATCTCAGCCGATATGAACAGCTTCTTGAACAATCGTCTGTGGTTTCTGATCCTGAAAATATCAAACGTGAGATCATAGGCATGAATATATTTAATTCTGTCTTTGTCGACTGCACATCCAGTCCGGATATCGCATCTCTATATTTTGACTTGCTTGACAACAATGTTCACGTTGTCACAGCAAGCAAAATAGCAGCATCCGGACCTTATGAACACTATGCTTTACTGAAAAAGGTAGCTCGAAAAAAAGACGTCAAATATCTGTTTGAGACTAATGTCGGAGCCGGACTACCAATTATCAATACTATCAACAACCTAAAAAACAGTGGTGACAGTATTTTAAAAATCGAAGCAGTGGTATCGGGTACTCTCAATTATATTTTCAGCACTTTAAGCCGCGAGATTCCTTTGAGTAAGGCCATAAGAATGGCACAGGAACAGGGATATAGCGAACCTGATCCACGTATTGACCTAAGTGGTACTGACGTGGTGCGCAAGCTCGTTATTCTGGCCAGAGAATCGGGCTATGCCGTAGAGCAGAGCGATGTGAGAATAGAACCACTGCTGTCGCCGTCGCTATTTGAAGGGCCTATTGATGATTTTTATTCAAAACTTGATCCTGAGGACGTTCGCATGGAATCATTGCGAGCTAAGGCTGAATCCGAAGGGCGCAGACTTCGTTATGTTGCGTCGCTTGTCAATGGCCAAACTTCGGTTTCGCTTCAGAGCGTCGATCGGACACATCCGTTTTACAATCTTGAGGGCAGTAACAATGTTATACTCATAACAACACAGCGATACAAAGAATATCCTATGGTTATCAAAGGTTATGGAGCCGGAGCAGAAGTCACCGCGGCCGGAGTATTTGCTGACATCTTCAGCATTGCCAATATATGCTGACCTTTGCATTTTCACCATTTTTCACAACAATATCGTGTTTTTGCCAAGCATAAATATTGTTTTTGGCTTTATTATTGTATACCTTTGTTTTTGGTTAATGTTACCCATTAAGCAACATGCAGTATTATAGTACAAACTCTACCGATACTTATGTAAGCCTACGCGAAGCCATTCTGCGTAGCTTGGCTCCGGGGGGTGGGGTCTACATGCCGAAGTCGGTACCTGTAATACCTACGGCTTTGTTTCGGAATATAGCCGATATGTCTCTTACTGACATCGCTTACGTTGCAGGATCCGTATTGTTCAGCTCCGATATTCCACAAGCGACTATCAACGATATCGTAAAGCAAACCCTTGACTTCGACATACCGCTTGTTCCGGTTTCGCCATCTATGTTTGCACTCGAACTGTTTCATGGACCATCTGGCTCATTTAAAGATATAGGAGCCCGTTTCATGGCTCCCC
>CAJTQH010000014.1:5778-18679 GCA_910578305.1 uncultured Muribaculaceae bacterium
TCAACTCCGATCGGTCTTTTTGCGGTAAGATCAATGTTCTTGTCGCCACATCTGGCGATACAGGATGTGCGGTTGCTCATGGTTTTGCTGGCATTGAGAATGTCAATGTTTTTATTCTACGCCCAAAAGGCAAATTACTGCGTATCCCATCCGACCACACACTCTCCCCAGCCTCCAATATTATCCCGATCTCAATACGCGGCACGTTTGAAGACTGTCAGCAACTTGTACGTCAGGCTTATGCCGACGACAGTCTATATAAGCGTCTGAATCTAACATCGGCTAACTCCATAAATATTGCGCGGCTGTTGCCTCAGACTTTTTATCTGTTCCATGCCTATGCTCGGTTGCTTGAGCAAACGGGATCTCAGACCTCGCAGTTCGTGATATCCATGCCTTGTGGCAATCTTGGCAATCTTACAGCATCATTGTTTGCGCTTCAGATGGGAATCCCTGTCAGCCGGATCATTGCTGCCGGACATGGCGACGAACGTCTATGGGGATACATGCGTCGGGGGCAGCTTGCGGTGAGCGACTTAAACAGCCGCTCTCTCAACACCAATCTTTCAAGGATCAATCGCTTCATAATGACTAATCCTACAATGGCATCGCAAATCGAATGTCATACATATTGCGATAAAGATATTGACAATCAGATCCGGCATACCTATGACGATTGCGGCTATCTTATGGATCGCAACACGGCTATGGCGTGCAAAGCACTTACAGACGGATTGCATAACGGCGAGACTGGCGTATTTCTTGCAACAGCTGATCCTGCGAAATATAATTTACATTTGAGCCGCATTCTCGGACCTGATGCAAAGTTGCCGCAACTTGCGTCGTCGGCAACAACTTCTCAAAAAGTCCGTGATACAGACAATGGAGTCA
Organism: uncultured Muribaculaceae bacterium; assembly: GCA_910578305.1. Taxonomy (GTDB): domain Bacteria; phylum Bacteroidota; class Bacteroidia; order Bacteroidales; family Muribaculaceae; genus Paramuribaculum. The sequence goes on from CAJTQH010000014.1 coordinate 6,670, forward strand.
CTCTGCCTCCGCTGTATTCCTCGCTACGCAACTTTCTTATTAACAACAATGTTTAACTCCCCTAAATTTATTAATTATGGCAAACAAACGTGATCTTAAAAAACAAATCAGATATATCTGTGGCGAAGTAGCTTTCGAATGCATTATGACTCGTGAATTTGTTGAAGGCGTTGATCCAAAAGTACTCAACGATCTTGTTATTAAAATAGCAGATCTTCAGCAGCATTCTCTCAAAAACGCTACGTTCTCGTTCGACAAAGCACCACGCGATTTTGAGTCAAAACACGATTACCACAAAGCTGCATCGGCCTATTTCCACAATGCCTATAAAGTATTTTATGCCGAATTCAACAAGCAACTTCAAGCTATTGTAACAGAACTAAACGAGGCTATTCCCGCCGCACAGCGCGAAATTAACAAGAAGATAGCTCAGGCCTGATTCCATGTTTTTTAGCAAAATCATACTTAGGATGGCCGGATGGACAGTCAAAGTTACTGTCCCCGACTATCCTAAATGCATTATCTGTGTAGCTCCGCATACAAGCAACTGGGATTTCATTCTTGGCAAACTCGCTTATGCTTCTGTAGGCCGTAAAGCCGGATTTCTAATGAAAGAATCATGGTTCTTCTTTCCTCTTGGCTATTTATTCAGATCTATCGGCGGCATTCCGGTTCCTCGCCGAAAAAATTCTTCACTAGTCGACACCTTAGTGCGTAAGTTCAATGCTTCTGAAAAGCTATCTCTTGCCATTACTCCCGAAGGTACCCGTAGCCGCACCAGCCATTGGCGACATGGATTTCTATACATAGCAATGGAGGCAAAAGTCCCAATTGTACTTGGTGCCATCGACTTCCGTACAAAAAAGATCACTATAACCAGTGAATTTACTCCTTCGGGCGATGTCAGAGCCGATATGCGTGCTATTAAGACATATTATCGAGATTTCACAGGGAAATATCCCGAAAAATTTTCCACCGAAGCATCCGATTGACACCATGCCACCCGTTACAGACCTTAAGGTTGCCCTGTTGCCTCACGATATAGTCGCTTATGACGTAAAAGCCAATCTTGATATTGTTGGATCTCGAATTTCAGACCTCGAACCCGACACAGATCTTGTAGTGCTTCCCGAAATGTTCTCCACCGGCTTCACTCCTCAGCCCGAAGTGCTGTGCCGCATTGCCGAACCTAATGATGGTCCAACCATAACTACCGTAGTTCAATGGGCTATGCAATATAATGTGCATGTCTGGGGTAGTTTTACGGCCGGTGAGCACAACAATTATTTCAATCGTGGGTTTATGGCCACTCCCGATGGAGAGATTCGTTTTTATGATAAGCGACATCTGTTCTCCTATGGAGGAGAAAGTCGAGTGTTGACACCCGGTAATAGTCTTGCGCCCATTATTAATGTCAATGGATGGAATGTGAAAATGGCTATATGCTATGATATTCGCTTTCCTGTATGGAATCGGGCACGAGGCAACGATTACGACATTCTGGTTGTCCCTGCCAATTGGGTTCAATCTCGTTTTTTTGCATGGAAGCACTTGCTAATAGCACGAGCTATCGAAAATCAGTGTTTTGTGTTAGGCTGCAACCGTGAAGGTGTAGATGTATATGGAGAATATAGACGTGGTGACTCTATGATACTTAACAACTGGGGGAATGACATTTCCGATCATCGTAGCGACGGCACTGCCTATTCAATACTTAATGCAGAAAAATTCAATATAGACCGGCTGAAATTCGCACCATGGCGTGACGCTGATGACTTTCAACTAATCATTGACTGATATGCGTATTCCCCCCACAGACAGCCAAGACGTTCAAGCAATCCATTATACGTGGCAGTAGTGGTTTTAAATCGTCATTTTCTATAAATTTCACACAACTGTGCGTTGATTCAGGCTCAAAATCCTCTTGAGCATTTATTCTGCACTGCACTTCTTCAGCAGACATTCCATTGCGCTGCATCACGCGCCGTACTCGTAAAGCATTCGGCGCAGTCACCTCCCACACCTCATTCACCAACTTGTCAAGACCGCTCTGATACAATATGGCCGTCTCAACAAATGCTATCTGCTTATTCGCACTCCAGCTAAGGATGTCGGATCTCACCTCAGAGTGCACTATTGTATTCAAGCGGTCAAGCATCATTGAATCTGAGAACACAATTTCAGCCAACCTTTTACGATCTATCTTACTGCCAATTATCACGTCTGCACATATATCACGAGCGATAGCCGACTTAATGCTATTACTTGCATCCATTAGCCGCTTTGCCTCGGAATCACAGTCATATACATCATATCCCATACACCGAAGCACACGGCAGACCATACTCTTACCAGATCCAATCCCTCCGGATATAGCTATGAGCATACAGCGGCGGTTATCGGAGTCTAAATGTTCCAGCCGGCTCATCCTGTTTTATAGTTTCTATGTAATAGTCGACACTGTCAGGAGTAACAGCCACAAGTTTATAGCTGTCAGGCAGAGCCGACAAGCGTACTTTTGCTCGAAGTTCTCCTGCGGTGAGCTTTTTATAATCAATCACAGCCTGCATAGGAACTTCCCTGTTGTACAGGCGCATCGGCACAAGACAATTAATTTCCACATTCGACGGAAATGTTATCAGGCGCAGATTTTCCGGCATGTTTTCCGCTATCACAGGTACAGAACGCTTCTTGGAAATAAGAAGCTCCACAGGTACTGTTACCGTCACGGATTCCGGCAATATACGCATGCCATCGATCTGTCGGATCTTCACTTCGCATACAGCGGTATCCGAGATATCAGTCAACGTCAATAATTCAGTTTCAATATGCGATAAGCCTGAAGGAATTCCATTAACAGAGTAAACAGATACAGAATCTATATTTGTGGTTATAATACCACTTATGACACTCTGCACACTTGGTGTTATGTCGGCTTTTAGAACCAGTGGCAAACGTTTTCCCGGATGATCCGTATAAGTTACTGATACAGAATCCGGCGATACCGATACAATATTTATATTCTGTCCGAATATATCGCGCAGGCGGCTGTCGAGTTTGCTTCTGGAAAGCGACAGATTACGTCCGTTGGAATATTGGCGAAAATCAATTTTCATCTGAGGCACACCGCTTATGCTATAACGGAGAAACTGAGCGCCCTTACCTTTAATTACCGTATTGATTGTAGAAGGCACATTGCCTATTATCACAACACTGTCGGGCACATTCTCCAATTGAATATTCACAAGATAGTCGCGCTCCACATCTTCATCAAGAGTGATAAATACCCAGAAGACAAATGATACGATCAGGCACATTGCATACACAATCAGATTTTTGCCCTGTCGTGTATGCAGTTTGCGCGATATTGACTGTCGCACCCGTGACATTATGTTTTGCCGCTTCTCCAAGTAGGATCTTGTCTAAATACTAAAAACCGCAACACTTGGTCGCGGCTTTATGATCATAAGTCGATAATACTATTATTTTACAGTCTTGTCCGATTCCGGGTCAGTCTGAGCGTCTTCAGCCGAAGGATATACCGAACCTTTGTCTATGGTGATGAGCACATCCTTGGCTACTTCAATTACAAATGTTGTGTCTTTGATACGGCGTACTCTTCCATAGATGCCGCCTGCAGTCACTATTTTCTGACCAACTTCTATGCTTTCACGGAATTTCTTAATTTCTTTTTGTCTCTTCTGCTGCGGACGAATCATGAAGAAATAGAAAATGAATATAAGAGCCACAATCATCAGTATATTCATCAAGCCTGCATTAGCAGGAGCTCCATCAAGCAAAATAAAATTTATCATTGTCATTACATTTATTGGTTATAAGTTTATTTGCACAAATATAAGGATTTGTTTTTAATTCTTGTTCAGTTTGCCTTCTTCTTTTAGATAATTTATTACAGAATACAGGATGCCGTTTATAAACTGGCCACTACGTGGTGTGCTGTAGCAATTGGCGATCTCTATATATTCGTTGAGTGTTACCGGGATAGGAATTGATGGATAATTCAGAAGTTCGTCTATGGCGGTAGCCATGATCACAACATCCATAAATGCAAGTCGGTCACTATCCCATTGGCGTGAATCAATAAACTTGTCGATATATTCTCGATATTCTTCAAAATGTTCGGCTGTGCCAACAAACAGATCATTGCCGAATCGTGCATCTTCATTGTCTTTAAACTGTGGTAATAGAACCGACGTCTTCTTGTCGGCGGCAGCAATACGTTTAATCGTCTTAAGCACGAATGTTCCCACTATGTCAAGATCATCATTCCAGTATACAGACATTGACTCAAGGTATTCTGCCAGATCATCAGATGGCAGAATGATGTTTTTCATCACGGCACGCCAGAAGTCACAGTCGGATTTTAAATCAGTGTCTTCTGCAGCCATGTAATCTTCATATATTTTTGATGAAGTGATTTTCCCAAGCAGAGAACGTACCAGATCCGGATTATCATTCCAACTGAATGGGTGTGCTGAAAAATACTCTTCCATCTCGGTATTCTGCGCCAGCATGCTCACCAACTCATTGTCCACAAAGCGTGTGTTGGGATTAAGATCGGCCTCCGTAGCGAGATACTTGTTGCGTGCATTGTCAAGGCGCATATCCTCCACTCGAGTCAACTCCACAGGCAATGCCAACAAGGCATGATACAGATGATATGCCTGATCGAGCGACTTTTCAAGTGACTTTTTGGCTCCGATAAATGCACTTCTGGTATCTGTAAGCTGAAACAATGACTCAACCGCCATTTCCATACCCTGTTCGAATCCGGTCACCGTGAAATCTTCGCTCTTGCGCATGGCAGCAAGCAGCTCCGGGCTTTTCGCGAACACAGTGCTGAGAAGTGTCGTCCACAATGTCACATCGGTTTGCAGATCGTGTTGCTTCTGTCGTATGTAGCTGCGATAGATTGACGAACGTGTTATAGCGTCATAAAGATTCGATATTACATCTCCATATTTATTATAGAGATCGCCGGTTTTCACGCCAAGCTCTTTCATATCTGAGTCGGCAAAAAGCATTCGGGCAATCTTGTTGGCCGATAGATACCTGTTATCATCTGCGCCCGCAATAGCACGGCTTTTAGGCGATGTCTTGAAGCCTGACAGACGAAGGATCATCAGCAATAGGTCACAATATACTGAATATGCAAATTTCTTGTCTCGAGAGTGGGTTGTTGGAGCCTGTTTGAGTTTGAATTCGCCTTGTGTCAACAGATAGCAGTACAGCATCTGCACCACCTTGATTCGGATTAATACGCGATTTATCATGACCTTAATTATTTAATGTTCTACTTGGATTATTTTTCCGACTGCAAAGGTACACATTTATTACCTATTTCTCAATCTATGGCGACTAATATTTTTTTCGCTTCAGTTTCCCATTGTGGGTTCTTTGAAATATTGGCTCATATATGATGTTTTTAGGTCTTTCATATTTATCAAGCACTTCTGACACACGCTCCATTAGCTGTGGCACTTCGTAGCGGCTTTCCACCACAAGCACCATTTCCTCTCCCCAACGATTACTTTTTGCCGATGTTACATAATATGGCATGTTCCCCATAACTTGCTGCAACTTGTATTCTATCTGTTCCGGCTGAATTTTTATACCGCCGGAATTTATAACATTGTCATACCTGCCCAACCATTCAAAAGAATTAAATCCGTGAAGTGAGACCATGTCGTTGGTCACAAGTCTGCGGAACGTGTATTCCGGAGCATTTATCACCAGGCATCCACGCGAGTCTGTATCAAACGTTATACCGGGAAGTGCCTTATATTGCCTCTGCCCCACTTCTCGAAGCGCTACATGGCTGCATGTCTCGGTCATCCCGTAGGTTGCATAAGCTTTTATACCTGCATCAAGAAGCATACGTTCCATGTCATCCGACATTGGAGCTCCGCCGACAATCAGATTTCGTATTAAAATACGATCGCTTACTTCGAGCAATCCTTGTATCTGAGACGGCACAATAGCCACCAGATCGAATATTGCGTTCCCTACATTTCGCAACGGATGATTTGATGCCGGCTCTACATATATCTCAGCGCCAGACAATATAGCCCGGACTAACATCATCTTTCCGGCAATATACGATACCGACAATGGTAATGCCAACTTACTGCAATTGTCTATGCCAAAAAATTCTATTGTATTGCGAGCCGAAGTTGCCATGTCAGCTTTTGGCAGCAAAACGCCCTTAGGTTTTCCTGTAGAGCCGGAAGTATGAGCCTCAATATAATCGCATTGACCGGTCCATAATTCAACAAATCGGTGAACTTCGGCATCGGGAGTTCCTATAATCAGAGGCTTATCCATGGTAAGTCTGGAATGATCCATTTTCGGTTGATGTCATACCATAACTGTTCGCTATGCTGACACATAGGAGATTCAATATTGTTCACATACAATCCTCCGGTTCCGAGTCCCTGTGGCATTTTTACTTCAAGCGTAGATGTCCATTGGGCTATTGCATTAAGACCGATATTAGACTCCAGCGCCGATGTCACCCACCATCCGATACCCATATTTCTTGCTATGGAGATCCACTCTTCTGATCCTGATATTCCACCGCAAAGAGACGGTTTTAATATCACATAATGAGGGCGTATCAACTCAAGCATCCTATGCTTAAGTACTGGATCATTTATCCCTATCAGATCTTCGTCAAGTGCGATAGATATCGGCGATCGGCGGCATATATCTGCCATTTCTTCCCATTGACCTTGTCTTATAGGCTGCTCAATGGAATGTATTCCATATTGTGACAATTGATAAAGTTTGTCCATTGCATCTACAGGGAGAAATGCACCGTTGGCATCAAGGCGAATCTCAAGATCCCGCTCTGAAGGTATCAAGTCTCGTATACTTTGCAATATTTTAAGTTCATCATCAAAATCCTGTCCGCCAATCTTCAATTTAACGCAAGTGAAACCATGTGCTATTTTTTGTGCAACTCGTTCACGCATCTCATTTATCGATCCCATCCACACCAATCCGTTGATACGAATGCCATAAGCACCGTCGCTCCATGTCGACGAATACGGCCGCATCATACCTCCTGTATTCAGATCCCGAACCGCAGTTTCAAGCCCGAAAGCTATTGAAGGCCATTCGCGTCTGAGTAAAGCAGTGTCTAAAGAGTCTATCCTGCGGCAAGCCTCGGCAAGCATATCCTCATATCCCGGACGGTCGTCACAACTCAATCCTTTAAATAGCGCACACTCCCCGATTCCGCATACCATAGGATTGGAGTCATCCCACACCTTTACAAAATACGTATCCTTATGCAACATCACATCGCGAGAAGTCACAGCCGGATTTTTAAAAATCAGACGATAGGGACAATATGCCGCTTTTTTCATATGTCGTAATCAGCCGGGGAATTTAGTAAACTGGTCAAAATCCGGATCCCTTTTTTCGAGAAATGCGTTTTTGCCTTCCTGAGCTTCGGCCATAAGATAATACATCAGTGTTGCATCGCCGGCAAACTCCATCATACCACGCTGACCGTCAAGTTCAGCATTAAGAGCGCGCTTGATCATGCGTATGGCCATAGGACTACGTTTAAGTATTGTCTCGCACCATTCCATGGTCTCGTCCTCAAGACGTTCCAAAGGAACTACGGTGTTTACCATTCCCATTTCCAACGCCTCTCTGGCGGTATACTGACGGCATAGGAACCATATTTCTCGTGCCTTTTTCTGTCCGACACATCTTGCCAGATAGGACGAACCGAAACCGGCGTCAAAACTACCAACTTTAGGGCCGGTCTGACCGAATCTGGCATTTTCAGATGCAATAGTCAGGTCACATACGACTTGTAGCACGTTTCCTCCGCCGATCGAATATCCATTGACCATAGCAATCACAGGTTTGGGAATCGAACGAATCGCCTTATGCAGATCAAGCACATTCAGACGGGGCACTCCGTTTTCATCCACATATCCTCCGATACCTTTCACCTTCTGGTCGCCACCCGAACAGAATGCCTTATCGCCGGCTCCGGTAAGGATAATCACACCGATATCCGATGCTTCGCGGCAATAGGCCATGGCGTCGAGCATTTCACGATTGGTCTGCGGACGGAATGCATTATACACATGCGGGCGATTAATGGTGATTTTGGCCACTTTGCCGCATTGTTCAAATAGTATGTCTTCGTATTCTTTAATCGTTGTCCAGGTTCTCATGTCATATAAAAATTATCAGGTTCTTTCAAAAAAGGAATTCAATACTACAGCCGACTCCTCTGCCGGAGTCTTGATTACCAGCATGGCCGGACGATCAGCTATATCCCTGAATCGGGGAAATACATCACGCAGATCTTGCTCGTTTTCTGCTTCCATGTACTCGAATCCGTATCCGGCAGCAAGTTCTCGAAATGGGAGCATGGTGTTATTGACACAGAAACATTCCTCAAGGATGTCAAGACTACGTGTCGAATGTATAAACCGGAATATGCCACCGCCTCCATTGCTGATCACTATCATCTTGAATCTCGGACTGATGTGGCTGCATGCAAGTGCTCCGATATCATATTGTGCACTCATATCCCCTGTAATCAGCAATGTCACACCAGATTTATAGGCTATTGACGCACCTATTGCCGTGGATGTGCAGCCGTCAATGCCGCTGACACCCCTATTACATTCACAACGATGATAGCTGTGCTCGCCGAATATCTGTGCATAGCGTATGGATGTTCCGTTTGAATAATGAACATTCCATCCGCGCGGGATCATGGGTATGAGAGTTCCGAACGCTTTAAAATCGCTCCATGGCGCACGTGCGGTAAATGCTTGCCGCAACGACAAAGCTCTGTTTTTCACCACACTCCATTGCCGGGCATAATCACATGAAGCGGTATGCGGTTGCATTGCCGAAGCAAGTAGCGGGAAAAATATTTCTGGCGACATCTCAATGCGCGTTGTCAGCGACATGAAACAGTCAATAGTGGTTCGTGATATACCTACATGCCAGTGTTCCTGCGGCGGATTATTGCGCAGAAATTGCTTGATGTGTCGAGAAACGAGTGCTCCCCCAAGAGTGATAACCACATCGGGGCGCATCTCTTCAATGGTATATGGAGCAAGTGAACTCAGTGCAGAGTCTATGCAATCAACAAATGCATTACCGTGTAAATTGGAGATTGTTTCGGTAAGCACCACAATGTTCGGCAAAGCCGCCAACCGGTTCAGTGCTCGGTTTAATGTCTTGTCCGGTCTGAGAAATCCGGCCACAATCATCACTTTGCGTGGAGAGGCTATAGTCCGTCCCAACTCGCGCGAGCGTGCAGTGGAGAGTGTGGCCGCCGGATCTATCAACTGGATTGAGCGAAACACTTCTCCGGAAAAATCAGAAAGCGCTCCCAAAGGCTCTCCCAACTGTATGTTTATGTGAACAGGAGCCTGGCGTCCGGACACGGCTGTTAGGATAGCGTCATTTATCGACCTATTGGCAAACCATCGGTCGGCTTTCGAGCAGTCTACCGGCAAATTGTAGCTTCGCTTTACATAATTACTCAAAGCCTCCGGTTGCACTATTGTCTGGGAGTCATCCTGGTCAATCCATTCTTTCGGTCTGTCAGCCGAAATCACTATGAGCGGCACCCGACGATAATAAGCCTCGGCCACAGCCGGAGCATAGTTGAGCAGAGCTGTGCCTGATGTACACACGAGAGCAACCGGTCGACCTTGGGTCAATGCCATGCCTAATGCAATAAACCCGGCGCTACGCTCGTCCACCACGACATGCATGGCGATATTTTCATTACGCGACAGCGCCACAAGCAGTGGGGCATTGCGTGATCCGGGCGACACTACCGCATCTGTGATTCCGTGCTCCGACAGCAGGGCTGAAAGGCATCTGCTAATATAGTTTCGGGTATTTTCCATAAACATTGCAAAATTACAAAAATTCACGGAATATAAAATGTATCGCCCACAGGTAAGATACCCGTGGGCGACACCATGATTATAAATTATGTCGTATGAGCTACTCTGATATCATATCGACCGATGCCGATTTAACTCCGGGAGCAGATACTGTAAGCGTTATCTTACCGGGCTTTTCCGACGTCTTGACCACTGCTGTGAGCTGTCCATGGAAAAGCGACATCTGAGGAGCCTGGAATGATTCAAGCGAAGCAGGATCACCGTTAGCGGCAGCATGATAAGTCCCCGCACCGGTTACTTTGAACTTCACTTTATGAAAAGCATCCGGACAAAGATTGCCGTCTTTATCTACTACTCTAACATTCACAAATGACATATCGCGGCCGTCGGCAGTGAGCTTAGAGCGGTCAGGAATAAGTTCTATATGATGTGGCTTGCCGGCTGTTTTGACTTCTTTTTCTGCCACAGCCTTACCGTTTTTATCGTATGCCACTACCTTCAGTGTTCCAGGTTCGTACTTGGTGTCCATCCACATTAAGCGATAGCGTTTCTGACGCTCGAAGTTCTTTTGCGCTTCAGCAGTATAGCTACTGTCAATAGCCACAGTCAAATCCTTTTTCTGTCGGCCCTGACTGACTCCATTGATAAACAATTCCGCTTCCGGATAATTTGTATATACAAATACGGGCGTTATTTCTCCTTCTCGCCCTGGCCAAGTCCAGTGTGGCAACACATGCAAAGTCTCTTCATCTTTGTTCCAGTGGCTGCGATAGAGATAATATCTATCTTTGGGAATTCCGGCAAGGTCAATGATGCCAAAGAGCGAACTGTGACTCGGCCAATTTGTGTAATAAGGAGTCGGCTCGCCAAGATAGTCGAAACCAGTCCAAACAAATTCCCCAATACAATATGGTAGATCTTCATGCTGAATGAAATCGTCTTCGGGTAGATTTGACCAGCCACAATGCTCTACATCATATCCAGAACTCTGGTGATCATCGTACACAGCCATGGCTTTGCGTTCAACAGGGAATTTATATACACCTCGCGATGAAACCGTAGAAGCAGTTTCACTGCCAAGCACTATCTGCTGCGGCAGTTTGCTGTATGCCTCAGGATATTTGAATGGGCGGTAATTGAATCCTGCCACATCCATTATGGCTGCAAAATTATTGTTCAGCACTGCATCCGGACCGTCCATGCCTTGTGTCACCGGACGGGTTGGGTCTTCGCGGTGTGCGATATTCTGGAGGAAATATGCAGTCTTGCAACCACCCTCGTGCCATTGCTCTGAGACTTCGTTGCCGATACACCACATCACTATAGAAGGATTGTTGCGATAATGATGTATGAGATTTACAAGATCCTTTTCGGCCCACTCGTCAAAAAGCAAATTATAGCCGTTCTTACATTTTGGCAATCGCCACTCGTCAAAACTTTCAGCCATAAGCATCATTCCCATTTCATCACATGCTTTCACAAGTTCTGGAGCAGGCATATTGTGTGATGTGCGAATTGCATTGCATCCCATATCCTGAAGTATGCGGATCTGGCGTCGTATTGCAGCCTCATTCACAGCCGCACCCAACGGACCGAGATCGTGATGGTTGCATACACCTTTAAATATGGTTTTCTTGCCATTTAGATAAAAACCATCATTTGGACGAATCTCTATGGAACGGATACCAAAAGTGGTTGTATATTCATCTTTCACTTCCGCACCCTTGCAAAGGCTCGACACGGCAGTGTATAGACTGGGGGTATCCGGAGACCACAATTGAGGCGCATTCACTATCATTGATGTCAACATGGTGCTATCGGAATATTCCAGATTTGCTACCGGCGTTTCACTCTGTTTCACCAATTTCCCTTCGGGATCATAAATACTGGTACGCAATATGTAATCCGATTGATTTTCGTTGACTGGCAGTACGATCTGGGTGCGCACATCAACCTGAGCCCAGTCTTCATTCACATTTGGAGTGGTAATACAAGTCCCCCATACTGGGATATGAGCTTCATCGGTAACAAGCAAATGAACATTTCTGTACAGACCGGCTCCGGGATACCAGCGCGATGATTCAGGA
>CAJTQH010000014.1:18697-31648 GCA_910578305.1 uncultured Muribaculaceae bacterium
CACTGCTATTGTGTTTTTTTCGCCTTTCTTAAGCAAGTTCGTGATGTCAAAGTGAAATGAATTGTAGCCGTAGGGCCAGTATCCAGCCTCTTTTCCATTGACATAGACACGGGCTCGACTCATAGCTCCGTCAAATATTATATTCACGCGTTTACCGTCAGTAAATTCCGGTATTTCCACTTCTGTGCGATACCATCCGGCACCGACAAACGGCAGACCTCCTGTACGACCGGCATGCTCCATTGCTTCTTTCTGTCCATCTTGGGATATGGCCACATTCTGTTTGTCATTGTCCCAACTAAACGGGCCATAAATAGCCCAATCGTGTGGAATGGTCACGGACTGCCATTTGGAATCATCACGCGTGAATCGCCAGCCCTTTTCAAGAGTACGCTCATGTCGTACATTAGCCCAGGATACAGATGCACCCATAGCCAGAACCAGCGTCATGGTAAAGATTTTTTTCATGTCTATCATGATTGGTTGTTGAATAAAATTTATATATCTACGCGAATATACGCATTTCCCATGCATTATGCAATAACGCCATACGCAAATAGGGCTCAAACAAATCTAAAATTTGACAAATTGGAAAACTTCCGCACCGCTACAACTCTCAAAAGTTTTCCATTTAAAACAATCAAACCCCTATATATAAAGGCAATACAAAATAAGCATAATCAAAAAGTTTCCCAAAATCAAAACTACATCATCGAAACAATCACTAAAAATATTTGTTTTAAACAATAATTTATGTAGCTTTGCATCATCAAAAACGCCTTATTGAGATAGAAAAAATACTAAAAACATGATACATACCGTAATAAAGCGCGATGGCCGTGTCGTTGGATACAACGAAGAAAAAATCAAAGCAGCTATAAGAAAAGCAATGCTGACAACTGAGATGGGTGAAGATGAAGCTCTGATACAAAAAATTGCCGATAAGATAGGTATGACCGGCAATGAACGTATGACAGTGGAGGACATTCAGGATCTTGTGGAGGTAGAGCTCATGAAAAGTCCGCGAAAAGAGGTTGCCAAGCGATATATAGCCTATCGCGATCAGCGTAGCATCGCTCGTCGAGCCAAAACCCGCGATATGTTTCTTGAAATCATAGAGGCAAAAAGCAATGATATCACACGTGAGAATGCAAACATGAATACCGATTCCCCCGCCGGTATGATGATGAAGTTCGCGAGTGAAACAACAAAGCCATTTGTTGATGACTATCTGTTATCGGCCGAAGCACGTGATGCTGTCCGTAACGGATATTTACATATACACGACAAGGACTACTATCCGACAAAAAGCTTGACCTGCGTACAACATCCGCTTGACCGCATATTGAAATATGGATTCATTGCCGGTCATGGAGAATCGCGTCCGGCCAAACGAATCGAAACAGCAAGTATCATAAGTTGCATATCGCTTGAAACAGCGCAAAATGAAATGCACGGGGGGCAGGCAATACCGGCATTTGACTTTTATCTCGCTCCGTTTGTACGCTATTCATACATAGAAGAGCTTGAGAAACTTGAAGCTTTTGCTGGTGAAAATCTCTCAGCTTTTTATAACGCTGAACTTGACGATTATATAAAACGGCCTCTCGAAGGTCTATCCGGCACCGAACGCCTGCTTCAACACGCCATGAATCAAACCGTTGACCGCGTACATCAAGCTATGGAAGCCTTCATACACAATATGAATACCATACATTCCCGCGGTGGCAATCAGGTAGTGTTCAGCTCTATCAATTACGGTACTGATACATCTGCCGAAGGCCGGTGCGTCATAAGAGAGTTACTCCATTCCACGTACGAAGGTGTCGGCAATGGAGCCACTGCGATATTTCCCATACAGATTTGGAAGAAAAAGCGAGGTGTCAGCTATCTGCCCGAGGATCGCAACTATGATCTGTATAAATTAGCATGCAAGGTAACCGCACGTAGATTTTTCCCTAACTTCGTGAATTTGGATGCTACATTCAATCATCATGAAAAATGGAACGCTGATGATCCGTTGCGTTATAAATACGAAGTAGCGACAATGGGATGTCGCACACGAGTGTTTGAAAACCGTTTTGGCGAAAAAACGTCTATCGGACGTGGTAATATAAGTTTTTCAACCATCAACATCGTACGCATCGCCATCGAGTGTATGGTAATACAAGACAAAGAGGAACGTATCCAACATTTCTTCTCCAAACTTGATGAAGTGCTTGACATCACCGCTCGTCAATTGTGCGACCGTTTTGACTTTCAGAAAACTGCACTTGTAAAGCAATTTCCGCTTCTTATGTCGCGCCTTTGGAATGGCAGCGATATGCTAAAGCCCAACCAGACCATAGAAAGCGTCATTAATCAGGGCACACTCGGCATCGGCTTTATAGGTCTTGCCGAATGCCTTGTAGCACTTACCGGCAAGCATCATGGAGAAAGTGACGAATCACAAGCCCTCGGATTGAAGATCGTTGCGCACATGCGTAGTCGTGTCAATGAATACTCTGAAACATACAAACATAACTTCTCGGTACTGGCAACTCCGGCAGAAGGTCTGTCTGGCAAATTCACGTCCCGTGACCGTAAAAGTTTTGGCATAATACCGGGTATCACGGACAAAATATATTACACAAACTCCAATCATGTCCCGGTATATTACCGTTGCTCTCCACGACATAAGGCTAAAATAGAAGCTCCGTATCATGAGCTCACTGGTGGAGGCCATATATTTTATGTGGAAGTTGACGGCGATGCGACTCACAATCCTCAAGCCATTGCAGACATCGTAGATCTGATGGACAAGTACAATATTGGCTATTGTTCAGTGAATCACAACCGCAATCGCTGCCTGACATGCGGATATGAGGATGCTAGCGAAAATCTGGAAATATGCCCGAAATGCGGTGGCTCAGATATAGACAAACTACAACGCATAACCGGTTATCTTGTCGGAACCACCGACCGATGGAACAATGCAAAACTTGCAGAACTCAACGACCGCGTAGTTCATAAATAACGCACATTTATAATCATATGCGAGTCATCGACATCATAAACGGTACAACAGTGGATGGTCCGGGCTTCCGGACCTCCATTTATTTTGCCGGCTGCAGACATCGTTGCGCCGGATGTCAGAACCCGTCCACTTGGGATGCCGACGCTGGACATGTAATGTCTGTGGACGAGATAATGCAGATAGTGAACGAAAACAATTTCAATGTCACATTTTCTGGTGGAGATCCGTTGTTTCAAGTTGACCGGATAATACCTCTCGCGCAATCAATAAAAAATTCAGGAAAAAACATATGGTGCTATACAGGATTCACCTATGAGCAAATACAATCTTCAGCGCATCTGAAACAAATACTCCCATATCTTGATGTATTGGTAGATGGCCCGTTTGTTGAATCCATGCGTGATATAGATCTATTATTTAGGGGATCGACCAACCAGAGGCTGATAGATGTACCCCAGACCCTTGCTAATGCAGCTATCACATTGTGGACATCCGACTTCTAAATTTCTGAAAAATTTAATACTGAAGGTATATAAATGGCATTATGTCGCTCTGACGGGTCTGTATTATAATGAATATCACAACACCGAGAACAACTGTCTGAATCATCAACGGTGATGCTGCGTACCATCCTTTGAGTTTGTGCGTCCATGTCTCGGGAGCAAAGTGCATGAGGTAGGCACCGGCCATGGCAAGTACTATCAGTAGATATCCTTCGATAAACTGTGGAGCGACGTCAATATGAAAGTTGGTGGTGACTTGCGTCCACATCCCTTTTACCACATCCATGGAACGCGCCCGGAAGAAGATCATGCTTATCGCTATGAGATTGAACGTAATAAAAATATTTAAAGATCGGCGCCACCATTTATTACGTTTTTCAGCATCCAATTCGGGCATCGCTTTTTTTAGCAACTTGTGTCCTGAAAGAAACACACCTTGCAGTCCACCCCATATGAGATACATCCATGAAGCTCCATGCCACAGACCGCCTATGAGCATAGTGCACATCAGATTTGCATGATGTATTACCGGATGACAACGGTTACCGCCTAAAGGAATATAGATGTAATCACGTAGCCACGAAGACAGCGAAATATGCCATCGGTGCCAGAATTCAGTCGGATTTTGAGATTTGAACGGCGATCTGAAATTATCCATGAATTGATATCCCAACAGCAACGCGATGCCTATGGCCATATCACTATATCCGGAAAAGTCGCAATAGAGTTGAATAAGGAATCCATACGCACCCATCACAACCTCAAAACCGGAGTAAAGCAACGGATTGTCGAATATACGGTCTACGAAATTCTGACTTATAAAATCCGCTACTATCACCTTCTTGACCAAGCCACACATTATCAGGAAAAGACCCTCGCTCACCATTGCATGTGATGCTTCCGGATTAGCTTGTACTTGCGGAAGCATGTCCTTGGCTCTCACCACAGGGCCGGCAAGAAGAGGCGGAAAAAACGTAAGATAAAACGTGTAGGCAAGAAAATCACGGCAAGCTTTCATCTCACCGCGATAAATATCTACGATATAGCTAATGGAGCGAAATGTAAAAAACGATATCCCCGCCGGCAGTATTATGTCTAATGCGTCAAAATCGCGGTGAGTGAAATTGGCCACC
This sequence comes from uncultured Muribaculaceae bacterium, assembly GCA_910578305.1. GTDB lineage: Bacteria > Bacteroidota > Bacteroidia > Bacteroidales > Muribaculaceae > Paramuribaculum. Next base: position 23,350 of record CAJTQH010000014.1, read on the forward strand.
GTTTCATAAAGAAGATTGAAATACTTGAAATACACCAGCATACCCACATTGAGTACGACATTGATAGTGACCACACATTTTTTCTGCCATTGTTTACGACACTGCTCCATTAGTATCCCTAAAAGAAAATCACTTACACAGACTCCCAGCAATATAAAACAGCATTCGGCAGAAGATTTATAATAGAAATACAGCGAAAAAGCTATTACAAATAGGAATTTGGCTGTACGGTGTTTTCTTAGCAACTGATATATCACTATGAAAGCCGCAAACAAAATAAGAAACAACCCGGTATTAAATAACAACGGATTGTACTGATCGAATTTAAGTACGCCAATGAGTTTGTCGAAATCTATTACAGATTGATCTTCCATATATCAGTTCGTGCTATAAATATTATTCAGTAAATGCTTTTCTCAACGCCTGATACAGCAGGAATCCTTGTAACTTATATCCCTTATGACTGTGATGCACACGATCATGACTAAAAAGCCCGTCATTGATCCATTTTGTGGAGGCATTATCGCCTCCAGCTACCTGATACCAGTCATAGACTGCTACGTGGTGTTCCTTACCATATTTTTTTATGGCATTGCGTATTGGCTCTATATTCGTATTGATTTTGTACGTTTTCACCCTTTGAGTCGACCGACGTCTCCTTTTCCCTTTGCCTTTTACCGATGTGTATGTAGATCTCTGGCATTCCATCGGAGTTACCAGTAGTATTTGCGCCTCTGAATTGTATTTACGTATATTATCTACAAACCGGTCTATGGATTTCATAAGAGCCAACGTATCAAGACGCCCGAACGCCTCATTTGTACCAAGAGATATAATTACAAGATCGGGGTACAGGGGAGCTATGCCACTGCCTACAGATCCTATTCGATTGTAAGTATCGTAAGTTGCACCATTATTTCCGATAGTATGGTAAAACAAACCCGGGCGATTTCCGGAAAGATTCACTCCAAAAATAGTGAGATCTCCAGCCGAATCAAAGTTGATTTTAGCCGAAGTCACCTCATTGACAAGCGAAATATGTGTGTAATCTTGAGATGGCTTTGACACAAACGGTATCAAATGTCCGTCACTATCGGTAATTGATGTGACAAAAAACTGACCTTTATGAAAAACTGTTACCGAAGCAAACGGCTTATAATCATCTTTTTCAGAAGTAGCTATCGTAAAACTTGAGGTAGATGCCGACGGCGATACTGATGTCCCGGTAAACCCCATAGTACGTGGCCAGGATTGCGACATAAGTTTCACTCCGCTCCAACTGCCTGTCCCCGTAAATGTATAGTCAGTCGGCTGATTGGTTCCGGAGATACGCAGAGGTGTAATAAGTCCGCGACCGGCATCACCATAATCAAACTGTAAGTAGTTACGTGTGTCACCAGTTGCATAATCAGCCTGAATATGACTGTCGCCGATATGTACTATGGTGAATGGAATAGTTTCGGCATTTTCCAGTCGTGCCCTCAAAGATGTCCAGTCAGCACCATTGAAATCTATTTGATTGTGCTTCTCTCTAATAAATGGCGGCACATTAAAATCAAAATTTTCATCCAGACCATCGATCACCGGATTTTCACGAACTTCAATATCGTTATCTCCAGTATCACTGGAAAAAGATGCCGACTGTGCATGTGTGTTTATAAACGCACACATGGCAGCAAGCAATGTCAAGGAGGGAAGAGAAAGATTCATTATTATTTATTTAGATTCAATTCTATCGCATTAAAAAGTGATTCGGCCAACTTACGGCCACCTTTATGATTGAGATGCACATAGTCGGTATTAGCGAGCCCGTCGCGGGTCCAACGTACTATTGCATCTTCTCCACCCATTGCTTCCCGAGTGTCCCAGAAAAGGCAACGGGATTTCCGCGCAGCCTCACGCTGGGCACTTACCATATACGGTGCCGAAGACATGGAATGTACTTCCGAGCCGCGTTTTGCTCCGCGGTCACCTATCCCCATGAGTAGAATATCTGCATTTGGATAACATTGACGCACGTGTTCGACGACCTTGCACATCTGTTTCCCATAACTGTCAAAATTTTTCTGTTTTGCTGACATGGCATTAATACCAAATTCAAGGATTATCAGATCATAGTCGATATATTTTGACATCCCAGCCGTGAGTTCCCGACTGACTTTCGTCAGTGTGACACCGGAAAATCCGCGTGATGACATGCAGTCTACATTGACACCTGTAGTATCGGAAAGCCATACGCCAAGTCCGATCACGCTTCCGGAAGATGTCGATACTTCAAAATTGTCGGTATTTCCATCAACGGTTATGCACTGCACATCCGAGGATCCCTTAACGTTATGTGTGGTCTTTTCACCGCATGCGGTTATGTCAATACTTGCGTCCGACGGAGATATGAACAGAAATTGCGAACGATTCCAATTATCGACATTGGCCAACGCCGTCACGCCTTTATAAGTTGATGATGTTGCATTGCTCAGACGATAATAATGTTGAGCCAATCCCATATACTTTGAGTCATGACTATTGTTAGCAGCATATTCTTTCCATCCACTACCCCCGCCCTGACGTACACTGCGACGAAATCCCGGAAATTCGGAATACATATTCATATATCCTACCCCCTTGCCTCCATGTGCTCTCTGAAGCATCTCGCGTAGATCCTGAGTGAGTATATCGCCTTCTATATAGCTGTCTCCGATCACAGCTATACGAGCCAGACGATCGGCTCCAAGCGCCATTCTCAGATTTTTCAACCCGCGTCCTTCCTCGGTATAGTCCTCAATGATAATATTTTCAGCCTCTCTATTCGGCTGGATAGCGATGAGAGGCTTCTCTCCATCAGCCACGGTCGCAGTATCTATTTCTCGATTGTCTTTAACATCTTCAATGGCTTCTGTCAGACATGGATCGACAAAGGCGCCTGGCATATCACTCTCTTCCGGAATTTCGATGTTAAGAATATCTCCGAACAGATTAAAATCTTTAATCCTACCACCACTCCACTTTTCAAGTGGCATAAATGACAATACTATGAGCAAAGCTATAGCACCAAGTATAATAAATATTATTCTCCACCAATGCGAGCGCTTTGAATGAAGTTCATTATTGTAGTCCGACATAATAATTCACTAATCTCCAATTTATAATTGCATGATTGTCAATCAAAACATTTGAGTAACGATTTCATTTTTATTTCAGTCTCGTTCCATTCGCCGGCAACCTTCGATTTCTTTGTGATTCCGCCGCCGGCAAATAGATTATATCGGAACACACTCTCGCCAGGCGGATTATCCACGAGAGCACATCGTAAATTCACATACAAGTCCGCTTTGACCGCACCGCATATACCAACGAATCCACCATAACAGTTGCGTTGATGTGTTTCCAGATCACAAATCTGTCTGTACGATTTTTCCCGAGGCCATCCGCATACCGCAGGAGTGGGATTGAGTTCGGGCAACATTTTGGCAAGACTAACGCGCCCCTTGCCTCTTACCTCATGACACAGATGCTCTATCTCTCCAAAAACAGCCTTACGTTCTTCTACAGATACATCATTACAATATTTCTGCATGACATCTTGGATATATCGTGTCACAATGTCGTGCTCCAACACATTTTTAATATCCCAGTCTCCTTGAACTGAAACCTTACGAGTTCCCGCAACAGACATTGACACAACCTCTGTTGAATCGTGGTCATAATGAAGCAATAATTCAGGAGTAGCACCGATCCAAAGCCCAGTGTCATAAGTATAGTACATATAACGAAAGCATGACGGATGAGCCTGGAAATACCGATGGGCGACAATCAGCGGATCGTTATCCGAATCAACTACCAACATACGGGACATCACTGTTTTTTCATCAAATCCGTTCAAACTTTTAATAACAGAATGGATCTGAGCACGATAATGGATCGGATCGGTAGAACGTGGCGATGTGAATACGCATGCCGAATCATATTTAGGCATGTCATTTCCCATTTCTATTATCTCTGAAGCTGTGAATTGCCGGGAAATACCTATTGGTCTTAACTTATCTGACAATTCAAACATACCTATAACAAAACCGTCAAATGAATCAATGTCATCGCCCTTTATTTCGCAGGACAATGTGTCTGACGAAGGAGGTAGACATGCCATAAATTCGGCTTCTTTAGCAAATGGTGTCATAAAACACACAAAAGGCATGTTTGACTTCATACAAAGCCTTACTGCTTTATTCGTCTTGATGTCAATCATATAACTTATACCGGAATTGCCAATAATTCAAACGGAAGCGCTTTAGTAATTCGCACATCATACATGTCGCCTACAGTCAGTTTAACGGACTTGGTTATAAGTACTTCCGGATCAACTTCCGGCGAATCATACTGAGAGCGTCCGATATAATAGTCCGCTTCTTCTCGATCGATTATCACACGCAATATTTGTCCCACCTTCTGCTGCTGGAGTTCATACGATATTGATTCCTGTGCGGCCATAAGCAAATCCAGCCGATGCTGTTTTTCTTCCTGTGTAATATTGTCTGTAAAATGCTTTGCACCGAATGTATCTTCCTCTTCACAGTAGGCAAAAGCCCCCATACGCTCAAACCGCTGTTCGCGCACAAAATCCAGAAGCTCTTGAAATTCCGAATCACCCTCGCCCGGAAATCCCACCATAAGTGTGGTGCGGATGTGTATTCCCGGCACACGACTCCTGATCTCATCAAGAAGATGACGTGTCTGCTCGCCGGTTATATGTCGGCGCATATTGGACAGCACATTGTCTGAAATATGCTGCAAAGCTATATCGAGATAACGGCAGACATTCTGATTGGATGCCATGACATCAAGAAGATCCATAGGGAAGTCCGAAGGATAGGCGTAATGCAATCGGATCCACTCCACTCCCGGGGTCTTGGCTATCGCATCAATAAGTTCCGCTATTGTCTGACGTCCGTATAGATCTGTGCCATAATTGGTAAGATCCTGAGCTATTACATTAAATTCCTTTACGCCTCGCTCCACAAGCATTGTCACTTCTGCAAGTATTTCTTCTTTTGGTCGCGACCTATATCTACCTGTAATCAGCGGTATCGCACAGAATGAACAGAAACGATTGCATCCTTCTGAAATCTTAAGATATGCATGATGGCGTGGCGTGGTTATCACACGGTCATAAACGGCAGTGGCCGGATGTCGGTGCGCAAGATGCCGTACAATACCAACCCAGTCTGTTTTCCCAAACCAACCATCGACCTGAGGTATTTCCATCGGTAACTCTTTACGATAGCGCTCGGAAAGACACCCCATGACATAAATCTGATCAAGCACACCAGCCTCTTTCAACTGCACACATTGCAATATAATATTGATGGACTCTTCCTTGGCATCACCAATAAACCCACAGGTATTAACCACAACCACATCGCATCCGGAATCAATATCGGCATCGTGTTCTACTTCAAATCCCACATCATTGAGCATCTTGATAAGCCGCTCGGAATCGACCAGGTTTTTAGAACAACCCAGCGAAATGACATTAATCTTCCTAAGACTCATTATTTTGCGCCAAATAGTGATTTTACGAACTCTCGTCGGTTAAATACCTGCAAATCATCAATACCCTCGCCCAGACCGATATATTTTACCGGTATTTTGAACTGATCGCTTATTCCGATCACGACACCACCTTTAGCAGTACCGTCAAGTTTGGTAATCGCGAGCTGATTGACTTGAGTGGCAGCCACAAAATTACGAGCCTGCTCAAAAGCATTCTGTCCGGTACTTCCATCAAGCACAAGAAGCACTTCGTGAGGGGCATCGGGCACTACTTTTTTCATCACATTTCTAATCTTTGTCAACTCGTCCATCAGCCCCTTCTTGTTATGCAGACGGCCAGCGGTATCTATCAACACCACATCAACATCATTGGCTTTTGCACTTTGAAGCGTGTCAAACGCCACCGAGGCAGGATCTGCACCAAGCATCTGCTTCACAACCGGAACACCGGCTCGTTCACCCCACACATCAAGTTGCTCCACCGCTGCGGCACGAAATGTATCAGCTGCACCCAGCATAACCTTGTTGCCGGCTCTTTTAAACTGCATAGCGAGCTTTCCGATTGTAGTGGTCTTGCCAACACCATTTACCCCGACCACCATAATCACATGAGGTTTATGTCCTTCTGGCACCATAAACTCATCTGACACAGATGAATCATTGTCATTTTCCGCAAGAAGGTCTGAAATTTCCTCACACAGCCATTGGTTAAGTTCCGCAGAGTTAATGTACTTATCTCGAACAGCACGCTGCTGTAGACGATCTATGATTTTCAGTGTAGTCTCGACTCCGACATCAGATGTTATGAATACCTCTTCCAGATTGTCAAGGAAGTCATCGTCAATCTGTTTTTTACCGGCAAGCGCACGGGTTATCTTGTCTATAACCCCTGTTTTTGTACGTTCCAGTCCCTTATCGAGTGTGGCTTTTTTTTCTTTAGAGAAAAATTTGAAAAATCCCATGGTTTTACAAACTTATAATTTAGTTTGCAAAGGTAGTGATTTTTCTTGATTATACCGCGATTTTTCAGATAATACGCGCTAACCAACAACGCCCGGCACCTATTATCAGGGGCGGTATTTATTTTTATGCACCGGCCTAACAGCCTCCCCCTTAAATCCCCCAAGCACAATTACAATCTCACCCTTTGGAGGTGTAGCCTTGAAATATTGCACCAACTCCGACAATTGTCCTCTCACTGTGGTTTCATGCAGTTTGGAAATCTCTCTCGATACAGACGCATCGCGATCATTGCCGCACACTTCCGCCAACTGCTCAAGCGTCTTCACAAGCCTCAATGGAGACTCATATATAACTACCGAGCATGGCATAGCTGAAAGCTCTGTTATTCGCGTCATTCGTCCCTTCTTGGGTGGCAGAAAACCTTCGAAAAAAAATCTGTCGCATGGTAGACCTGAATCAACAAGAGCCGGCACGAAAGCCGTAGCCCCCGGCAATGTTACAACCTCAATACCATTGCGGCGACACTCGCGTGACAAATAAAATCCCGGATCACTTATTCCCGGCGTTCCGGCATCACTTATCAACGCTATATTATCTCCACCCTCAAGTCGTTGAATAACACTTTCAGACGATGCATGCTCATTAAACTTATGATGACTCGCTGTAGGAGTGTCAATGCCAAAATACTTAAGCAACACGCCACTGGTACGAGTGTCTTCAGCCAATATCAGACTACATGATTTCAATACGGCTATGGCCCTGGGGGTCATATCGTCAAGATTACCTACCGGAGTAGGCACTATATAAAGTATTCCCGGCATAATCCCTTCACCAATCTATCTGAACCGAGCTGTGACAATTTCCATGAAATCCATCACATCCTTATCTGATGCATCCCAGCAAAGATCATTGTAAAAATAATCCTCAACCTCATTTGTGGAAGACATCTCAGAAGCCACCTGCAACGCTTCTGCCATATCGACATCGCTATTGCCGAACAACTGACGTCGAAAGCGAAACTTATCATTAAGCGACAACTCCGGCTGGTGCAGTACATCATTACGCACTTTCTCAGCCTCAGCCACTATGGGCGATCCGTATGCATCCGCCAATTCTTCAGCTATAGCAGACTCTGCTACCGATGTTTCATCCACCGGCAATTCAATTGTCGATTTATTTTCAAGCAATCCGACAGATTCGACCGATTCTTCAGCAACCTCCGCATCATCACTGACAGACACGACATCGCATGTATGCATATAATTCGGCTCCACAGCCGAATCCGACAACGCGTTTATTTCAGTCCGCAATACAGCGACCTTATTACTCAGTAGCTCATATACCTGCTGCGGAACTACATTATCGCGTCGATCAATCAAGGCGATAAGAGCTTCTATCTCCAGGCACAGATCCATCATTTTATTGGTTGTGACAACACCCATTCGTGAATATTATTTTATAATAAGATATGATTATAACGTGCAAAATTAAAAAATAATCAAGATTTATACTGTAAACCTATAATAATTTTTCCAGCAGCATCTCTTCGATGCTGGATTTTAGGACAGCTCGGCTACAAGTAAATCCGTTTACCATCACTACAACCACATGGGTTGGCATACCATATTCATTGAGCAGATATCCGGCGTAACATTGCACTCCATCCACACTACCGGTTTTAGCGACGAAACGCCCCTCAAGATCCGTCCCCTTCAAAAAAGAGCGCAATGTCCCCGACACTCCGGCCACCGGAAACATACTTATGTACTCATTTACATACTGACTATTG
>CAJTQH010000015.1:0-7451 GCA_910578305.1 uncultured Muribaculaceae bacterium
ACACAGACGATAACCGCGAAAAGAGCGACACCTTCCACGAGTGCAGCAATCACAATCATGCTGCTTCGCACATCACCGGCTGCTTCAGGTTGACGGGCAATAGCCTCCATCGCGGCAGCACCGATCTTACCGATACCTAAACCAGCGCCAATTGCTGCGATAGCTGCACCAAGGCATGCGCCGAAACCAACCAAACTTTCGAATGCTAAAATCATTGCTAACATAATGCTTAATTTTTAATGTGTTTGTATTTTTATTATTTTTTAATTTCTAAGATTTATGAGTGACCGCCACTGTAGCATTTCCTTTATCAGAAGTATGCTCATGTCCATGCTCCTGTCCGAAAGAGATGAACAGCGTTGACAGCATTGTGAAAACATACGCCTGTATGAAACTCACAAGCACATCAATAAGCAGCATGAATATAGAAAACAGTACCGACACTACCGTTGTGGCACCAGTCACGACCGGTCCCATAGCAGCAAATATGAATATAAGGAGAGTGAGTACTATCACTATCATGTGTCCGCCAAGTATGTTGGCAAACAAACGCACTGTCAGAGCCGCAGGCTTAGTGAAAACACCAAACAACTCTATCATCGGCATGATAGGTATCGGGAACTTAAGCCACAATGGCACATCCGGCCAAAACACTTCTTTCCAGTAATGTTTTGTTCCAAACAAATTCGTGGCAAGGAATGTGAATATCGAAAGAACCAGAGTGACAGCTATATTGCCTGTAACATTCGCTCCACCGGGGAATATCACGATCAGACCAAGCAGATTCAGATACAGAATCAGGAAGAAAGCAGTGAGCAGATATGGAGCAAAACGCATTGCTCGATCTCCGAGTGTTGGACGGATCACTCCATTGTATATAAACTCAATAAGAGCCTCTATAGCACCCAACACCTTACGTGGAGCCTTATATCCTTTCTGTCTGTGCCAACGAGCAACCGCAAACACACTCCACATCACAAGCAGAGCCGCGATAAATAGAGCGCATACATTCTTGGTAATGGAAATGTCCCATGGGCGATATTCAGTGCCATCAGGCATTATCTGCACTACCTTACCCTTGTATTTGCTGTCTTTACCGGCTATTTTAAACACGGCATCACCATCGTGATATTCTTTCCCGTGCTCAATCTTGGAAGACAAGAAGCAATACGCCCCATCTTTGCCAAACAAAATCACCGGCAACGGAATACGCTTATGATGATTGAACGGCACTTCCCAGCCATAACCATCGCCAAGGTGCTCGAATATTATTTCCTTAGGATTGATTTCACCTTTTTCATGACCCTCATTTCCGGAAGCATACGAAGGTACGGCCGTGAACATGGTCACGAACAGCAACATCAACGTAAGGAGATTCTTTTTCATCATAGTTCTCAATATATGCACACTGACACTACATTATTATCCACATCAACCAGACCACCACCCACATTCAGTGACAGATCTTCTCCCCCTGCACGATAATTTATCGTTCCAGGTACAAGAGTTGAGATCAAAGATGCGTGATTGGCAAGTACTGTAAATGATCCTTTCGCTCCGGGAAGTGTGACAGAAGCCACCTCCCCTTCAAAAAGTACATCTTCAGCCGATATGATTTTCAGTGTCATATAGTCTCTCTGTTTAAATTATTGATTAACCGTTAACTTCAGCAAGCATCTTCTTACCCTTGGCAATAGCCTCGTCAATAGTACCTACATTGAGGAATGCCTGTTCAGGATATTCGTCCATCTCACCTGAAAGGATCATCTTAAATCCACGTATAGTTTCCGACAGCGGCACCATGACACCCGGTACACCGGTAAACTGTTCGGCTACGAAGAACGGCTGTGAGAGGAAACGCTGTGCACGACGTGCACGTGATACCACAAGCTTATCTTCATCCGAAAGTTCATCCACACCAAGAATCGCTATGATATCCTGAAGTTCATTGTATTTCTGTAGAAGTTGCTTAACAGCCTGAGCTGTATTATAGTGTTCTTCGCCTATGATGTTTGGATCAAGAATACGGGATGTTGATTCCAACGGATCAACCGCAGGATATATGCCAAGTTCAGCAATCTTACGGCTCAACACAGTTGTGGCATCCAAGAAGCTGAATGTTGTGGCCGGAGCCGGGTCGGTCAAGTCGTCGGCAGGCACATAAATAGCCTGAACCGATGTGATCGAACCATTTTTAGTTGAAGTGATTCGCTCTTGAAGCATACCCATCTCAGATGCAAGAGTAGGCTGATATCCTACAGCCGAAGGCATACGACCCAATAGTGCCGAAACCTCGCTACCTGCCTGGGTGAAACGGAATATATTGTCAATAAAGAGAAGAATTTCTTTACCTCCGCCATCCTGGTCACGGAACTGCTCTGCAACGGTCAGACCTGACAGAGCCACACGCAGACGTGCTCCCGGCGGTTCATTCATCTGGCCGAACACCAATGTTGCCTGTGAATCCTGCACTTTCGACATATCCACGTCACGCAGATTCCATTCGCCCTTTTCCATGCCTTCGGCGAATTTTTCACCATATTTTATTACACCGCTCTCGATCATCTCTCGAAGCAGGTCATTGCCTTCACGAGTACGCTCACCTACACCGGTAAACACCGAAAATCCATTATGCCCTTTGGCAATATTGTTGATGAGCTCCATGATAAGCACAGTCTTACCAACGCCGGCTCCGCCGAACAGACCGATCTTACCGCCTTTGCTATACGGTTCAAGAAGGTCTATCACCTTTATACCGGTGTAAAGTATCTCTGTTCCGATAGTCAACTCTTCAAATGCTGGAGCCGGCTGATGTATCGGACGCATATTTTCTTGCTTCAGCTCGGGCAGACGGTCAATGGCATCGCCTATTACATTAAGCAGACGGCCTTTGACCTGTGAACCGGTGGGTACTGCTATCGGACGTTCCATATTGTCAACACGTGTGCCTCGTTGCAGACCATCTGTACTTTCCATTGCCACGCAGCGCACGGTATTCTCCCCGATATGCTGTTCGACCTCAAGTATGAGTCGTGAGCCGTCGGGACGATCTACCTTCAAAGCGGTGAAGATAGGAGGCAATACATTGCCTTCGCCCTCAAATGCTACGTCGACAACAGGGCCGATCACCTGAGCTATTTTTCCAAATTTATCACTCATTATATTGAGATTTGCGTTTTAATGACTTATTTAAAAATACAATTCGTTAACCACCACAAGTACCATCAGCACCAGGTTGACCAAATTGATAGGAAGCAGATACTTCCACTCGAGAGCAAGCATCTGGTCGATTCGAAGACGAGGGAATGTCCATTTGAACCAGATGATTATAAATGACAGAGCCACAGCCTTGCCTATAAACCAGACAACCGAAGGAATGAAATCCATGATGTGATTGAAAGCATCCCATCCCGGGAAATGAAGCGGCATCCAGCCTCCGAAGAACAACAGAGTAGCGACTCCGGACACAATGAAAAGGTTCAGATATTCGGCAAGATAGAAGAAACCGAAGTGAATACCCGAATATTCAGTGTGATAACCGGCTGTAAGCTCGCTTTCTGCTTCAGGAAGGTCAAACGGGCCACGGTTTGTCTCGGCTGTACCAGCGATCAGATATATTACAAATGCTATGATTGCAGGGAGATGACCGGAGAATATGTACCACAGATGATTCTGATTTTCCACAATTTCCACTACATTGAGTGTTCCGGCAAACACCACCATGGTAAGCACGGAAAGTCCGATCGACAATTCATAGCTCACCATCTGAGCGCCCGAACGGAGTGCACCGATGAGTGTAAATTTATTGTTGGACGACCAGCCGGCAAGAAGAATGCCGAGCACGCCGATCGACGAAACGGCAATGAGAAAGAAAATGCCGATATTGAAGTTTATCACCTGCAGACCATTACCCCAGGGCAATACTGCGAATGCCAGCATCGAGGCAAGGATCACAAGATAAGGTGCCAGTGCAAACAGAAATTTGTCAGTGTGCTTAAGCGTGATAAGCTCTTTGATAAGAATCTTGAACATATCGGCCACACTCTGCAGCAAACCCCAGGGGCCTACACGGTTCGGGCCAAGGCGACACTGAAAAGCAGCACACACCTTACGTTCGAAATAGATGTAGAACAAAGCCAGAACAGAGTACAATGTCAATAGGACAAGGCCGATGAGCACACATTCCGTGACCACGGTAAGCCAATCGGGCATAAACGACCGAAGCAGGCTATCGATCCAATTGGTCAGTACTGAAAAATTAAACATGTCTATCTTAAATTACTATTATTTATCTGTGTTGTTCATTCTTGGATTAGCGGTCTATATCAGGCACGATATAGTCGAGCGATCCTCCGATAGTGATAAGGTCGGCAATCTTGCTGCCGCGGGTCAGATGATCCACAACCGAAGCAGCAGGCAGACACGGAGGAGCTATCTTCAGGCGGTAAGGCTTGGTATTGCCATCGCTTTCAAGATAAATTCCGAATGTGCCGCGACAACCTTCAACCGTGCGGAACCAGTGGCCCACAGGCAATTTAAGCACTTTAGGTACTTTGACACAATATTCACCTTCGGGAATATTGTCGATCAACTGCTCTATGATACGGGCACTCTGTACCATCTCGTCCATGCGAACTTTGAATCGAGCCATCGAATCGCCTTCGGTGCGCACCACTTCATCAAACTCAAGTTCGGAATAAATGCTGTACGGATCTGTCTTACGCACATCGCATGCCCATCCGGAAGCACGTCCCGAAGGACCGGTTACAGACCAGTTGATTGCATCTTCGCGAGTGAGCACGCCCACACCTTCCATACGTTTTTTTGCGATTACGTTGCCGGTAAATATCTTGTTGTACTCCTTTATATTCTTGGGGAGAACTTCCAGCAGCGCCTTTACATCCTGCACGAAATCAGGAGCAAGATCCTGCATTACACCGCCGATACATCCATAGTTGAATGTCATACGCGCGCCACAGGTCTTGTCCATGATGTCAAGTATCTGTTCGCGAACACGCAGAGTATAGAACAGCATGGTTGTTGCACCGAGGTCCATACAATAAGTACCGATAAACAGACAGTGCGATGCTATACGTGAAAGTTCGTCCATGAGCACGCGTATCACCTGAGCGCGACGCGAAATCTCAATGCCGGCAGCCTCCTCTATCAGCATACACAGACAGTGGTGGTAAGGATGTGCGGAGAAGTAATCCAGACGGTCCATAAAATGAAGAGTCTGAGGATATGTCAGTTTCTCACATATTTTTTCAATACCGCGATGGATATAGCCCATATATACGTCGATCTTCTTCACGGTCTCACCGTCGATAGCCGTACGGAAACGAAGCACACCGTGAGTAGCCGGGTGCTGCGGACCTATGTTCACCACAAAGTCATTGGGCTCGAACACACGCACTTCTTTGGCTTCAACCTTACCGTCAGCATTTTCCACATAAGTAGTGGTAAAGTCGCTCTGACGTTCATTTTCGGTTGTAACGGGATTGTTTTCCGGACTTTCGTCATAATCCTTACGCAATGGATAACCCTTCCAATCAATGCTCAGGAACAAGCGGCGCATATCGGGATTGCCGATAAACACTATTCCAAAATAGTCATATACTTCACGTTCGAATATCACGGCTATCTTCCACAGATCGGCGATACTGTGAAGCATGGGGTTTTCTCGTGATTCAGCCTTTACCTTAACGGAAATATGGGTGTTATGACGGGTCGATGTAAGATAGTAGACGCAACCGTACTTATCCTCCCAGTCCATACCTACTATCGTCACCAAGAAATCGAAACCTAAATCGGGATTCTCTTTAAGTTCCTTAGCCAGCCGGTGCCACTGTACATCGGGCACGCACACCTGCAGTATATCACCTTCCTCAAAGGTTGCCTCAGGCATCAACTTGGCTATGGTCTCCTGAATCTGTGCCATATATCTTTATTTTTTCTTAATTATCAATTTTAGTCCTCTACACCTTCCACAGGGTGTTCTTTCAAAAACTCCTGCTGCTTTTCCTGACGGTTCACGCCTCCAAAGAAACGTTCCACTTTTATCTTACGGGAAAGCTGCATGATGGCATATATCATGGCCTCCGGACGTGGAGGACATCCGGGAAGATACACATCCACAGGTATGATCTGATCTACACCCATCACCACATGGTATGACTTTTTAAACGGCCCTCCCGATACAGCGCACGCGCCGCATGCGATGACATATTTCGGTTCGGCGAGCTGATCATACAGACGACGAACAACCGGAGCCATACGGGTCACTATGGTACCGGCCACCATCATAAAGTCGGCCTGACGAGGCGATGAACGCGCCACTTCCCATCCGAAGCGCGCCATGTCGAATCGAGCAGCGCCAAGCGACACGAATTCGATACCGCAACAGCTTGTAGCAAATGTAAGAGGCCAGATCGAATTGGAGCGACCCCAGTTAATAAGCTTATCAAAAGTACCTACTACAACATTGGCACCTGAAGCATTCAGCTCATCAACGAGTTTTTCGATATACTCATTGTCTTTCCACGCCTCATAGGGCATGCTTTTGGTAGTTACTTCCATTCAAGCGCTCCTTTCCGCCAGGCATAAACAAGACCCAGCACTAATATTGCAAAAAACACAGCGATAGCCACAAGACCTGCACCGCCTAACTCTTTCACTCTCACAGCCCATGGGAACAGGAATACACATTCCACATCAAACATCAGAAACAGAATGGCAAACAGATAGTAACCTACCTTGAACTGCGCCATACTTTCTCCGCGTGTGGGGATACCACATTCATAAGCTTCGCCTTTCTGGGCATTGAATGAGCGGGGCGAAATCAGACCCGCGATCCACAGTGCCAAGGCCACAAGCGCGATGCCCGTAATGGCGGCGGTAACGGCCAGGGTGGATGATAGAATCGTTAATGATACCATATTGATAAATCAAATATATTTACACTACACACTCGTCATCACCAACTGCAAACGTCTATAAGTCAAAAGTCTCAATGCCTTATCCGACCTATAGACGCATACATATCCGATGACAAGACGATTTTTACGGTGCAAATATAGTGAATTTTATTTAAAAGCCCTTGCCCTTTACACTACTTTTTCCCAATATGACAACAAACATTTATAATAATCCTTAAAATCACACAACCGGCCATCACCGTCAGCGAGTGAAATTATGCACCAGAAATGCCGCAACGCGCCACACACGTCCATCCGAAGCCCGGAGTGTCATATCTACCTTAAGCTCATCGGTCAGATCCGCAGTAACCGAAAAGTCGTCTAAAAACACGTCCGAAAGTCCAACGAGTGCAGTCGCCGCATCTTCCGACAGTCCATATCCATCAGGCGTCAGCGTAAGTCTTAGCCCCGACACCGCAAAGTCGTGCTTCACTCCATCAATAATCAGTCCGTCTATCTCCACATAGGCAGTCA
>CAJTQH010000015.1:7461-31404 GCA_910578305.1 uncultured Muribaculaceae bacterium
GGATCAAGCAGCACGTAATAAACCTCCTCATAGCCCACCGACTCGTCCCCTTCATGATCCACACGCGTCGTGCCCTGCCCTATTGTCTCATACGGATAGGCCGCAACTTTATACACCCCATTCACCACGTATTCGGCTACCAGTCCGTCACCGCCATACCGGCTCATACCGTTACTTTGGACAAACATCATCATCACATCGGTAAGCGTCACCTCGCCGGCTCCGTCGCGCCCGGTCAACGCCTCAAGATCAATCACACGAGTGATCTCAGGACGATTTTGATCAAAATACCACGGCACATCGGTAAACGTATATATATGCGGTTGGCCGCCTGAAGATAGCCTGAGATTGGAGATGGTGATATTACACAAGCGCGATTCATCATCAAACACTATCAGATAACCCACATCTTCCGAAACCATCCCGCCCGAGGCTCGTGAAACAGATGTGACATAATTGAACATACCGGTAGCCTCGGCCATCACCACATTGTCAAACGGCTCGGACTTGCTGCATGACCCGAAAATACAGGCCGACAACATTATAATGACTATAGACAGACTTCTCATAGTTTTAAACGTGCATCCTTCACGTTTAAAACCACTCAACCCCGACAACAGTTCGCCGGAATACTGAAGCCCGGCATCGATCAATCACCCGATGCGGCAAATTCCATACGTACAGTCAGTCCGAACGTACGTGGACGACCACGCTGCACAAAATCATTGTTCATCGACGTGAAAAAGAATGTATCATACTTCGTGCCTGTAACATTCTCCATCCACGCTTCAAGCGAGAGCCATGAGCAACGGGCTGCAACCGAAGCACCCATAAGTCCGTAAAACGGCTGACTCACGCTGTTGCTCTCATTCCAGTAGACACGACCCACCCCACGACAACGCAGATTGTAACTCATCGACCATTTTCCGCCGACGGGATGTGTGTATGCCGCCGATGCAAACAGAGTATTCATAGGAGCATAAGGTACATATTTGCCTTTGAAATTATCCTCGCCGTCGACAAAATGAACAAACTTGGCATTGGTATAGCCATAGCTCATATTAAATGCCCAACGCTCCGTCGGATTGTAACGTATCTGCACCTCGGCGCCGAAACTACGGGTCTTTCCGGCATTTGTGGTGATGCGCCCTGTCGTATTACCATCGGGAAACATCGTCAGCTGCTGATCGCGGCAGTCAATGTAAAACAGTGCTATATCTGTCATCACCCTACCATCGGCACATCCCACATGGGCACCGACTTCATAATTCCAGCTCTTTTCCGGACGATAGCTTATGATCTCATCCACGTTCACATCCGAAGCAATGCCACCCGGCATACCGCCCGGCATTGCCGACATAGCTTCTGACATCATTCGTCGCTGAAGCACCTCGCTGAACATCTGAGTGTTGTAGCCCCCTGATTTATAACCCTTACCTACAGAAGCATACACACTTGAGCCGCTATGCATAGGCAGATCGTACGATACGGTAAACTTAGGCAAAAACTCCAGAAAATGATCTTTGAGCACTCCCCTCTCATCAATGTCAATTTTTTTATTGAGTATAGGCATTGGGGGAATACCGCTTTTCATGTATGCAGAAAACGACGTATTGCACAGACTCGTATAGTCAAGGCGTGTAGACTCATAATCCAGACGCAGCCCCAATGCGAAATTCCAGCGTCCGAGATCAAGCGTGCTCTGATGGTACAATGCCACACCCCACACAGGTATCTTAAACTCGCTGCCGAGCAAAATTTCCGGATCATCCCACTGCAGACGCACCGGTATGCGGTCATTATTGTTCACACGATCGGTTATCATACGCGCTATACCATCTTCCTTAAGCGTCACGGGAGCATCCATAGACGCATTTTTATAAAAGCCAAACAGACCGCCGATCCATGAATAAGCCCCCGCATTGCCTCTGGCCACCACATCCTGAGTAATCGACCACTCATGGCGAGCCTGCGTGAGAGTAAAATAGTCGAGCGGCAAGAAATCCTGATCCAGCGTCATATTATCGTCGATATATTGCACTGCCGTGATACTTGAAAGCGAAAATCCCGGACGGGTCCATTTCACCGTCAGACCGTCCGATACCGCATTACGGCGATAGAAACATGTATCATTATAGTTTATCTGATCGCTGCCGTAAAGTTCATAAGGATATCCGCCCTGACGATAAAGCGAAAATGCAGCCACATTGTCTATAGCCACCTCTGGCGACACCTGCCACTGAGTCTTCCAACGCAGATTCCCACCTTTCTCGGTTCCAACATTTCGCGCATTATAATGATTTTTAAAGAACCCGTCGGAAAAGCTGAACACCCCCGAAAAACCCATTGCCAAATTGTGTCGCAAAAGCCTGTAGTGCGACAGCGACAACCGAGCCTCCGGTCCATTGCCTATCATAGCCATCACACGACTACCCTGATAACGCATTGGCTGAAGCGTGTACACATTGATCTGACCGGCCATTGTATTGCGCCCATACAGCGTACTCTGGGGGCCTCTGAGAACCTCTACGCGCTCAATATCATTGAAGTCGAAGTCATAATTATCCTTATTCAGAAACGGCACATTATCCACCGTAAGCCCCACAGCCGGCTGATCCATACGAGCACCTATACCTCTGACATAGATGCTGGATGTCATGCGGCTTCCATATTCCGGTATGTAAAAATTGGGAGCTATTTCGCTCATACCCTTAATTGCATTGACATCCCAACGGCGCGTCTGCTCCGCATCGATCACTGTAGCAGCCAATGGCTGAAGCGACAGATCCGACTGCTGTTTTATAGCCGTCACCGTAACATCGTCAAGCCACAACGTACTGTCAGCCTCACTAACCGAAGCCATAGACACAATGGCGTTTCCTACAATCGCCGCCGTCAATATACTACGCAACATATTTCTCCTGATTTTTCAAAAACAGCCGCAAAGATAGCTCTTTGAATTCGTAATGCCAAATGCCCGTTAAATATATTTAAAGATGTATTTAGGCATCATGTGCATCGTAAATTCGGAAAAATTTGTAAATTTGCGCCAACTTTTATATTAGAATTATTATGGCTCAACAGGACGAAGTATTCAAAAAAATAGTTTCCCATGCTAAAGAGTATGGATTTGTATTTCAGTCAAGCGAAATCTACGACGGTCTTTCGGCAGTATATGACTACGGTCAGAACGGCGTGGAACTCAAAAACAACATCAAACGCTATTGGTGGGATTCTATGACACTCCTGCACGAAAACATCGTTGGCATTGACTCCGCAATTTTCATGCACCCCACCATCTGGAAAGCATCTGGCCACGTTGATGCGTTCAACGATCCCCTTATCGACAACCGTGACTCGAAAAAACGCTATCGTGCCGATGTCTTGATCGAAGAGGAGATCGCCAAAATTGACGACAAGATTGAAAAAGAAGTGGCAAAGGCACGCAAACGCTTCGGAGAAAACTTCGATGAAGCGTTGTATCGCCAGACCAATCCCCGTGTAGCCGAATATACCGCTAAGCGCGATGCCCTCCATGAACGCTTTGCCAACGCGATGAACGACAATAACCTTGAAGAACTCCGTCAGATAATCATCGACCAGGAAATTGCATGCCCTATTTCAGGCACACGCAACTGGACCGAGGTACGTCAGTTCAACCTCATGTTCAAGACCGAGATGGGCAGCACAGCCGACGGCGCTATGACCGTGTATCTGCGTCCGGAGACCGCACAGGGCATTTTCGTTAACTACCTCAACGTGCAGAAGACCGGCCGCATGCGCATACCGTTCGGTATAGCCCAGATAGGCAAAGCATTCCGTAATGAGATCGTAGCACGCCAGTTCATATTCCGCATGCGCGAATTCGAACAGATGGAGATGCAGTTCTTCGTACGTCCCGGCGAAGAATTGAAATGGTTTGCCTCTTGGAAAGAAATGCGCCTGAAATGGCACAAAGCACTCGGTCTCGGTGACGAAAAATATCGCTATCACGATCATGAGAAGCTGGCTCACTATGCCAACGCCGCTACTGACATCGAATTTCAGATGCCATTCGGATTCAAAGAAGTTGAAGGTATACACTCACGTACCAACTTCGATCTTTCGCAGCACGAAAAATTCTCCGGTAAAAACATCAAGTATTTCGATCCCGAGCTAAACGAAAGCTACGTACCGTATGTTATAGAAACATCCATCGGCGTGGATCGCATGTTCCTGTCTGTGCTCTGCTCATCGTACGAAGAACAGAAACTTGAAGGCGGCGACACTCGCGTGGTGCTCCATCTGCCGGCTGCTCTTGCACCCGTGAAGTGTGCAGTAATGCCACTTGTCCGCAAAGACGGCCTGCCCGAAAAAGCCCGCGAGATTGTCAACGATCTCAAATTTGATTTCGCCACTCATTACGATGAAAAAGACTCAATAGGCAAGCGCTATCGTCGTCAGGATGCAATTGGTACACCCTATTGTATTACAGTCGACCACCAGACTCTGGAAGACAATACAGTAACATTGCGTGAGCGTGACTCCATGCAGCAAAGCCGTGTAAACATCGCCGACCTGCACCGTCTGATTCACGACAACGTAAGTCTCAATTCGCTCCTGCGCAAATTGGCTTAATCACATAAACAACTATTACATAAGATGAAATTATCCAAATCCGCCATCGTTATATGCTGCATCTTCGGACTGCTGTTTCTCATCGGAGTTCCCACATGTAGCAGCTACAACTCCATGGTCGACCTTGACGAGACCGCAAACGAAAGTTGGGCTGAAGTACAGAATCAGTATCAGCGCCGCCTCGACCTCATCCCCAATCTCGTGGAGACAGTAAAAGGCTACGCACGCCATGAATCTGAAACTCTTGAGAATGTGACTAATGCACGTGCAGGCATTACCCAGCCGTCAGACACCGCGCTTATGAACGCCTACAATCAGGCTCGTTCGCTCAATCTTGGTACTCCGAGCGATGCCAACATTAAGGCTCTTCAGAACCTCGACCGCCAGATGAGCATAAATGCCGTACATGAAGCATATCCCACATTACAGGCAAGCGAAAATTTCGCACGCCTTCAGGACGAACTGGCCGGTACCGAGAACCGTGTAGCTTTTGCCAGAAAAGAATACACCGCCGCTATCAAGGAGTACAATGTGAAAGTGAAACGCTTTCCCGGAAACATCGTGGCGGGTATGTTCGGATTTGAACCCAAAGCCCAGTTCGAGGCCGAATCGGCAGCCCAGAGCGCGCCTAAAGTACAATTTTAACGCTACACTCTCCAAAACTTGTAAATGAAAAAGTTACTATACATCGCCACTTTGTTTGTCGGAGCAGTAATAGTCATGTCATCTTGTAATGATAATGACGATACATGGTCAGAATATCAGACTTGGCGTATCAACAACTACAACTGGTATATCGAACAGTCACAGCGCACTAATCCTGACGGTACGAAGTATTTTCAGGAACTCAGTCCGTCGTGGTATCCCAACAGCGGAGTTCTTATTCACTATTTCAACGATCGCACCCAGACAGAGGGAAATCTTTCGCCAATGTCCACAAGTCAAGTGTCGGTGAAATACAAAGGCCAGCTATACAATGGCGTAACATTCGACTCTACAACCGTCGATACTGATGACAGCGTACGCACATTCTCACTCGACAAGGTTATAGATGGATGGAAGATAGCGCTCACCGACATGCGTGTAGGCGACACTTGCGAAATAATACTCCCATATGCTGTAGGATATGGCATCCAGGGCAGCACATCTATCTACCCTTACTCTGTGCTTAGATTCGGCATAAAGCTCACCGACATTCCTGAATACGAAATACCGTAAGCGATAAGCGCATCTAAAAATCCATACATATCCACTGATAGCCGGGCATACGTCCGGCTATTTTATTTTTCACGAGCATTTTTGACTTTTTGATTGTTATAACCTAAAAGTCAAACATACTCACCTAACAGACTACGACTATGAAATACGACGTTATCGACATCGAAGGTGTAGGCGAAGCCTATGCCTTGAAATTAAAAGAAATCGGCATCACCACAGTAGAAGAACTACTTGGACGATGCTCCTCGGCAAGTGGCAGAAAAGAAGTTGCTGCTCTGACCGACATCAGCCCTAAACTGATACTTAAATGGGCTAATCATGCCGATCTGTTCCGCATCAACGGCGTAGGACCACAGTTTGCCGAACTTCTTGAGGCATCCGGAGTCGACACCGTGAAGGAACTCCGTCATCGCAACGCCCGGAACCTCGCCGCTACCATGAACGAAGTAAACGAACGCAAGCACCTCACCCATAGAGTTCCTTCAGCCGGAGAACTACAGAAGATGATTGATGAAGCAGCCACGCTCGATCCGGTCATGACTTATTAAAGTCATACTGAACAATACTGAAGGTTAGGATGTTTTGTTTTCATAATTGATTCACTAAAACTCTTAACCTTCTATTTGTTTACAACATGAGACTCAAACTTTACTACCTCTTAATTGCCGTATTAGGACTGGTTACATTTGCCGGATGTAACGACGATGACGAAAATCCCGCACCACGCCCCAACGCACCTGAAGCGGTGCTTAACGCTTTCAATGCCAAATATCCCGATGCCACAGACGTCAAATGGGAAACAAAAGGTGCTTATTATGTCGCCGATTTCAAAACAACGGCATCTCTCGTAGAAATCGATGCATGGTATAAAGCCGACGGCACATGGGCAATGACCGAAAGCGACTATGGCAAAGACCTTTTTATGGTTCCCACAGCCATCAATCAGGCATTCAATGCTTCACAATACGCTACATGGACCATCGACGATATCAGTTACTATGAATATCCCGACGCTACCAAATCGTTCTACCTCATCGAAGTGGAAAAAGTCGGACAAACCGACATGCAGCTATACTTCAAACCCGATGGCACCAGCATCAAAAACGTTGCCGACAATGGAGTCGACATAACTCCCGACACCGTCATCTGACCTCATACTACAACGTCATATATCCGCTCCGCCATCGGTTTATTTGCCGCTGGCGGAGCTTTTTCATGAGTATTTTTACATAAAACTCCGGCTATTTAAGTTTTTTTTTGTAATTTTGAAACATGAGCGACGAAAAATACACTGACGAAATCGAAGAGAGCGGAGAAGCCACATCAGGGGGCTTCTCGTCAATGTTTGTAGACCTTGGCAACGATGTGATGCGCCAGCAACTGAGAGGCATGTTTCAGAGTTGGTACCTCGACTATGCGTCGTATACAATACTTGACCGAGCCATTCCACATATCAACGATGGCCTCAAGCCGGTGCAACGGCGCATCCTCCACTCCATGAAAACGCTCGACGACGGCCGATTCAACAAAGTAGCCAACATCGTCGGAAATACCATGCAGTATCACCCTCACGGCGATGCCTCGATTTATGGTGCGCTTGTACAACTCGGCCAAAAGGATCTGCTTGTGGAAACACAGGGTAACTGGGGCAATATTCTCACCGGCGCTCCGGCCGCGGCAGGCCGATACATCGAGGCCCGCCTTTCGCAGTTTGCGCTCGATGTACTTTACAACCCGAAAGTTACCGAATGGACTTTGAGCTATGACGGGCGAAAAAAAGAACCCGTAACATTACCGGCAAAATTTCCGCTTCTTCTATCACAGGGCGTAGGAGGTATCGCTGCCGGATTGTCGTCGCTCATCCTCCCCCACAATTTCAATGAAATACTTGATGCATCAATAGCACACCTCAAGAACGAAGAGTTCACACTATATCCTGACTTTGCAACAGGCGGATTTATTGATGTCAACAGGTACAACGACGGCACCAGAGGTGGAAAGGTTCGTGTTCGTGCAAAAATTGAAAAAATAGACAACAAAACCCTGGCTATAACCGAGATACCATACGGCACCACAACCGGATCGCTCATCGACTCCATTATCAAGGCCTATGAAAAGGGCAAAATCAAAATCCGAAAAGTTGATGACAACACGGCCGAGACAGCTCTTATACTGGTACATCTACAGCCGGGAACTTCCAGCGACAAAGCTATCGATGCGCTCTATGCATTCACCGATTGCGAAAGGCCCATATCGCCAAACTGCTGCGTGATCCGTGACGACAAGCCGCATTTCATAGGCGTGAGCGATGTGCTCCGCCATAGCGTCGAATCCACAAAAGCCATATTAAAGGCAGAACTGCAGATACAACTTGACGAAGTCAGCGAGCAACTTCACTTTGCATCACTCGAACGCATATTCATCGACGAGCGCATATATAAAGACAAAGAATTTGAGGAAAGCGCCGACATGGCACACGTAATAGCCCACATAGACCGTAGGCTTGAACCGTGGAAACCTATGTTGATACGCGAAGTCACCACTACCGACATCGAACGTCTGTTTGAGATCAAAATGGGTCGGATACTCAAATTCAACTCCCGGCAGGCAGAAGAAAACATCGCAGCATACAAAGGCAAGATCGAACACATTAAAAACGAACTGGCCCACATTGTAGACTATACCATACGATGGTATGAGGCATTGCGCGACAAATATGGAGCGGCCTACCCGCGTCTGACTGCTATAAGAAGTTTCGACAATATCGAAGCCGCAAATGTGGCCGAGGCCAATGAAAAGCTATATATAAACCGCGAGGAAGGATTTGCAGGCACATCACTGAAACTGCTTGGTAACGATCCCGACAAAATAGAATATATCAGTCCGTGTTCCGAACTTGACGATATCATAATATTCTACAAAGACGGCCGATACAAGGTGACTAAAGTTCAGGAAAAGATGTTTGTCGACAAAAACGTGATTCATATCAACGTATTTAAGCGCAACGACATCCGCACCATATACAATGTGATATACCTTGACGGAAAAGGAGGTACTTACTATCAGAAACGATTTAATGTCACTGGCATCACACGCGACCGAGAATACAACATAACGCAAGGTAAACCGGGTTCGAAGATAACGTGGTTCTCTGCCAATCCCAACGGCGAAGCGGAAGTGGTTAAAGTCACACTAAAACCCAAACCGCGTCTGAAAAGCCTATTCATCGACGTTGACTTCAGCAAGCTCGCCATAAAGGGCAAGACTGCTATGGGGAATATCGTAACACGCAACGAAGTCCATCGGTTCTCGCTCAAAGAATCGGGGAAATCCACCCTCGGAGGACGTGAAGTGTGGTTTGACCCCGATGTGCTCAGACTCAATTACGAAGGCCGAGGCAACTATCTCGGCGAATTCGGCCCCAACGATCTTGTACTTGTAGTGCTCGACAACGGCGAATATTACACCTCAACATTCGACGCCACCAATCACTACGAGGAAAACATACTTCGCATCGAACGGTTCCGTCCGAAACAAATATGGACTGCCGTACTCTACGATGCAGCTCAGCAGGGTCTGCCCTACATCAAGCGGTTCATGTTTGAGCCGTCGGCTAAAAAGCAGAGTTTCATAGGGGATAACCCCAAGTCGAAACTGGTGGCATTGAGCGATGCTCTCGGAGCACGTTTCAGCGTGAAACTCGGAGGCGACGATGCATTCCGAGGCGACATAGAGATAACAGCCATGGACTTCATTGCCGTAAAATCACTGAGAGCCAAAGGTAAGCGCATCACAAATTTTGAAGTTGCTGAAATCGCGGAAATAGATCCGATATTAATCGACGAACCCGAACAGACCGACCCGGATTCCGACACCGAAACATCTGAAGAGATCGTGGACGAAGATTTCGGAAAATCGGAGGATGAAGTCCGCGATGAGATTACAGGACAACAACGAATATTCTGATACACATTTTATCACCCCTATCGTCATACAGACATGACACTACGTGCACTTCTTCCATTTGCGCTTTTCATCGGATTCCTGCAGTCGCATGCAGGCACCGACAATCTGTACACCGATTCTGTCGCTGCCGTCCGTCCGGTGTATGCCTCATACACGGTACAGAGCGGATCATCTCACATATCCGACACATATCTTTCCCCCATACGCTATACAGGATGGCAGATTGGCCTTGGCTACGATCGATTACAGGCCATGAAATTCAATCCCGACAAATGGGTACAGCAGCTTCGTTTTGGATTGACAGTTGACCGCACTAATAATATCGCCGGTAATTCAACCATGTGGAGTGCCGCTATCAATTTTTCGTGGGGAATGATACATCGCTGGAAACTGCCATTCGGCCTCTCCGCAGGCACTGGTAGCTCTGCCGCCATTGATTTAGGCTGCATCTACCTTAACCGCAACGGCAACAACCCGGTATCAGCAAAAGCATCCGCCACGATCAACGCCACCGGCTATCTGTCATGGCAGACCCGCATAGGCAGCATACCACTGATACTGCGATATCAGCCTATAATTCCGTTGATTGGAGTTTTTTTTGCTCCCGATTACGGAGAACTGTACTATGAAATATATCTTGGCAATCATTCCGGTCTGGCACATTTCGCATGGTGGGGCAATCACTTCAGGCTCGACCATCGGTTTACCGCCGATTTTCAATTAGGAGGCACGTCTTTACGTATCGGATATACGGGTAATTTTTTCTCATCCAAAGTCAACCATATTGTGACCGAGACATTCTCACACGGAGCACTGATCGGAGTATCCGGCGAATGGATGTCCGTCAATCCGCGCAAGCCTCTGTCACCGATGACACGCATAATTTCCGCAACCTACTAATCAGACAATCCATGAATCGCATACATCTGCTTCTATTGCCGTTATATCTGATCTTTACGGCATGCCATGATCTGCCAGACCATCCCAACGACATCAGGGGGAACTTTGAATCTCTTTGGTCGACTATTGATACTCGTTACTGTTTCTTTAATGAAAAAGACGTGGACTGGAATGAAGTCCACGAACGATATGCCGCCATGCTAAACAGCCGGATGAGCAGCGAACAACTCTTTGATCTGTGCAGCCGAATGCTTGACGAACTCCGCGACGGCCACACCAATCTGTCGGCACCATTTGCCACTTCCTACTATCGAAAATGGTGGAGCGATTATCCGCAAAACTACAACGAACGCATTGTACAGCAGTATTATTTCGACTTCAATTACCGTTCACTCGGAGCATTTGATTACGGACTTCTAACACAAAACATCGGCTACATACATTACTCGTCATTCGCATCCGGCATTGGAGAAGGCAACCTTGACTATATTTTGTCGTATTTTAAAGGGGCACAAGCCCTTATCATTGATGTGCGCGACAACGGAGGCGGCAATCTAACTAACGTGTCCGAACTTGTCAACCGATTCATCAACCACCGCATTCTGGCCGGCTACATTATCCATAAGACAGGACCTGCACACGATGCTTTCTCTGAACCATACCCATTCTATATCGATCCGGTTGGCGGCGGACATCTGTCATGGGATAAACCAGTAGTCGTACTCACAAATCGCAGCACATTCAGCGCAGCAAACAATTTTGTTTCTATAATGAAATCCATCCCCGGTGTAAAAATCGTAGGCAGCACCACCGGGGGCGGCTCCGGCATGCCATATAGCTCTGAACTGCCAAACGGATGGGGTATACGCTTTTCGGCATGCTCAATACTTGATCCGGAAGGACATTCCACTGAATTCGGAGTAGAACCGTCTTATGGATGTGCCGTAGACATGGATTCAGGAGAAGCAGCCAATGGACACGATTCAATCATAGATTTTGCAGTCAGCCTAATTCAGAATCATTCCTGACCTCCTCCGGCATAGCGCATATAAGTCGCCATATCCTTGTCGCCGCGTCCCGACAGATTTAGCACCACCACATCCGTTGGATTAAGATTCATCTTCTCCAGTACTGCCAATGCGTGAGAACTTTCCAACGCAGGGATAATACCCTCGGTACCGGCCAACAGATATGCGGCATTCAGAGCCTCGTCATCATCGGCAGCCATCACCGTAATACGTCCTTCTGAAGCCAGATAAGCAAGCAACGGACCGACACCGGGATAGTCCAGACCTGCAGAAATGGAATAAGCCTCGGCCGCATTGCCGTCTACATCAGTCATCACCATGGTTTTCGCCCCATGGAGCACCGCCACATCACCAACAGTCAGTGAGGCGGCAGTCATTCCAGATTCCACCCCTTTACCGGCTGCCTCTACCGCTATCAGTCTTACATCACGCTCTTCTATAAAATGATAGAAAGCACCTGCGGCATTACTGCCTCCTCCGATAGCCGCTATCACATAATCAGGGTGTCTACGACCGATCAACTGTTCCAACTGATGCTGTATCTCAAAACTTATCACCGACTGAAAGCGAGCCACCATTTCCGGATAAGGATGCGGCCCTACAGCACTACCTATCATATAAAACGCATCTGCATCGCAACACCATGCGTCAAGTGCCGCATCTACAGCATTGTTTAGTGTAGCGCATCCCGAAGACACTGCCACTACTTCCGCGCCAAGCATGCGCATACGCATCACATTGGGCTGCTGACGGACCACATCTTCCGCACCCATATACACCACACAGTCAAGGCCGAGCAGTGCGGCCACGGTAGCCGCAGCCACACCATGCTGTCCGGCTCCGGTCTCAGCAATAATCTTGTGTTTCCCCATGCGTTTTGCCAGCAGACCAAGCCCTATCGCATTGTTTATCTTATGCGCTCCTGTATGATTCAGATCCTCTCGTTTCAAATATATCTCCGCTCCATATCTGCGACTCAGGCTATCGGCACGATAAAGCGGAGTGGGCCGTCCGACGTATTCATGCATCAAACGATCGAAATCTGCCATAAACGACGGATCAATCACAAGACGTCTATATGCAGAATCAAGCTCAGCAATATTACGTTTAAGAGACTCCGGCACGTACGCGCCTCCAAAATTCCCATAGTAGCCGTTGATGTCCACCGGCAACAGATTTTCCAAAGAATAATGTATCATATCTGTTTTATATGTAAAAAAA
Source organism: uncultured Muribaculaceae bacterium (assembly GCA_910578305.1). Classification (GTDB taxonomy): domain Bacteria; phylum Bacteroidota; class Bacteroidia; order Bacteroidales; family Muribaculaceae; genus Paramuribaculum. The sequence goes on from CAJTQH010000015.1 coordinate 20,412, forward strand.
TACCGCTCAAGCCTTTTACAAGCCAAAGCGGTCACGGTAGTAATTATTAATTATGAAAAATATCTGATGAATATCGACTTATCCCATTCGGTACATATACCATATCCGCTGACTTTCTGCTTGCCAACGCCACCATTTATGGATATTTATACCGTTAGTTATCATTAATTCGATAATTATACCGCAAAGATGATTGTTTTTATTCAACAATCCAAATATTACATCATCTTTTTTTCATAATTTTGCAGTATTATTTATAACATCTGCATACAATGTCCAGTATACTAATCACTTTACTGCTATTGGTCGTATCAAATATTTTCATGACGTTTGCATGGTATGGCCACCTGAAACTTTCTTCAGCCGGCATCTCCACCAACTGGCCGCTTTATTTGGTAATACTTTTTTCCTGGGGCATAGCCCTGCTCGAATACTGCTGTCAGGTTCCTGCCAACCGTATCGGATTTGAGGGCAACGGAGGGCCGTTCAGCGTATTGCAACTCAAAGTCATTCAGGAAGTCATAACCCTCATTGTATTTGTGATATTCAGCCTATGGGCATTCGAGGGCTTTCAGATACGATGGAATCACATTCTGGCTTTTGCCATGCTGATCGGTGCCGTATATCTGGTGTTCATGAAATAGATCATTTCAGATTCTCATACACGGCATTAAGCAACGCGGCTCGTGGCAGCAACTCGTTGTAGGCCTTATTGTCACGCGACGGACACACTCTGTTGCAAAGCAATATGAATATTATCTCGTTCTCAGGGTCGACCCAGAAGCATGTACCGGTAAATCCGGTATGCCCATACGTACTTTCAGGCAATCCCGCAATCCGGCTTAGGCTTTTTGTTCGGGTAGCCCTGTCGAATCCTAGTCCGCGATTGCTCTGCTTATCATGTGATGTGGCAAATAGTTTTACAGTCTGAGTGTTAAACAGACGTTCACCGCCATACACACCTCCGTTAAGCCAAGTCTGGCACAGTTTCGCCAGATCTCCTGCATTGGAAAACAGCCCCGCATTTCCCTGCACTCCCCCAGAGTAAGCAGCTATCTCATCATGCACATATCCACGAAGCAATTGTTTACGCATGAAATTGTCTCTTTCCGTCGGTGCTATATCCGACATATTGTAATATGTCGACGGACGAAATCCGGCATACCATGCGCCAAGTGGTCTGAATACATGCGGCACTCCGGTCACATTCTCCTCCATCTGCATCAGCAGACAGAAATTCAGACAGCTGTAACGATATGTCTTTTTCCCAAGATTTTGTGAATATATGGTCTCCATGACCAATTTTCGGAGCGAATCCCCACCATAAATTCCTTTGGCAATCTCAATTGGAAAGTCACGAGATCCCTTACGACGAGTTACATCGCTTCGCATACGCGCTTTCCTGTTGCCATATACATTTTTATCAAGTTTCACGGTATATGGCTCCATCCTGCGGTAACTTATCAGTTTGCCGCTATACGAATTGCTGTCGGCCATAAGTTTGTACGTATTTATGGTCGACGGAAGTCCCGATTTATGATAAAGCAATTCTCTCACCGTTATGCCTTTCTTGTCGGTATCCTTCAGCGCCGGAATGTAGTCCGAAATTTTAGCATCCAGTTTAAACAGACCTTTGTCATAAGCCGCCATCAGCCCGGCCATCGAAGCTGTAGCCTTAGTCATCGAAGCCACATCATAGAGAGTCGACAACTTCACTTTCGGCGAACCGGGAGCATAATCAAGAGTCCCGTATGCTTTTTCCAACACGATATTGCCATTTTTTGCCACAAGCACCTGACAACCGGGAAACGACTTTCGGTCGATATTAACTTTCACTATTGAATCTATCACCCGCTCAAGTCCTGGCTTGAATCCGGCATCCTGCGGTGAGCAATATCCCAGACGCGATTTGGCCACATCGACTCCACATCCTTTTCGTGCAAGTCCGGCAATATCTGCCGACAGACGTCCGCATATCGACATTCCACCAAACACCGCTTCCGCACCCATCACCATATCCTGCCTGCTTTTGCCACCGGCTATTACCACCGCTTTCAACATGGCAGCAGGCTCTATGCCTGAAATATTCCGCTCAGGCATGAAAAATACGCCTGCCACATCCGGGAACACACCTGCCACATCATCGAGAGCATTCACGGCCCAAGGTTCGGCGCTATACACTCCGGCCACCACCACATCGCAGTGTTTCAAGCTATTGCATGCATTGGCAACAGCAGCGTCATCCGCACCCGATTTCACCGACACACTCTTAACAAAAGTGTATCTGCCACAATATTCCGAAAACGTGTTATCTGCTTCAGCCCCGATATTGATCACACCTACCGAACGGACATCAAGCCCATCCAAAGGCAATAGATCATCATCGTTTTTTACCACAACCACATTTGCGGCGGCTTTTATCCCAACTGCCACAAACACAGCCAATACCACCGTAAATCGGCATAAATCGTTATATGTCATCAAATCGTTCTATCCTTAGTTGTATTTGCTATTGGCTTATTTTATCAATGCCATCGCCTGTTTTCGCCACACCGGGCAGATTTACAGGCATACGTCCTGTCACGTCGATTTTCCCGAACACTCCGTCGGCAGCCGATTTTCGCAGAGCCGGTATATCGTCATATGCCACCACTATGGCCGGCATGCCGCTCAAGACATCCTTCATACCCACCATCTTGAATGGATTTATAAAAAACACAATAACCCTGTTATTAATCCCGCCAAGCGATTTCAACGCTTGCGAAACCCATGCGCCATTACTGAATACGCCTACGGCCACAGCATCGCATTTTTTTATTTTAGCCAGTGCCGCCAATGTAAGCGGAGCATTTTTATTAACTGTAAATGTCTCTACTTCGGCATAATTCGCACATCTTTCAGCAAATTCATTTCCCTTAGAAGCTCCGATACTGACCACTGCAACTTTCTTGCCCGATCCGATCGGAAGCATACATGAATCATCGCGCAGCACAGTAATAATACGGTCGGACATGCGTGATATCAGATCCGCAACCTCCGGCCCTGAAAGACGCGAGGCAAGACTGTCTCTTTCCACATGCGGCTTCTTGTTAAGCCCGAGACGATATTTGTATTCAAGCATCTTACGGCAACGACGATCTACCTCGTCCCGTCTTATCTTACCCGATTCCACTGCCGCCATCAAAGCACGTATGTCGGCCGACGGATTAAGTGAGCCCAACAGCACATCCGCTCCTGCTAGAAACGCTCTGACACAATTGTTCTCACCTGTTCCTGCCGCCCCTTTCATGGCCAGCGCATCAGTAAAAACGAGGCCGTCAAAGCCCAGTGAATCCTGAAGCCACCGGGTGGTTATATCCTTCGACATCGAAGCTGGAGTACCGCTTGCATCAAGCGCAGGCACTTTCAGATGTCCCACCATAATGCCTGACATACCCGAAGATATAGCATTTACAAATGGTAGGAAATCAACATTCTGCAGTGTGGTTATATCATGACTTATCGTAGGCAGTGCCTTGTGAGAATCTACCGATGTGTCACCATGTCCGGGGAAATGTTTACCCACCGACATCACACCGCCGTCTTCAAGCCCCATACAATATGCCGACCCAAGCAGGCCTACCAGCGACGCATCTTCACCAAACGACCGATAACCTATCACCGGATTGGACGGATTGGAATTCACATCCAGCACCGGAGCGAAGTTGACCTGAATGCCCATTTCACGACACTGACGAGCCATCTCACGGCCATATTCCACCATAAGCGATGCGTCACGTGAGGCACCAAGCGCCACATTCGACGGAAATTTTGGAGTTCCGGCCACACGCATTGCCAGTCCCCACTCTCCGTCGAGAGTTATCATCAATGGCACCGAGGCTTCCTCCTGAGCTTTATTGATCAGTTCGGCATATCCGTCTATCGAACCCTTACCGAGCAATATGCCGCCTACTTGCTCCTTGACAACCATGTTCTTGAGCTGACCGAATCCGGCAGCGTTAGGAAAAATATCGAGGCGAGGCACAAACAGCTGTGCCACCCGCTGGCGTACCGACAGCCCGTTCATCACCGAATCGGCCCAGCGTGCCGCACCTTCAGGGTCTATGTCACTCACCGACATGTATTGCTCGGCAACAGCCGTGGAGTCTATCTCATCTATCCCGATGGAATCGGCACCATCACTCACCGTCTTCGAATGGCACGACATGCCCGAAAGTGTCAGACTCGACACCACTGCCACACCGGCTATCAAAGCCGTCAATCGTGTATAATTCATATCCTATGTTTTTCAGCGTCTTATTCGCGGAGCATTGTCCGGAGTCTGTTTTTTACCTTTATACGATCCGGATTCAAACGCACGAATCATGTCATCGTACAACACATCGCTGCTTTTTGCCACAACCTTGCAACCCTTCAACGGGCCGAATCCATCGTTACCGTTTGCCAGATAATTGATCGTGGCCACACGATAGGTCTTTGAAGGATCGATCTTGCGGCCGTTTATTTTCACTTCCGCGCAACGTTTCGACACCTCGTCCATCTGAGCCATTACATTGGCACTCGCCTCTGCCGAATTGGTTTGTGCAAGGGCATCGAATGTAGCCAGAAGCACATCTCCGGGAACATCGAGCACCACGGCATAATTGTCAAACGGAAATGCCTGCATAATACCACCGCGAGTAATGTCGCCTTTCAGTATCGAACCGCGCACACCGCCTTTGTTTACCAGAGCCAGATCGGCACGCTTGCCGGTAAGACGTTTCGACTGATCGAGCAAAAAGTCAGCCATCCAGTTCACAAGACCGCTTGAACGCATGAAATCGGCCGTAGCCTCTCCCAGTTTCATCAATCGCACCGAATCCACCGAGTGCTTGTATGGAGCAAGCATATCCACAAGTCCCTTGTCGGCATATTTGTCAAGACGCTTGTCCACCGATATCAGGCGCGACACCGCCTTCATGCTGTCAAGATCAATGGTTATCTCGCCGATATTGCGCCCGTATTTTCCGGTCTGAGCCACAAGCACTGAATCGCCATCGGCATTAGCCACAAGCCATGCCGGCGACTTGATATCGGCAGGATTGATCTCCGTATGTGAATGTCCGCCGATTATTATGTCTATGTCACGGCTCTTCTGTGCCATCTCCTTGTCTCCGTCAAGCATCGGCATTTCAGGATTATCGGTCGGCGAAGCATCATAGCCTATATGACTCACAGCTACCACCATATCCACCTTTTCTATACGCTTGAGATATGCGGCGACGATATTGGCGGCATCCACCGCATCCCAATATTCCAGACCGGCCATTTTTGCCGAATCAATCAGGCCGTCGGGATACACGTTTATACCGATAAATCCTATTCTCTTGCCATCAAACTCTTTTATCACATAAGGCTTGAACATTCCCTTCAGAGGAGTGCGCGAAAAGTCATAATTGGCCGACAGGCGATCGGCTTTGATGCTATCGTAGTACCGCGCCATTGCCTCAAGTCCGTTGTCAAACTCATGGTTGCCCGGTATCTGAATGTCATATCCGAGATAATTCATCACCTTCTGCTCCACATCACCGCCGTAAAGCGTAAAATACAGCGATCCCTGTACGACATCTCCGGCATCCACCAGCAGCACATTCGGCTCAACAGAGCGCACGCTGTCTATCACAACCTTTCGGCGCACCACTCCGCCGAGATCATTATCATATCCGGGGTCTATTATACTATGAGTATCGTTGGTGTGCAGTATCACCAATCGTTCCGCTCCGGCATCACTCAGCCAGAAACCTGCAGCAAAAGCCACCGTCATCATGGAGGCACGTATCAGTCCGTTCACTTTCATAGAGCATGTGTCATTTACTCCACGAAGTTACACAATTACAGCCCCCGATACAATACCCCCACGGGCTTTTTATTACTTTTTATTACTTGCCCCTCGCCCTGGCCGTGGCAGAATATCCAATACGGGCAACGACAACGAATATCGCAAAGCGAGCACACGCAGCAATATCACAGTTATCGCACAGCTTATCTGCTGCGCAAACGGTGTACCGCCAAACTCATTTATCACCCAATATACCAATGCGCCAACAAAACATGCCGTAGCATAAATGTCTTTGCGAAACACTAACGGTTCTTCATTGATCAGTATATCGCGCAGCACACCGCCAAACGCGCCTGTTATGACGCCCATCACCGTTGCCACCCACATAGGATAGCCCACTGCCAGTGTCTTCTGTATACCTATCACGCAAAACATCGCCAGCCCCACACTGTCAAAGATAAACAATATACGCTCCCGGCTCACGAGCATGTTTCTGAACACAATTACCGTAGCAAGCGAAAGAGCCGTTACGGCAAGATACCACCATGTCTGCATCCAGAACACAGGTATGTCAAGCAGCAGATCTCGAAGAGTTCCGCCCCCAATGGCCGTAACAAGCCCAACGATATATGCTCCGAACCAATCGAAGTTTTTCGTGGCCGCCAACCGTATGCCGCTTATCGCACACGCTATTGTTCCCACCATTTCAGTCAGAAACAAAAAGGTATCTTCCATTGCGCAATATCTCTTTTATTATCACACCGCAAAGGTAAGCAAATTTTCATCGACCCACAACATTTTTTATATCCACTGATTATCAACATATTGAGGCCACAACCGAAAAATAATACAAAAAAATAATGGATTATTCTTTGTATTTTAAATAAAACGTATTAACTTTGCACTCGCAATCGCAAAAGAGTTTGCAACTGATTGGCTCCTTAGCTCAACTGAATAGAGCATCTGACTACGGATCAGAAGGTTACAGGTTTGAATCCTGTAGGAGTCACTAATTTTAAACAACCCAAAGATTGGCTCCTTAGCTCAACTGAATAGAGCATCTGACTACGGATCAGAAGGTTACAGGTTTGAATCCTGTAGGAGTCACTAAGCCATCCTTAGGATGGCTTTTTTATTATTATCAAACACACACATTTTGCACCTATTCCACAACGGCGAACACCGGAAACAGAAAAAACACACCTCCGGCCACAACCTACATTATCTTGCCGGAAACTTATTGCCAAGATCAGGTAGAAACACCGCCACAACGCCTATCAGCGGCATGTAAGCGCACACATTGTACACAGCCTCCACACCATAAGCATCGGCAAAATATCCCAGCACGGCTGAAGCCACCCCACCCACGCCGAAAGCAAAACCGAAAAACAATCCTGATATCATACCAAGCTTTGTCGGCAACAATTCCTGAGCATATAGCAATATGGCAGGAAATGCCGAAGAAAGCACAAATCCGGCACAGAAGCTCAATACCGCTGTCATTGCCAACCCCACATGCGGCATCAGCAGACTGAAAGGAGCCGCTCCGAGTATCGAAATCCATATCACCGGCTTACGTCCGTAACGGTCTCCCACCGGACCTCCAACCAATGTACCTACAGCTGTCGACACAACAAATACAAACAGAAAGATCTGCGACTGCGATATTGAAACTCCGAATTTGTCTATAAGATAAAATGTATAGTAGCTTGATATACTTGCCATATACACATACTTGGAAAATATCAATACCATTATCACAAATATCGTAAATATCGTACGCGTTTTCGACAGAGGCAGACTTGCACCGCTTACTCCATGTCTCACGCCGCTACGTATCTCTTTGATATACCCGCCATACCAGCGACAAATAGGCCTCATGGCAATAAACGCCAAAGCGGCAAACACCAGAAACCACATCACATAATGCCTGTTGTTTGGCGCAACAATCAAAGCGACAAGCAATGGGCCCACCGAGCCACCGAAATTTCCTCCGACTTGAAATACCGACTGTGCAAAACCACGCCGCTCTCGTCCGGCCAAAGATGTGATTCGCGAAGCTTCCGGATGCAGAGTAGCCGAACCAAGCCCAACCATAAACACTGCCACCAGCACACCATAGAGAGTGTCACTATACGACAAAAGAACAATTCCGACCACCGTACAACACATGCCTGCCGGCAGACTCCGCACAAACGGTCGGCGATCAAACGCATAGCCCACAACCGGCTGAAATATGGATGCCGCCAGCTGATACACCAGCGTTATAAGACCGATCTCGGCAAAATTTATATTCAGATCATCTTTCAGCATCGGATACACTGCCGTGATCACCGACTGCAACAAATCGTTAAGACAATGCGCCGTGCTCAATGCAAGCAGCACATGCAGTGTTGGCATAGCCATTATCCTATGCAATTTAGCCTTTGCATCCATCATATCACTTGATTTGATTTCAGCCCGCAAAATTACAAATAAAGAATCAATCCGGAAATACCCGCTTAACTTAAAATCCACTACACACGAATACAGCCTCACCAAAATGGCAAGGCTGTATTGAAAGTATAATACTCGTCTGAAATATCAGTTCTTCTTGGCTGCGGCTTTATTCTTGGCCGGAGTCTTTTTGCCGACTGCTTTCTTAGGCTTTTCCTCCGGAGCATCAGCTACGGGCTCTGCAGCCTTTTTCCCGCGGAGAAGATGCTCTTCATTGAAATGCTCGATATTCTTGCGCATCGAAGCCACCTCCTTGTTCAGAGTCTCTATCTCCTGCTCCTGATTGCGTATAGTTGTAAGCAGAGCGTTGAGTTCTTCATTTTCTATCGACAGAGGATACTGCTCTTCTACACGCACTATGAAGTCGGAAAGCACATTCATATAGTTGGTAAACGCCTGGAAGGGTGTTTCGTAAGGGCTAAAATTGGAATGAGCCGCACCATCGGCAAAATGCTTTGTAGCCATATAGAACAGATGATCGGCAGCCTGTAGATAATACCAATCTTGCTTCAGACGGCGATCATCACAAAGGCGCACACGCTCAGCCACCGAATATAGCTTGTCAAATGCTTCATTCTGCAACTTGTTGCCCAGCCATGCAGTAGTATCACGGGATTCATCGGTCCAAGATATCGGATGCAGAATCGAGAGTTCTCCCACTGATTTCAGCTTGGATATAGCATCGGAAGGTGTCCAGAATTCCACCCCGCGCTCCTTGGCAAAGAACGGAAGAGCTTCAAGGAACTGGAATATTCCGGTTTCGCGCGACTGAAATTCGCCGAACGTCTCAAGATTCATGAACAGATTCACGATCTGCTCATCTGCCGGAGTCGAAGCAATCCAGTCAATATATCTGTCGGCTGTCAGAGGATATTCTTCCCAATCCGTATTGCTGAATCTCTTGGCGATATCATCACTCAGTTTGGCGTTGCGGAGAAGAAGTTTGAGCTTGGGAGCCGAAGCCGCACTATACACATAGTTTGGCGACTTCCATCCGAGAATATGCTTGGCACCTTCTGTTATAACTCCCTTATACCCCATTGACAATATCTGAGGTGCAAGTTCATCACAATATATCAGCTCTGTATTGCGAAGCACCTTGGGCTTCTGGCCAAACATTTCATATATTTTTGCGTCATGCACCTTGACCTGATTGGCAAATTCCTCAGGATCTGTAAGCGACGACAGCGAATGAGCATATGTCTCGGCAAGAAATTCCACACGTCCGGTAGCTGCCAGTTTCTTGAGAAGATCTACAAATTCCGGCACATACTGCTCAAGCTGCTCCAGAGCCACTCCGGTTATCGACAGCGCGCAACGGAAATGAGGATGCTGTTCAAGCATATTGAGCAGACTTTCTGCTGCAGGTATATAGCTGCGCTGAGCTATGCGGGTCACAATGTCATCATAATAATAATGGTCGTTGCCTATGTCGAAGAAACGATAGCGTTTCAGACGGAACGGTTGATGGATTTGAAAATAGAAACAGATTGCTTTCATGATTTCTGGTATCTGAATAAAGGATTCGTTTTTAAGATTATTTATCGGCCAAGCACCTTATTATATATATCTATTACTTTGGCGCCCGCCTTATCCCATGTTATACGGTTCACTTCGTCAAGACCATCCTGACGCAGCTGGTTATACATGGCGGGATAGGTTATTATCGAGTGTATGGCATCGGCCATGGCATCGATATCCCAATAGTCGGTCTTGATCACATTGTCTAAGATCTCGGCACAGCCGCTCTGCTTGGATATGATCGAAGGCACACCGATCTGCATGGCTTCAAGCGGAGAGATTCCAAACGGCTCCGACACTGATGGCATTATGTACACATCGCTCGCCTTAAGCATCTCATATACCTGCTTGCCCTTCTGAAATCCAGGGAAGTGGAAACGATCCGATATTCCACGCTCTGCGGCAAGCAGTATCATCTTGTCCATCATATCACCGCTACCGGCCATAACGAATCGCACATTATGATTGTTTTTAAGCACCTTCGCTGCAGCTTCCACAAAATATTCAGGCCCTTTCTGCATGGTGATACGTCCCAGGAAAGTCACTATCTTTTCCTTCGGCTTGGACACCTCAATATTCAGCAGATCGTCGCTGAGCGGAGTCACGGCATTGTGCACCGTAGTCACCTTCGCCGGATCTATACCATACTTTTCTATAACCGTCTGGCGGGTAAGGTTGCTCACCGTAATAATATGGTCGGCATTGTTCATACCGTCCTTTTCTATTGCAAACACCGTAGGATTCACATTACCGCGCGAACGGTCAAAATCCGTGGCATGCACATGTATCACAAGTGGTTTGCCTGTCACCTGCTTTGCGTGTATGCCGGCCGGATACGTAAGCCAGTCGTGCGAGTGTATCACGTCAAAGTCAAGCGTACGCGCTATCACACCGGCACAGATCGAGTAATTGTTTATCTCCTCGATAAGATTGTCCGGATAACGTCCCGAAAATTCAAGGCATCCGAGATCATTGGTCCGCATGTAATTGAAATCGGCATATATATGTGAGCGCAGATCGAAATACATATCGGGCGACATCAGCTTGCCGATACGCTGCTCCACATATTCACGGTTAACATCGCGCCATGCGATAGGCACTTGCGACATACCGATTATACGGGCGAAACTCTTGTCTTCATCGCCCCAAGGCTTGGGA
>CAJTQH010000016.1:0-15864 GCA_910578305.1 uncultured Muribaculaceae bacterium
ATGGGACAAAGTAAAGGGCTACCGCCACGCATTCAAGAAATAATCGCCGGCAAGGCATATAAGCGACAGCGTCCGTGACTCGGTAAAGTCACGGACGCTGTTGTTTCCGGATATGCACGCCATTATTCGAGATCGCGCGGAATGGCCACAATCTTCAGATTGCGGTCGCGCACGAAACCCACTATGACGTCACGGATCTCGCTCTCGTCGAGATCGGCCTCGATACGCTTGAGCGCGTTGAATACCGATGTGCCGCTCTGATATATGTGGCGATAAGCCTTTGCTATGTCATCGATCTGCTCTTCAGTGTAACCGTGCTTACGGAGTATCACGGCATTGACACCGAAATACACCGCCGGATTGTGAGCCATGATGACAAACGGCGGCACATTGCCGCTTATACGGCATCCGCCCTTTATCAGACACCACTGACCCACATTTGAGTTTTCATGAAGTATGACACCTGACGACAATATGGAGCATTCACCCACTTCAGCGTCACCGGCAATGGTCACACCGTTGCCTATCACCGAACGGCCCTTGATGTGCGAATCGTGGCCTATGTGTGTCTCCGCCATAATGAACGAGTCATCACCTATGCGTGTTCCGCCTTCGGTACGTATGCCACGGTTGATGATCACATGCTCTCGTATCACATTATTGTCACCGATATAGCAATACGTCTCTTCGCCATGCCAGCGGAAGTCCTGCGGATCGGCACCGATGATGGAGTTCTGATATACTTTATTGTTCTTACCCATACGAGTTCCCTTGAGAATACTCGTATACGACATAATCTCGCATCCGTCGCCGATCTCAACGTTGGCGTCGATATAAGCGAATGGATGGATGGTAACGTTGGCACCGATCTTGGCATTGGGGTCAACGTAGGCTAACGGACTGATCATAGTGGTGATAGTGGGTATAAAATATTGGTATTAAACGGATCTGTATAATTAGTGCCCATATTGCGCAACGTGTCTGTATCAGCGTCCGCCGCCGAGCGACTGATAGAGGTTGATGAGCGCACGGTGCTGGTTGTTGCGGGCGGTTATGGACGATATCTGTGCCTGCAACAGACTCTGCTGTGCTGTGAGCACGTCAAGATATGTGGTGTTGTACGAACCGAGTCGCAGAAGATCCTGAGTGTAGTCTACAGCAAGCGTGAGCTTTTCAGCCTGCTTTTCAAGCGATTTCTGCTTCTCCACGCTCTTGTCGTAGAGTGTCATGGCGTCGCTCACCTCGGCACTTGCGCTGAGTAGTGCGTATTCGAAGTTGTTCATAGCCTGCTGCTGCTGTGCTTTGGCTGCTTCCAGACGGGCTATATTGGCTCCGCGTGAAAATAGCGGTGCCGTCAGCGAACCGGCAAGGTTGATGAAGAACTTTCCGGGGTTTACCACTGCCGAACCGAGCAGATTGGTAAATCCGCCGTTGGCCGTGATGTTAAGACCGGGATAGAATGCAGCGCGGGCACTGTTGGTGCTGTAATAGGCCACTGCAAGATTGCGTTCGGCGGCCGCCACATCGGGACGTGAGGCAAGCTCGCGCATGGGAATCGACTCGCGCATGATCTCGGGAATCGACATGCGGGCATCGGCAGAGATGGCCCACTTCTGCGGCATCACATTGAGCAGCAGCGACATGGTATTGTTCATTTCGTCGAGGCTCACCTCAAGGTCGGTGATAGATGCGAGTATGCCATAATACTGGGCCTCGCTCTGCACCACCGCCACCTCAGTGACCTTTCCGGCCTCTTTGAGATCCTTCATAGTCTGCACGCTTTCATACCAAATCTCCGAAGTGGAGCGGCTCACCTGAAGCTGTGACTCCAGAGCGGCGATGCTGTAGTAGCAGTTGGCCACAGCGGCTATGATCTGCGAGCGCACAGCCTGTGCATAATCTTCGCTCTGCTCATAGGCAGCCTGTGCGCCACGCTTGCTGTTGAGCAGCTTTCCGAAGATATCGATCTCCCAGCTCACCGACAGAGGTATCTGATAGGACCACGACAGCGACTGGTGAGGATTGACAAAGAATTTTGAGCCGGAACCATTGGGGCCAAGAGCCACCGAAGGCAGATAGCTCAGACGCGCGCCCTTGAGCTGTGCATGTGCCATCTCCACATTTAGACGCGCATTGCGCAGATTGGTATTGTTGGCAAGCGCCTGCTCGATGAGATCGGCAAGCATGGGATCGGTAAACACCGACTGCCAGCGCAGATTGCCGAAAGCAAGGCTGTCGGCTTCCTGCTGCTGCACCCGCTTGTACTCGGCCATGAGAGCCGTGGTGTCGGGCGTTTCGTATTTCTTGTAAATATTGCAGCTGCCGAGGGTGGCCGTAAGTCCTACGGCCACCAAGGCGAGCAATGTGAATTTTCCTGATTTCATTTTCATCTTGTTATTACACTTTTTATAGTGTGTATGAATGGCAAGCGCCGGATTAACGTGAATACTGCTCGATTTCGTTTTCAATAGCCTTATTGTCGGTATCTTCCCATTTGAGAGGAGTGATCTTCTCCTGGAGTTTCTGGAACACCACAAACAATGCCGGCACTATGAATATCTGGAATATCATACCAATCAACATACCGCCTACCGAACCGGTACCGAGAGCCTTGTTGCCGTTGGCACCCACACCGTGGGCAAACATCATGGGCAACAGACCTATGATAAGAGCCAGCGAGGTCATAAGAATGGGTCGCAGACGTGCTGTGGCACCATCTATGGCGGCTTTTACGATAGCCATACCGTTGCGTCGGCGTTCGAGCGCGAACTCCACAATGAGGATGGCGTTCTTAGCCAACAGACCTATGAGCATGATAAGCGCGATCTGGAGATAGATGTTGTTGGAGATGTCTCTTAAATCGGCGAATATGAATGTACCCATGAGACCGAACGGAATCGAAAGTATTACGGCAAACGGCAGCATATAGCTTTCATACTGTGCCGAGAGAAGGAGGTAGACAAACAACAGACATAGTCCGAAAATCATAGCTGTGGTATTGCCGGAGCTTTTACTTTCCTCTCGGGTCATACCCGCATACTCGAATCCGTAGCCCGGAGGCAGCATCTCGGCGGCCACACGCTCAACGGCGGCAATGGCGTCGCCCGACGAGTAGCCCGGTTTGGGCTGGGCGGCCACAGATATCGACTGGAACATATTGAAGCGGTTGAGCAAGTCCGGGCCATAGACACGTGTAAGTTTCACGAAACTGGATATAGGAGCCATTTCCGATCCGTTGCGGATCTTGATGGAGGCCAGAGTTTCGGGAGATACACGCGATTCGGGTGTACCCTGCATCATCACTCGGTAGATCTTGCCGAAGCGGTTGAAGTTGGACACATACATACCGCCATAATATCCCTGCAAAGTGGAGAGTACGGTCTGGGGCGATATCCCTGCCTGCTTTGCCTTTGCGGCATCAATATCCACCAGATACTGAGGGAAAGTGGGATTGAATGTCGAATATGCCATCTGTATTTCGGGCTGGCTGTTGAGAGCTCCGAGAAATCCCTGCACCACGGCAAAGAATGCGTTGATATCGCCACCGGTCTTATCCTGCATCTTGATTTCAAGACCGCTGGTAGCCGAATAACCGGAGATTGTAGGCTGTGCAAAGATCATCACACGTCCGTCCTTTACAAACTTTCCGGTCTTAGCATAAAGCTGACCGATCACTGCATCGGAACTCTGCGAGGCATCGCGCTCCGACCAGTCCTTGAGCTTGATAATGAATGTACCGTAAGTCGGGCCCTGGCCGGCAAGGAAGCTGTAACCGAGAATTTTATTGCTGTAGGCCACACCGGGAATTTTCTGTACGATAGTGTCTACCTGCTCCAGTACCTCTGCGGTGCGTTCCTGCGATGTGCCCGGAGGCATATCCACCAACGCAAACACCACTCCGGTGTCTTCGTTGGGAACAAGAGCAGTCGGTGTACGGGCCATGAGCCATACGAGCACACCTATCGATACTGCCACAATGGCAAACGATGTCACCTTATGATTTACAAAAAATTTGGTGAGCGACTTGTACTTACCGAGCAGACGTCCGTAACCTTTCTCGAATCCGGCATGGAAACGCGGGCTGAACACACCGAACAAAGCTACCAGTGCACATGCTATGGAAATAACCATATGAAGCACATTGCCATCGGTATACCATCCGAGCACCATGAAAGTCACGGCTGCGACAACCATCAGGAATGTCACCAGCGGATGTATGTCGAGTGTGAAGCGACGCTTGTACTGCTTCTTCATTGTAGAGGCTGCCTCTGAATATGCCTCGCCAAGACGCTGCTTCAGCGGTATGTCATGTCCGTCGTCGGTCTTGTGCGGCTTAAGGAACACGGCACAGAGAGCAGGCGAAAGAGTGAGTGCGTTGACGGCCGAGAAACCGATGGCTATGGCCATTGTAAGACCGAACTGCTGGTAGAACACACCTGATGTGCCTGGCATAAACGACACAGGGATAAACACGAGCATCATTACCAGTGTGATGGAAATAATGGCACCGCCTATCTCATTCATGGCGTCGATAGAAGCCTTGCGCGCGCTCTTGTAGCCCACGTCAAGTTTAGCGTGCACAGCCTCCACCACCACAATGGCGTCGTCGACCACAATAGCGATCGCAAGCACGAGAGCCGAAAGCGTGATGAGATTTATTGAAAATCCTATGATACTGAGCATAAAGAACGTTCCGACCAGTGCCACAGGAATGGCGATAGCAGGGATAAGTGTCGAACGGAAATCCTGAAGGAAGATGTATACCACAATAAACACCAGAATGAATGCTTCGATAAGTGTCTGTATCACATGATCGATCGAGGCATAGAGGAATTCATTGTTGTTCATCGGGATGGCAAAATGCAAACCGTCGGGCAGCACCTTTTCCATCTCTTTCACCTGTGCGAGACAGTCTTCTATGATCTGGGTTGCATTTGAACCTGCGGTCTGGAACACGATGGCCATGGTTGAAGGATGACCGTTGAACGAGTTGCCGAATCCATATGTCTCCTTACCGAGTTCTATCTCAGCCACATCCTTGAGGCGAAGCACCTCACCGTCACTATTGGCACGGATCACAATATCGCCGAACTCTTCTGGAGTGTTAAGACGTCCGCGATATTTCATGGTGTACTGGAAAGCCTGATCGCCCTGTTCGCCAAACGCACCCGGAGCGGCCTCGACGTTCTGTTCGGCCAGAGCTCCGGCCACATCGGCAGGCATGAGGCCGTACTGGGCCATAACCTCGGGCTTGAGCCATATACGCATTGAGTAGTTGGCACCGAAACTGAGCACATCACCCACGCCATTCACACGCTGTATCATGGGAATTACGTTGATCTTCATATAGTTGTCGATAAACTCAGGCGAATATGCCTCGGCATTGTCCGTATAGAGTGCTATACCGAGAAGCATCGAAGACTGACGCTTCTGTGTCAGCACACCAACTTGGGTTACTTCTGCCGGCAGAAGGTTCTGCGCCTTGGCCACACGGTTCTGCACGTCTACGGCAGCCATGTCGGGGTCAAAACCCTGCTTGAAATACACATTGATAGTCGCCGAACCGGTGTTGGTGGCAGTCGATTCCATATAAGTCATGCCTTCGGCTCCGTTGATCGCCTCTTCAAGCGGCGCAATCACGGAGTTGAGCACAGCCTGCGCGTTAGCACCCTGATAAGTGGTTGTGACACTGATTGTAGGAGGTGCTATATCGGGATACTGGGTGATAGGGAGCGACACAAGGCCGATCAAACCCAGCAATACGATAAATATTGATATAACCGTGGATAGTACCGGGCGGTTAATAAACGTATCTAATTTCATCTTCTATTACGATGTATGAAGTGTAACTAATGTTTGGTCACTATACGAGCACATTACTTGGACTGAGGCTGTGACTGCTGTGCCTCTGCTGCCTTTTTAGCGGCATCAACAGTTGTTATCTTTGCTCCGTCGCGAAGCACACTTGTACCCACGCCTTCCACTGCGATCACATCGCCGGGCTTGAGGCCTGAGGTCACCACATAGTTTTTACCGTCGTTCTGGGGAAGTACAGTGACGGGGACAGAAGCCACTTTGTTAGAATCGGCGGTATTGACCACGTAGACAAAACGGCGGTCCTGAAGCTCGTATGTGGCCTTCTGAGGTATTACTATTGCACCTTCTGTTTTGATGGGCACTACGACAGTACCTGTACTGCCGCTGCGTAGCATGCCGCCGGGATTGTCAAACAGCGCGCGCACGCTGGCAGCACCTGTGGAGGAGTTGATGACACCAGACACAGTGGCAACTTTACCGGCATACGGATATACGGTTCCGTTGGATAGACGGAGATTGACTTCAGGCATCGAGTCGAGAGCCACGTTGAGCGAACGCGAACCACCATCGGTCATATTGAGGAGATCGTTTTCGGTAAGCGAGAAGTAGGCATAGACCTTCGAGTTGTCGGATATGGTGGTGAGAGGCTGCATCGACGAGGGCGAGGCAAGCGAGCCTTCACGGTTTGGAATCTGGCCTACAACTCCGTCGCTCGGAGCAGTCACCACTGTATACGACAGATTCTTGCGGGCTGTTGTCAACCCCGACTGCGCCTGGCTGAGCGCGGCAAGAGCCGTCTGAAGATCATTGTCGGCCAACTGGTATTCATACTGGCTTATGATGTTTTTTTCAAGAAGCTGTCGCTTGGTATCGGCTGTCATGCGAGCTGTCTTCACGCGGGTCTGGGCAGAATTGACCTGAGCCAGAGCGTTGTCCACAGCAGCCTGATACTGCACCTGGTCGAGCACAAAAAGCTTCTGTCCCTTTCGCACTTCCTGTCCTTCGTCCACACAAACCTGTGTGATATAACCCGACACTTGCGGACGAACCTCGATATCGGTCTTGCCTTTGATCACGGCGGGATATTCATTGGCGTTTTCTGCATCAGTCAGAGTCACCTCCATAGTGGCGATCTCCGGTAAGGCGGCCTGCGACTGCCCTTCCTGCTTGCCACACGATACGGCTCCGAGTGTGATGGTAAGGGCGGCCATACCTGCAACCGCTCCGTTAAGTACTCTTGATTTCATACTTCTTTCTTTTAACATATTCTTTTTTTACCTTATGAAATTTTCCTTTTAATAGTTGCGAATAATAGTTGCGAATCGGCTTATTATATCAAATTCGAGTGCAAAATTACTACACATAATCCAGCCCTCATATGACAATTATCATAAAAAGCTCTTTCATTAACATCTTTTTATACTGAACACCCTCAGTGGCTCAATCGTTTATCAAACATCATAAAAAATTATTTTTTTCATCCGTAAAATCACGCCCATAGCCACAAACCACCATAAAACATAGCGCCGCAGCAACGCATCCGGCACCATAACAATGGGATTAATTCCGGCGTTCCGACTTCTATCGGAGTCTGATGGTGTGGAATGCCATGGTCTGAGCATCAAACCTCAACAAATGGTCGGTGAGCAACTCACCCACACCCGACAGAAATTTCACCGCCTCGGCCGCCTGTATGGTGCCCAATATACCCGGCACCACTCCGAGCGGGCCGGTCACCGGTGCGTGCTCCACGCCATCGGCTCCGTCGGGAAACAGATCCCGGTAACGGGCCGTACCCGGAAGCACCGTCATGGTCTGCCCCTCGTAACCGCCTATCGCCCCATGATTGTAGGGCTTGCCCATCCTGTGACAGATATCGTCGACCATAAACTTTATGTCGAGACTGTCGGTGGCATCAATCACGAAGTCATAGCTGTCCATTATGCCGGAAGCATTGTCGGCCGTGAGATACATATCATGCGTCTCCACACTCACATGAGGATTCAAAGCCTGAATCTTATTAGCAGCCGAAAGCACTTTGGGCTGTCCGACATCGGCCATGGTATGTATGACCTGACGCTGTAGATTCGACATGTCGACACAATCACCGTCGACTATACCTATACGTCCCACTCCGGCAGCTGCCAGGTACAGCAGCACGGGCGATCCAAGGCCACCGGCACCGATCACAAGCACACTGCCCCGGCGCAGACGCATCTGAGCCTCTTCTCCGAAGCCGGGCAGCGACAGATGGCGCGCATAACGCTCCCGTTCCCCATCTGTAAGCATCACATCCATCATCAGCCAAGCATAGAAGCCACACGATGCAGAGCCTTGACAAATGCCTCACACTCACTGCGCGTGTTGTACAGAGCCATTGACGCACGCACTACCCCCTCCACTCCCAGAGCCTGCATGAGCGGCTGGGCGCAGTGATGACCTGTACGCACCGCAAAACCAAGTTTGTCGAGCAGCATGCCCGTATCGTAATGATGAGCATCGCCTATAAGAAACGATATTATGGCGCACTTGTCAGGCGATGTGCCGAAGATACGCATGCGGGGGATCTCCATCATGCGTTCGGTAGTGTAGCGCAGCAGATCGTGTTCATGGGCGGATATAGGCTCCACGCCTATGCCGGTGAGATAGTCCACAGCCGTGTGCAAAGCCGCTATACCCACATAGTCGGGAGTGCCGGCCTCGAACTTGAAAGGCAGCTCGGCATAGGTCGTATGCTCGAACGCGACATGGGCTATCATCTCGCCGCCACCCTGATAGGGAGGCATTTTCTCAAGCAGGCTCTCGCGTCCGTAGAGCACCCCAACTCCGGTAGGACCATACATCTTGTGCGACGAAAAACAATAGAAATCGGCATCAAGACGTCGTACATCGACCTCCTTGTGGGCTATGGCCTGCGCTCCGTCGACAAGTACCACGGCACCGGCCTCGTGTGCCAGGCTGATTATCTCCGCCACCGGATTGACTGTACCGAGCACATTCGACACATGGGCTACCGACACCACTCGGGTGCGTGGCGAAAGCAGACCACGGAAAGCGTCCATATCGAGCGAACCGTCGGGCAACATGGGCACCACCTTTATCACTATGCCCTTGCGGTCGCGCAGCAACTGCCACGGCACGATATTGGCATGATGCTCCATGACTGTGAGTATCACTTCATCACCCTCCGAAAGCAACTCACCGTAGCTCGCAGCCACCAGATTAATGGCCTCGGTGGTACCGCGCGTGAATATGATCTCACGCTCACTTTCCGCACCTATGAAGTCGCGCACACGGCGGCGCGTGGCCTCCATCATGGCGGTAGCCTCCTGCGACAGCGCATGCACTCCGCGATGCACATTGGCCTTATGCTTATAATACATGTCGGTCACAGTGTCCACCACCATACGGGGTGTCTGTGTGGAAGCCGTATTGTCGAGATACACAAGCGGCTTGCCATAGACTGTGCGGCAAAGTATCGGGTAATCGCTGCGATATTTTTCTACGTCGTAGTCCATGTATAGTTTTATATAAGATCAATCATCGGTAAGTACCTCTCGACATGAGGCGGCGCAGTCAGAGCAATCGGCTCCCTGAAAACGACGCTCCACCA
Source organism: uncultured Muribaculaceae bacterium (assembly GCA_910578305.1). Taxonomy (GTDB): domain Bacteria; phylum Bacteroidota; class Bacteroidia; order Bacteroidales; family Muribaculaceae; genus Paramuribaculum. The sequence goes on from CAJTQH010000016.1 coordinate 9,431, forward strand.
TGTGGCGCAGTCTGTCGCGCAGTCCGTCCATCCGCACCGTGTCGATCACATCGGCCATAAACGCCTGCATCAGCATATTGCGGGCTTCGGCCTCGGGTATGCCGCGTGTGCGCATGTAGAACAGAGCTTCAGCGTCGAGCTGCCCCGTAGTGGCTCCATGACTGCACTTCACCTCATCGTTGTAGATCTCAAGCTGAGGTTTGGTGTGCATGCGTGCCGATGAAGAGGCAAGCATATTGCGGTTGGTCTGAAAGGCATCGGTAAACGAAGCCTCGGGAGTGACGAGTATACGACCTCCGAAAGCACCTGTAGATTCGTCGTCGAGCACATATTTCAACAGCTGATTGCTGTGACAGTGATGACTGAGATGGCGCACCACCGCACTATTGTCGATGTGCATGTGTCCTGAACCTATGGCCATGCCCGATAGCATAGTTTCACATCCCGGGCCGGCTATGTCGAGTGAATAATTGTTGCGTGTGGTGCCACATGTAAGCGTCATTCCATTGACAAGCAGATTGGAGTTTTCACTCTGGCGGGCAAATAGCTGGCTGTGGCGTGTGGTAAGCGACGACGACTCTTCTATATGATAATAGTCGAAGCGTGCGCCGCTGCCTATGCACAGCTCCACCACTTCGCTCGACAGATAGCGCTGCTCGCTATCCTGCGTGTGGTCACACACCAGCAACTGCGCCTGCGAGTCCTCCTCCATCACCACCAGCACTCGGCGCGCGGCCATGAGCGATGCCGGCGAAGAGAATATGTTGACGAGCTGCAGAGGCTTCTCGAGTTTCACTCCACGCGGCACATACACCAGCACACCATCCTGCACGAGCATGGTGTTGAGTGCCACGGCCGTGTCGGAGAGCGGAGCCAGAGTGCCGTAATGAGCCTTGACAAGCTCGGGGCATTCAATGGCGGCACGTCGCAGTGACATGAACTTCACACCTTCGGGCAGACGCGATTCCATGCCGCGCAGAGGGTGAAACTCATCGTTGACCACCACTCCGAGCAGAGTGCTCATATTGGGTACATCGCATCGGAACGACGCCGCCACATCGGCCGGTATGGCCACGCGGAGCACGTTCACACCATAATCGGCGGCCATCATGTCTTCTACCGACGTACGTTCGTAGCCCTCGTCGCCTCTGCGTGGCAGACGCCCGCTACCGAGCTGCACGAAAGCCTCATCGCGCAAACTGTTGAGCACCGGAGCCGAACCGTTGTCGATAGCCTCGCGGTTAAGGCGATACAGTTCTATATATTGATCAAGACTGTTCATGGCTTCAAGCGTTAACCTCTTCTTTTATCCAATCGTAGCCACGTTCCTCAAGCTCCAGAGCCAGTTCCGGACCTCCTGTGCGCACTATGCGTCCCTTGTAGAGCACATGCACGAAGTCGGGCTTTATGTAGTCGAGCAGACGCTGATAGTGTGTGATGACGATAGTGGCGTTATCTTCGTTTTTGAGTTTGTTGACACCGCCCGCCACTATGCGCAGCGCGTCGATGTCAAGACCGCTGTCGGTCTCATCGAGTATGGATAGCACGGGTTCGAGCATAGCCATCTGGAATATCTCGTTGCGCTTCTTCTCGCCACCCGAGAATCCTTCGTTGACCGAGCGAGAGGCGAGTTTATTGTCAAGTTCCACTATGGCACGTTTCTGTCTCATAAGTTTCAGAAACTCGTTGGCCGTAAGCGGCGGTTCGCACAGATATTTGCGTTTGGCGTTGACGGCCGCGCGCATAAAGTTGACCATCGACACTCCGGGAATCTCCACCGGATACTGGAACGAAAGAAACAGTCCTTCGTGGCTTCTGTTTTCGGGCGACAGTTCCAGCAACTGCTTGCCATGAAAGTCGACCTCTCCTTCGGTCACGGTAAATGCCGGATTTCCGGCCAGCACCTCACTCAATGTGCTCTTGCCTGAACCGTTAGGCCCCATTATGGCGTGTACTTCACCTTGACGCACCGTAAGGTTGATGCCTTTGAGTATCTCTTTGCCTTCGACAGAGGCATGCAGATTTTTTATATCTATGAGTATATCGTTCATACTGTTGATTGTTTTTTTATATTCATGCATGTATATGTCATCCCACAGAGCCTTCAAGAGTCAGTGCAAGCAGGCGCTGTGCCTCCACGGCAAACTCCATTGGAAGTTTGTTCATAACCTCCTTGGCATATCCGTTGACTATCAACCCCACGGCTTCCTCTGTGGGGATGCCGCGCTGATTGCAGTAAAATATCTGGTCTTCCGATATTTTGGATGTTGTGGCTTCGTGCTCCACCACGGCTGTTTCGTTGAGCACATCTATATAAGGGAATGTATGCGCACCACAGGTAGAACTGAGCAGCAGGCTGTCGCACTGCGTGTAGTTGCGGCATCCGTCAGCATCGGGTGCCACCTTCACCAGTCCGCGGTAGGAGTTCTGGCTATGTCCGGCCGAAATGCCCTTGGACACTATTGTGCTTCGTGTCTTGCGACCCAGATGTATCATTTTTGTACCTGTGTCGGCCTGCTGACGGTTGCGTGTCACAGCCACCGAATAAAATTCGCCCACGGCACCCTCTCCGGCAAGCACGCAACTCGGATATTTCCACGTGATGGCCGATCCGGTCTCCACCTGAGTCCACGAGAGCTTGGAGTAGTCACCACGGCACAGACCGCGCTTTGTGACAAAGTTGTAGACTCCGCCACGACCTTCGGCATCGCCGGCATACCAGTTCTGCACGGTAGAGTATTTCACTTCCGCGCGATCCTCCACTATTATCTCCACTATGGCGGCATGGAGCTGGTTTTCGTCGCGCTGCGGGGCGGTGCATCCTTCGAGATAGCTCACATAAGAGTCGTCGTCGGCCACAATGAGCGTACGCTCGAACTGGCCGGTGCCTGCCGCATTGATACGGAAATAGGTCGACAGCTCCATGGGGCATCGCACGCCCTTGGGAATGTAGACAAACGAGCCGTCGGAAAATACGGCCGAATTGAGTGCGGCATAGAAATTGTCGCGATACGACACCACCTTGCCAAGATATTTTCTCACCAGATCCGGATAGTCTTTCACCGCCTCTGAGATCGAGCAGAATATCACTCCCATTTCCGCGAGTTTCTCGCGATGCGTGGTCTTTACACTCACAGAGTCCATCACGGCATCAACCGCCATGCCGGAAAGCTGTTTCTGCTCCTCGAGCGGTATACCCAGACGGTTGAATGTATCGAGCAGCTGGGGGTCTACCTCGTCAAGACTTTTCGGCCCCTCCTTGGCTCGCGGCGCGGCATAGTAACTTATGGACTGAAAGTCAATGGGAGGCACATCGAGATGCGCCCAGCGAGGCTCTTTCATTGTGAGCCAGTGGCGGAATGCCTTGAGACGGAATTCAAGCAGCCATTCGGGCTCGCCTTTCTTGGCCGATATAAACCGTACTACATCCTCGTTCAGACCGCTGGGCAGTATCTCAGTGTCTATATCGGTGGTAAATCCATATTTATATTCCCCGCGGGTCACGTCGTCGAGCAGACTGCTGTCGGATGCCTCGCCGGGCACCGCACACCGCGAAGTATCGGTAAGTTTCTTATCCTGTTCACTCATCATATATACCTGTTAAGTATGCAAGATTTACAACAATCCCGCACCACTAAAAGTTAATACTCTCGGCCACTCCAAGCAGTTTCGGGCCCACTTCCATAGTCATCGAAGTAATGCGTCCCGATGCGGCAAGCAGATCCGACGACGGAGCCACAGCCTTCCACACATTGAGCAGCACACTTGCCATCACGGCTATCTTAAGCACCATAAATAGCGCGCCAAGCAGGCGGTTGATCAGCCCCAGATGTACGGCAGTGACCACCATATGCACCATACGCACCACAAGCCACAGCAGCATCCACACGGCCAGAAACAGCGCCACATGTCCAGCTATCGAAGCCGTGGCACGAGCCTGCACGGTAGATTCTGCGGTAACGCCCATCACCGAGCAGGCGACTTCAGAAGCCGCTCCGCCAAACAGATAGCAGGCCACAACGGCAATCGCAAACGACACCAGCGACCCAATCTGTCTGACAACACCCGACTGATAGCCGACTACAAAACCGACCACCAGTGCCAGCAATATCAATATATCAAGTATGTTCATGCCTGTATCAGATGTTTTTTCTCTCTATTGATTTATATCTGCAAAATTACAACTTTTTTCCAACCCTGCATCATAATAATGCGCGCATCATCAATTATAACCTCCTATTATTAAATATGTGTATGATCCGGCATATTCGGAGAAAGCACCTACGCTTTCGCTTCGACACCACAAATGCTTTATTGCGAAATAAGAGCTATATATTGTCATTATCAGATGTTTTTGACAATTTGTAGATAAATTTGATGTTTGAAGCTATATTTTTGTTAAATTTATGTTAAACGATGCGATTTTATGGTGTGTAATTACGAAAATTGTTTTATATTTGCATGTGTGTTTTTCATAGTATTAGATTAAGATAAAGGTTTAAAGGGAAAGAGATGTTGTGAAACATCTCTTTTTTATTTTCATTTCGCTCCAGTTTTTTTCATCATATTATTGAAACAATGTTGAAATAATATTTTGCCGAAAAGAGCAAAAAACGTTACCTTTGCATTCCGTTATGACAAACGGATTCGACAACAACAAGTATCTAAAAATTCAGTCCGAACACATCAAAGAGCGCATAGCTCAGTTCGGCAACAAGCTCTATCTGGAGCTGGGTGGTAAACTCTTCGACGATCATCATGCAAGCCGCGTGCTGCCCGGATTCGAACCGGACATAAAGTTGCGCATGCTAAGCCAGCTGCAGGATCACGCCGAGATAGTGATAGTGATCAGCGCGCTCGACATCGAGAAGAACAAGGTGCGACAGGATCTCGGCATTACCTACGACATGGACGTGCTGCGTCTTCGCGAGGAATTCCAAAAACGAGGGTTCATGGTGGGATCGGTAGTGATCACGCACTACAACGGACAGATGAGCGCCGACGCATTCCGCCGACGCCTTGAAACCCTCGGCATCACCACTTACTATCACTACACCATCGAAGGCTATCCCAACAATGTGGGTCTGATAGCATCGGACGAAGGATTCGGACTCAACGACTACATCAAGACCTCACGGCCGCTTGTCATAGTCACGGCACCCGGCCCCGGCAGCGGCAAGATGGCAGTGTGTCTGAGCCAGCTCTACAACGAACACAAGCGCGGCATCGAAGCCGGATATGCCAAATTCGAGACATTCCCGGTATGGAGCCTGCCCCTGAAACACCCCGTCAACATTGCCTACGAAGCCGCCACTGCCGACCTCAACGATGTGAACATGATAGACCCCTTCCACCTCGAGGCATACGGCAAAACAGCCATCAATTACAACCGCGACATAGAAATTTTTCCGGTACTCAACGCCCTGTTTGAAGGCATATACGGCGAAAATCCCTATAAATCGCCCACCGACATGGGTGTAAACATGGTGGGATTCTGCATAAGCGACAACGACATATGCTGCGACGCATCTAAAAACGAAATCATCCGACGCTACTTCACCGCTCTCAACCGTCTGGCCACAGGCGACGGCACCGACAGCGAAGTCAACAAGATAGCGCTGCTCATGAAGCAAGCTAAGATCGACACCTCCTACCGGCGCACAGTAGCTGCCGCCAAGCAGCGCGCCGAACAGAGCGGAAAGCCAAGCTCGGCAATTGAACTATCCGACGGCACCATCATCACCGCCGAATCCGGCGACCTTCTCGGATCAAGTGCCGCTCTGATACTCAACACCCTCAAGCATCTGGCCGGTATAGACCACGATGTGCGCCTCATACCCCAGCAGATGATAGAGCCGATACAGCACACCAAGACAAGCTATCTGCGCAGCCGCAATCCGCGACTGCACACCGACGAGGTACTCGTGGCTCTGTCGGTGCTCAGCACCCACAACGAAGACTGTCGGCGGGCGCTTGAAAAACTGCCTGAGCTGAACGGATGTCAGGTACACTCCACAGTGATGCTCGGCGAAGTCGACCACAAGATATTCAAGAAACTCGGCGTGGGACTCACCTGCGAACCCGTGCGCAAGCGATAGACACCACCACACACATTCAGCATAGCCCTCCCCGCATTTTTTCACAGCAAAAATGCGGGGAGAGTCGTTGTATATATACAGTTTTTGACTACATTTGTAAAAACTAACACCTCTACGCCTCACACCCATGCAGACACTTCGCATCTATCCCTCGTCTATCAATGACCGCTTTATCGACATGGCAGTCGAATCACTGCGGCAAGGCGAAACCATAATCTACCCTACCGACACCCTATATGCCATGGCCTGCGACGCGCTCAACCAGCAGGCCATAGAGCGGCTGTGCAAAGCCAAGGGCATCAATCCGCTCAAAAACTCCCTGTCGATAGTCTGCTC
>CAJTQH010000016.1:15896-26399 GCA_910578305.1 uncultured Muribaculaceae bacterium
AGCCGCTACGCGCGCATCGACAACAAAGCCTATAATCTGATGCGAAGCCATACACCGGGACCGTTCACTCTTCTGCTACCGGCCGCACAATCGCTGCCCAAAGCATTCAAAGGCCGACGCATCGTAGGCGTACGCATACCGGACAACGACATATCGCGACTTCTGGCCGAACGTCTCGGAAATCCGATACTTACCACATCGCTCCCTGTCGATGGACTTGACGATAACGAAATATCGCTGCCCGACGAAATCATGCTTCGATACGAAAACTCCCCCATACGCATCATGATCGACGGCGGACCGGGTCTTACCGTTCCATCCACGATAGTCGATATCACCGACAGCTCATCGCCGGTCATCATTCGCCGGGGACAGGGAGAGTTCAAGCCATAAATGCCTAACTCTTCATTTCATGACCGGGAAAAACAACATATCCAGCACCATAGTGCTGCCGCCTCTGACCGACGGCACTGCCCTGACGCTCGAAAGAAGCTGTCAGTGCATACTAATAGTAGGCACCAACGGTGCCGGAAAAAGCCGGTTTGCAGCACGCATGGCCGCCGACATGGGCACCACCGCCTACTGCCTGTCGGCACTGCACGCGCTGTTCGACCGCGAACCTCGTCCCGCCGGCACTCCGGCATCGACCATAGACCGACTGTATGAGAAAGCCACAGGCACTGCCCGGGGCTACAATCAGCAAGCCACACAGCTCGAACGTGTGATGACACTGCTCATGCACGACGAAATGCTCAATCTGCTCAACTACAAGCTACGTCATGCGTCCGATCCAGAAGCCCGGATGCACCACACACGCCTCGACGACGTAATAAATCTGTGGCAGGAGATATTTCCCAACAATAAAATACTCATCGAAAGCGGCCAACTGCTTTTCTCACAGCGCACAGGCGACCGCGACCGATACTCGGCAATGAAATTGTCGGCCGGAGAGAGAGCCGTCATCTACTATCTCGGAGCCATCTCATACGCGCCCCACGGCTCCATGGTGTTTATCGACAGCCCTGAGATATTCCTACACCCCACCATGATGCAGGCTGTGTGGAACCGCATGGAGATGCTGCGGCCCGACTGCACATTTGTCTACACCACACACGACCTCGACTTCGCTGCATCGCGCACCGGAGCATCGGTGATATGGGTACGACACTACGACGCCATCGACAAAACGTGGGACTACTCCATCATGCCGCCCGATACGGCCATCAGCGAAGATATATATATGGCCATACTCGGAGCACGCAAGCCGGTATTGTTCATCGAAGGCGATCCACACAGATCCATCGATGCCAAATTGTATCCGCTCATATTCAAGGACTACACCATACGCTCGCTCGGAAGCTGCAATAAAGTCATTGAGTCGACACGCACATTCAACGACCTCAACTCCATGCATCAGCTCGACTCCTACGGCATAGTCGACCGCGACCGACGCGACGAGAAGGAAGTAGAGTATCTGCGCGGCAAAAAGGTGATGGTGCCCGAAGTAGCCGAAGTAGAAAACATACTTATGCTCGAGCAGGTGATACGCGCCGTGGCCGCATACTGCGGCAAAGATGAGACACGCGTGTTTCTGCATGTCAAGCGCAGCGTGCTCCAGCAGTTCAAGCACGACCTGCACCAGCAGGCTCTGCTCCACACACGTCATCGTGTGAAGCGCACCATGGAGTATCGCATCGACGGACGCTTCTCCAACATAAACAAACTCGAGCAGCACATGGAAGATCTCATACATGAGATCAACGCCAAGGGGCTGTACGAAAACTTCTGTCAGGAATTCAACCGCTATCACGCCGAAAGCGACTACAGCAGCGTGCTGCGGGTCTATAACCAGAAGTCGATGCTTCCGGCAAGCAATGTGGCAGGGCTCTGCGGCCTGCACAATAAGGAGGAATACATCGACACCATACTCGAGATTCTGCGTTCAGACCATCCGCAGGCACGCCGCATACGCACCACTGTGCGGCAATGCTTCAATCTCGACCCGGATCCGGCCGATATGCCGCTGCCGCCATCCGGCGACAACAGCAGCCAACAACGCAACCATAAACACCCCAACAACCGAAAACACAATAATGAACACCGATAAAGCCAAATACTGGATCGAAGCCATGCGTCTGCGCACACTGCCCGTGTCCGTAGCAGGAGTCATCATGGCCATGGGTCTGGCATATATGTCCCACTCATTCCGGTGGCTGCCGTTCACACTATGCCTTTGCGTGGCGATACTTGCCCAGATAGCATCAAATTTCGCCAACGAATACTACGACTTCCGCGCAGGCCTCGACAAACCGGGTCGCGAAGGGCCACGACGCGGAGTGACCGAAGGCGACATCTCGCCTCGCGCCATGCTCGCGGCCACATACGGGACTCTCGCCGCAGCCTGCCTGATAGGATGCACACTCATCTTCTACGGCGGATGGTGGATGCTGCCTGCAGGCATAGCCATAGCCCTCGGTGCCATAGCTTACAGCGCCGGACCATATCCGCTCTCGCGCCACGGACTTGGCGAAGTGGCGGTGATAGTATTTTTCGGCATAGCTCCGGTGTGTCTCACATACTACATCATGTCGCATCAGTGCGACATGTATGTATTACTGGCTTCAGTCAGTGCCGGACTTATGGGCGCCAACGTACTCATAATAAATAATTATCGCGACCGCGACGCCGACGCCGACGTGGGCAAGCACACCCTTGCCGTGATACTCGGCCGCAACACCGTGCGCAACATCTATCTGCTCAACGGCGCTCTGGCCGTGGCTCTGATGTGGCCGCTGTGGATGTCGATGCCCGCAGCCGCGATGCTGATACCTTGCGCCTATATAGCCATGCACCTCACCATATGGGCCGCTATGCCACGGCGCAAAGGCCATGCGCTGACCCCCTTGCTCGGCATCACAGCCATGGCCATGCTCGCATATTCACTGGCTTTCACCATAGCCGCAGCAATCTGCTTTCAATAATCACTCCTGCATACAACCCTTCCACCACACATTCCATGATACACAAAAGCAAAACATCCGTATGGCTCACCATTGTACTCACCGCCATAGTGGGCATACTCTTTGTAGTGTGGCACGGCAATGCCGACGTGCTCAACCGTTTCGTCATAGCAATAGGCATCATGATCATAGCCCCGGCAGCCTACCTGCTCGTGATAGCATCCGGCTCCATACGCCGTTCCGACGGCGACACAAAGCCGGATATCCGCCGACGGCTCTCCACAGCGGCTCTGTTTATCGCAGCCCTGTGCACAATAGCACTCGGCCTGTGGATGGCCATAGCACCGGGCACATTCCGCACATTCATTACATTTCTTTTCGGCACCATACTTGCCGTCTACGGCCTGTACCTCGCTTTGATACAAGCCCTGCTCGCACGGCACACCACTCCGTGGTGGCTCTATATCGTGCCGGCAGCCATGGCTGCAACAGGTTTCATCATACTCCTCACACCGCTCCACGAGCCCGACCGCGGAGGCATCGTAGTACTCATCACGGGTATAGCCCTGATAGCGTCGGCCATAAACTGGACCGTGCAGCGCATACTGACTCCAAAGCCAGAAACTACGGACAATGACAGCGATACCGCACTCCGACAGGCTGCAATCCCGGAAACTACCCTTCCGAAAGACAACGTGATTGACTTCCACCGCACGGAGTCGCCCGACGAATAGCGTGATCCGAGCTGATACCACACAAAAAAGAGCCACCCTTATGGGCGGCTCTCGTTATATTTTGTCATTGCCGTTGACATCGGCATTACTTGCCGAACTCGGCAGCGATGCGGGCGGCTATCGAAGCCATCTCATCGCCGGGCAGCGACAACTTGTGACGGAAATCAACGTCGGATTCCGAATTGATAGGCACGAGATGAATATGTGCATGAGGCACTTCCATGCCAAGCACGGCTTCGGCCACTCGCACACACGGCATGGCTGCCTTGAGTGCCTTAGCCACTTTCAGAGCAAAAAGTTCCAGAGCCACATACTCGTCTTCGGGCAGATCAAACAGATAGTCCACCTCTCGCTTCGGAATCACCAGCGTATGGCCCGGAGCCATGGGATTGATGTCGAGAAAAGCGAGATGCCTGTCGTCCTCGGCCACCTTGTAGCAGGGTATGTCGCCGGCTACTATCATGCTGAATATCGACGCCATGGCTTAGAAACTGATTTCTACGATTTCAAACTTCATCAGGCCGGCTGGCACCTTTATCTCCACCACTTCGCCGAGCTTATGACCGAGCAGACCCTGAGCGATGGGGGTACTCGATCCGATCTTCTTGGCTTTGAGATCGGCCTCGCTGTCGGCCACTATGGTGTATTCCATGACCATACCATTGGCCACGTTTTTGATTTTCACGCAATTCAGTATCTGCACTTCCTCGGTGTTGAGGTTGCTCTCGTCGATAATACGACAGCTGGCCACAAGGTCCTTAAGCTGCGATATCTTCATTTCAAGCATGCCCTGAGCCTCCTTGGCTGCATCATATTCAGAGTTTTCCGACAGGTCACCCTTGTCGCGGGCTTCAGCTATGGCACGTGAGATTTCAGGTCTTTTCACTGATTCCAGATAGGCTATCTCTTCCATTTTTTTCTTATAGCCTTCCTTGGTCATGTAAGTAATTGGCATAATTGTCTATTGTGTTTTACGTTTCTATTATACAATGAAAAAAATTTTGGAATCTCTAACCCCTCTTGGGCGAGACTCCAGCTTATTCCGCACCTCACCGGTGCATCGTAGTTTTTCTGCTACAAAGATAGTGAACAATATCCACATACGCAAGTATTCCGCCACAATTCACTCCGCCGCCCCAACCGACATAACCTTTTGCCGCTCAACAGCGTTTATCTGTATATGGTAAGTTACGTACAGCGACATAGCAGGCTAATCTACAGCATGCTCAACTGGATGGTACTTCTGCTCTCGGCCGGACTCATCATCTATCTGTCGGCCGACGCACTGCGTGGAGTAGTGTTCCTGCACGACTCCGGCTACATGACCTTCCAGCTATGGGTATGCGCAGCGTTTGCGGCCGACTTCTTCATCGAGCTATACATGTCGCACGACCGATGGAAATATGCGCTGCACCGGTCGCTGTTTCTGCTGCTGTCCGTACCATGGCTCAATATCATCGGATGGATGGGCATAACCGTACCGGCCGATACACTCTACTTCGTGAGGCTTCTGCCTCTCGCTCGCGGAGCCTTGGCAATGGCCATAGTGGTGGGATACGTATCGGCCAACAGGCTCACCAACATATTCGCATCCTACACCGTGGTACTAATAGCCATAGTCTACTTCGGCAGCCTCATATTCTTCGAGCGCGAACAGGGCATCAATCCGGATGTCCACAATTACATGCAGGCATTGTGGTGGGCTTGCTCCGACGCCACCACCACCGGATGCACCATATATCCCGTCACACCGGCAGGCAAAATAGTGGGTGCGGTACTTGCCGTGATGGGCATGGTGATGTTTCCCCTCTTCACCGTCGTCATCACCTCAGCCGTCCGCGCCCGCATAAGCTCCCCCGACTAAAATATTTTTTGATAATCATGATGTTTTTTGTATTTTCGTGAATCTATATACAAATAATTCACAACCATAGCAGTAATGACAGGCATCCAAGACACCACAACCAATCATTTCGGCTCGCTAATCGGCAACGGTCGAAAATATATCATTCCAAAATTTCAGCGCGACTACTCCTGGGAAGCCGAGCACTGGGATGATTTATGGAAAGACATCGAAAACATGCTTGCCGAAGATGGAGATCATTACATGGGCTATCTCGTTTTACAGACCGCCGACAACAAGAATTTCTATATCATTGATGGTCAACAACGCTTCACAACCATAACGCTTCTTATACTTGCCGCAATAAAGTCGATTCAGCAATTCATAGACAATGGCACTGATGTTGCCGAAAACGAACAACGCATTAGGACGCTGAAAGACACATATATTGGCAACATAGATCCGGTAAGCCTTGAATACGACAATATTCTTATGCTTAATCGTAACAACGATGGGTACTATAAGGAGTATATCGTCAAGCTGGATGATCTGCCTATACGAAATACGTCATACACTGAAAAGCAGATGAAAAAATGCTTTGAATGGTTTGAAAATCAACTGAAAAACAAATTTTCAACAGGCAAAGAGTATGCTAAATTCATCTCCGACGTCGTAGACAGACTTTATTTTACAATCATCAAAGTCAGTGACGAATTGAATGCATTCAGAGTATTTGAGACACTTAATGCCCGTGGCGTGCAGCTATCCTCTTCCGATCTATTAAAGAACTATCTGTTTTCTCTTGTTGACAATAAATCCAGCCATTCCGGCCGAATTGAGACATTGGAAGACAAGTGGACAGCTCTCACTAAAAACGTTAAAGCCGAAAAGCTACCAGATTTCATACGTTATTATTGGAATTCAAAAAACAAGACCGTACGTTCAAACGAGTTGTTCAAGTCTGTTAGAGAACATATTAAGACCGACAGTCAGGTATTTGAATTCATCAACGAAGTCTTAAGATATAGCGATATCTACATGGCTCTTAAAAGTCCACACGATGAATTTTGGAACAACGACAAGATTCTTCAAGAAAATGTACGTTTACTCAACATTTTCAACCTCAAGCAACCCTATTCACTTTTGATGTCGGCTCATCACAACCTGCCAGCAGATAAGTTCAAATCTCTATTCAAGGATGTCATTATTCTCGGCTTCAGATATAGTGTAATTGCCGGGAAAAATCCTAATGACGTCGAGCGCACATACAATGAACTGGCCGTCGAGATCTCAAAAACCAAACAATACAACAGAAATCTACTAAAGAAGATCTATGTCGACGATGCAGAATTTGAGACTACATTTTCACACAAATCATTCATTGACAATTCTCGCAATAATAAAATAATAAAATATATCCTTGACAAATATGAGAGATATAAAGGTGGATTGAGAGATACCGATCCATCCAGTGAAACCGACACCATCGAACATATTTTACCTCAGAATCCCAACGAGGATTGGCCCGAGTACGAACTATCATCTCACGAAATAGCCTATCGATTAGGCAACTTGTGTCTGCTGGAGAAAAAATACAACAAGGAAATTGAGAATCAAGACTATAACAAAAAGAAAATAGTCTATACAAAATCATCATTTGTCACAACTAAATCGATTCCGGAGGAATATCCGTCTTGGAATATTGACTCCATAAGCTCTCGTCAACGAAAAATGAGCAAAGCAGCAAAAGACATCTGGAAAATATCCTTTTGATCCACAATTGATACAACAACAGACAGGGTGTGAGAAAAAATTTCTCACACCCTGTCTGTTTACTATATTAATACGGTTTATTCGGCTTCTTTCATGTTGTGGAACACATTCTGCACATCCTCGTCTTCTTCGAGCTTGTCGAGAAGTTTTTCGATGGCGGCACGCTGCTCTTCGGTCACTTCCTTCAGGTCGTTGGGAATGCGTTCGAATTCCGAAGATATTATCTCATAGCCATTGTCTTCAAGATACTTCTGGATATTGGAGTAGTCCTCAAATGCGCCGTAGAGCACGATTTCCTCTTCATCAGGCTCCACTTCATCGACACCGCAGTCGATAAGTTCGAGTTCGAGTTCTTCTACATCCATACCTTCGGACGGCTTGATCTTGAACACACACTTGTGGTCAAACAGAAACGAGAGTGAACCCTGTGTGCCGAGCGAGCCGTTGTGCTTGTTGAAGTAAGAGCGCACATTGGCCACGGTACGGGTGTTGTTGTCGGTGGCTGCTTCCACGAATATGGCTATACCGAAAGGTCCGTATCCTTCGTATGAGATTTCCTTATAGTCGCCTGCATCCTTGTCGGTAGCCTTCTTGATGGCGCGTTCCACAGTGTCCTTGGGCATGTTGGCGGCCTTGGCGTTCTGCATCAGAGCGCGCAGACGGGGATTGGTGTCGGGATCCGGGCCACCAGCCTTGGCGGCTATGGTGATTTCCTTACCGATACGGGTAAATGTTCTTGACATGTTGCCCCAGCGTTTGAGCTTACGGGCTTTACGGTATTCAAATGCTCTTCCCATGAGTATATTTTATGTTTTATGATTTATTTTCGCTTTGTCTTATCGGAGCGACGCACCGAGCTTGTTTTCCAGATTTGTGATTATCTTTTTCATCACAGCCTCGATCTGCTTGTCGTTGAGCGTGCGCTCGTCATCCTGAAGCGTGACAGCTATAGCATACGACTTCTTGCCCTCGGGCAGTTTGTCGCCTTCGTACACATCGAAGAGAGCCACGTCGCGCAGCAACTTGCGTTCGCTCTCGCGCACGACAGTCTCAATCTGTTGCAGAGTCACTGCCTTGTCTATCAGCAGTGCCAGGTCGCGCTTCACGGCCATGGTCTTGGGCAGCGGCGCGTAGGTCACCTTGTGCTTTGCAGCGAGCTGCACCAGTGCTGCCCAGTCGAGTTCGGCATACATCACATCCTGCTTGATGTCAAATGCCTTGAGCACACTCTTCGACAGCACACCCATGGCTCCGAGCGGCTTGCCCGAGCGGGTGGCTATGGCGAGCGACGCACTGTAGATCGGCTCATTACCCTGTGTAAGTTTCACCTCGCCGGCCGATATGCCAAGGCGGGCAAATACATTGGCCACCACGGCGCGGAGGTCATAGACAGTGGCTTTCTCCTCCGGACGCATCCAGCCAGCCGTGCGCACGGCGCCTGTGAGCCATATGCCGAGGCGCGAATACTCGCTGTAAGGAGCCAGCGGACGCTCGGCTGTGGATTCGGCCTGCGGATTGAATGTGTATACATTTCCGAACTCATACATCATCAGATCGGCCGAACGGCGGTTGACGTTATAGGCTATCGATTCCAGACCGCCGAAAAGCAGAGTCTGGCGCATTACACTCAGATCGTTGCTCAACGGATTGAGCAGGCGCACACAGCGGTCGAGCGGATACTGTGCGCAGTCGGCATAGTAGCTTTCAGCAGTCAGCGAATTGTTGAGTATCTCGTTAAATCCTGTGGCGGTGAGCTGCTCGCTGATGAGATTGCGCAGGTCATTGTCCACGTCGGCAGGCGACTTGAACGAAAGCGACGAGTGCACCGTAGTGCCCATCTCCACATTGTTGTAGCCGTAGATGCGGAGCACATCCTCAACCACGTCGCACGGACGACGCACGTCCACACGGTAGGTTGGCACCTTAAGGCTGGCCTCCTTGCAGTCAGTGGCTACGATCTCTATCTCGAGCGAGCGCAGTATGGCATCTATTGTATCGTTGGGTATTTCCTTGCCTATGAGCCCACGGGCATAGTCATACGAGAGAGTCACGTCAAACGGAGCCACCGGCGCAGGATATATGTCGACCGGCTCACCGCATATCTCGCCGCCGGCAAGCTGCTTCACCATAAGAGCTGCAAGCTTGAGGGCATACATGGTGACATTGGGATCGGTGCCGCGCTCGTAGCGGAACGAAGCATCGGTCTGCAATCCGTGGCGACGTGCGGTCTTGCGCACCGAAGTAGCGTTGAAATAAGCCGATTCGATGAATATGTCGGTAGTCTGCTCGGTCACACCGGAATCAAGTCCGCCAAACACACCGGCTATACACATCGGCTTTGTGGCCGAGCATATCATCAGATCGGACTCCGACAATTTGTGCTCCACACCGTCGAGAGTCACAAAAGGAGTGCCCTCCTGACAATTGCGCACTACCACTTTCTCACCGTCGATCTTGGCCAGATCAAAGCAGTGCAGCGGCTGGCCTATCGAATGCAATATATAATTGGGAATATCTACCACTGTATTGATCGGACGCAGGCCTATGGCATTAAGGCGGTCCTGGAGCCACTTGGGGCTTTCTGTCACCTTGATACCGCGTATGGTCACACCGCTGTAACGCGGACATGCTTCATGATTTTCAACCTCCACGGTCACCGCGCCGTCCCGACAATCTACGGCAAACTCCTCTACCGACGGACGCTTCAGTTCTCCGGCCTCGGCATGTTGAGCCGACCATGCGGCCAGATCGCGTGCCACACCGTAGTGCGATGCGGCATCAATGCGGTTGGGGGTAAGATCCACCTCCAGCACATAGTCAGAAGTCAGTCCGAAATATTCGGCTGCCGGAGTACCCGGCTTCACATCCTCGTCTATCACTATGATGCCGTCGTGGCTCTGACCAACGCCGATCTCGTCTTCAGCGCATATCATGCCCAGCGACTCCACGCCGCGGATCTTCGACTTTTTGATTTTAAACTCTTTATCACCGTCATAGAGCGTGGTGCCCACGGTGGCCACGACCACTGTCTGTCCGGCAGCCACATTGGGCGCACCGCACACGATCTGTGTAGCCTGTCCGTCGCCGAGATCCACGGTTGTCACATGCAGATGATCGCTGTCGGGGTGCTCCACGCAGGTGAGCACCTTGCCGATCACCAGTCCGCGCAGACCGCCGCGGATGCTTTCCACCT
>CAJTQH010000016.1:26409-30834 GCA_910578305.1 uncultured Muribaculaceae bacterium
GCCGGTTTCAAGACCTATGGAAGTGAGTGCAGCCGCCAGCTCTCCGGGGGTGAGCGGCGTGTCGATATAATCCTTTAGCCAGTTATATGATATGTTCATGAGTCTGAATTAATTGATTTCTGATGTGCAAAGTTAGTAAACTGTCGGCTTATCACCAAATTACTTTACAAGTACGCGACGCACGAAGTCATCCGACACCACTATATAAAGTCCCTTGGGCAGATCTATCGCATGCTCTCCTGCCGGGTACGACACATTGTCGACCCATGTCAGACCGTCTACGCCATACACAGCCACCGTCTTGTCATTGTCGCGGCATTCGATCACCAGACGGCCGTCGCGGCAATAAGCGTCCCACGAGTGATAGTCGAGCTGCTCCAGTTCCGACATGGAGTTATAGTTGCTTATGGCTATGTTGTCAATAAGCCAGCGATTGCCCGAAGTCTGACAGAAGCGTATGCGTGCGTTGCCGGAGCGGTTTACTGTCACTGTCTTCTTATCGAATGTACCCGAAGAGAATGTCACGCTTCCGGCGGGAGTCCACGACAGACCTCCGTCGCCCGACGACTCTACGCTTACAGTCACCACACCTTCAGTATCGGTCCAGTTGGCAGCATAAAATGTCACGGTACCCAGACCTGATTGTTTATCCTCCATCATGGTGAGTGTGCTGGTCGATTCCTTGCCGAAGCGTATGCCATTGGTGCCATCGACGCCCTCGCCTTTGGCCAGACCGGCATTGCCGAGTTTCCAGCGGCAGGCTGTACCGTCAAACTCCACGCCCGACTTGTAGGGGTCGGTGGCATTGGAGGTGGCGACATTGAATGTCTCGAGGAAATTGACAGCGGCCGGATCGACAATCGTGCCTGAAGCCGAAGCGTCGTCCCAGATGTTGGAGCCGGCCTTGATGAGTATCGTAGTTTCAAACGAGCCCTCGGTCTGGCCGTTGAGTCGCATATAGAATCGGTCTTCTTCCGGATCGAGAGTCACCGATGTGCCCCATGCGCTCTTGTCGGTGCTGATCTCAAAGGGCGCGTCGACAGTGATGATTATGTCATCAGACACATTTTCTATCTCAAGCAACAGCTCGGCAACATCCGACGGAGTGCCCGGAGCTGCGTCGAAGTGCAGCACACCGTCAAACATCACGTCGATGTTAGGCAGCAGATCGGCCGTTGTCACCGACTTGATTTCCGAGCAAATAGTGGTCGACGACAGCTGGAATGTATAGGTAGTGAGCGGTTCAAGTCCGGTCACTTTATATGTTTCGTCCGACGCCGTCACCCGACATGGATATCCGGCAATAGACTGCATACCCTGCTTCACATCCAGGGTATATGTCGGAGCATCGCCTACATTGACCCACCGCACGGTAAATTCATCGCTGCTCACATCCGTAGCGTCATATACCGGCAGACCGTCCACCACCGTGCACACCACATCGACCTCTCGCTCCATATCGTCGGCCGATATCGAAAGCGTACCGGCCACCTTTCCGGCCACAGAGCTACGGCATATCACCTTCAGGCTGTAGCCTGCATTGGCCTGCTCGGCCGATATTGCATATGTCGAAAGGCTCATGGCTTTGCCGCTGTCGTAAATCGAAAACGTCACAGTACCCTCAACACCCTTGGTTTTCACATAGACAGTGGCCTCAGCCGACAGATCCACGGCTGCAATGCCCATATCCACCGTCACATTCTGCACAGGCTGCAATATGTCGGGCTGCAATGCGGCAGACGAGGCATACCATGCCTGTCCCACCTTGTCGCCCCAGATATACTCCACAAGTTCGGGATGATCGATAAACGGATTACGATTTTTCTGGTGCTCATATATAGCATCGTTGCGGTCGATCTCTTTCTGGCTCACCTCATCCTGACGCGCCCACTTGAGCAACAGATTCACCGCCCATGACTTGAAAACCGGATATGAATTGCCGCCCATCATGTTAGCCATCTCACCTTTGGTCCAGCCGCCTATCAGATTGTTGTAGCATGCCGCCATATAGAAATACGAGCGGGCCAGGTCGCCCTTATACTGGTCATCGGGCTCAAACACCTTGCCGCTGTAGCCGCTGAATGTACTGTTGCCCAGTCGGCCCAGAGCCTGCACCGACCCGTTGTTGGGCAGGCGCGTGCCGTTAGCACATTCTCCATAGGGAAAGCTCGAACGCTGACCGTTGACCTTTCCATCGGTCGGATAAAGATGAAACGCATCGGAATACTGCGTCGACTTGCTGCCACCCCACACACTTTTAGGCATAGAGTGCTCGCGATTGACGCAGTCGCCTATCACACTGTAATTACCGCATTTTTTGAAGTTAGGGCTCCATGCCTTGGTGGTGTATATGTCCCACAAAGTGCCGTCGGCTCGCACATCCGAGCTTTTATACACATCCCATAGTCCGTCGTAACCCACATTTGTATGGCTGGATATCCTGGCATGCAACGCCTTAAGCAAGGCCTCGCCCGTCTTACCCTCACACGAGTCATAATATCCTGCCGGTATTTCCGCAGTCGCATATACGGTCGATATGCCGGTCAGCATGACCCATAGCCAGATTCGTTTCATTCCATTCATGATATTCCTATAATGTCCGATTATTATATAAAATATGTGATAATATCTGTGGTTTATTAAAAAAACAGCCCGCAAAGTTAACACATATCTCCGTCAGCTCCATTATTTTTAACAATTAATTTCCCCTCACACCGACATTCAAGACATTTTTATTTTTTTGCAGAGAAGGAAAAAAATGATTAATTTTGTAGATAATATGAACAACCGCAAAGCCTCCGCCACCACCGTATCCGCAACCCCGACACTATACCTGCTGCCGGTGCCGCTTAGCGATGTCGCTCCCGAAGTCGTGATGCCGGCGGCCAATATCGAAGTAGCGCGGCGTATCAGGCATTTTATCGTGGAAAATCTGCGGTCGGCGCGCAGGTTTCTCAAGCGATGCGACCGTTCGATAGATATCGATTCGCTGACATTCTCCGAACTCAACGAACACACCGATCCGGCCGACGTGGCCGCAATGCTCGCACCCATGGAGCGCGGTCACGACATGGCCGTAATATCGGAAGCAGGATGTCCGGCCGTGGCCGATCCCGGAGCACTCGCCGTAGCCGAAGCACATCGCCGCGGCTACACGGTGATACCGCTCATCGGACCGTCGAGCATACTGCTGTCGCTCATGGCCTCCGGATTCAACGGACAGACCTGGGCTTTTGCAGGATACCTGCCGCACGAATCCGACAGACGGGCACGCACCCTGCGTGAGATGCAGCGGCGCATCGAGCGCGAACGCCAGACACAGATATTCATCGAGACACCCTACCGCAACAACAAGCTTATAGCCGAGTTATGCCGGCTGCTGCCGGGCTCCATGCTGCTGTGCGTAGCCTCCGATATCACAGGCCCGGCACAGTCCATAGTCACAAAGCCGCTGTCAGCCTGGGCCAAGGCAACATACAACTACGACAAGACCCCCACCATATTCCTTCTCTATTCATAGATCAGCCATGGCACGTAAGATCAAATACCACCCGAAACATAATCAACCGGGACTTTTCGACCTGACGGCCGACATATTCGACACACCGTCCGACACACCCGACGTCACCGACGACATACACCCGTCCATTCTCGACTTCGTGGTGAAGATAGAGAAGCAGAAACAGAATGCCGACAAAAACGCCGACACCGACACCCACAAGAGCATCGAAGTCGACCGATCACAACTGAGCATTCCCGACACACTGCTGTTCATGAGTTTCGGCAGCGGCAGCAGCGGCAACTGCGCATACATCGGCACCGCCGACCAGGGCGTGCTCATCGATGCCGGAGTCGATCCGAAGCGCATCAGCGACACTCTTGAAGCCAACGGTCTCAACATCGCCAACGTAAAGGGCATATGCCTTACACACGACCATGGCGACCACGTGCGCTACGTCTACGCAATTGTCCGCAAGAACCCGCACATCGGAGTATACTGCACACCGAAGACCCTCAACGGCATACTGCGCCGGCACAGCATCTCACGCCGCATCAAAGACTACCACCGCCCCATCTACAAGGAATTTCCATTCACAGTGGGCGGACTCGAGCTCACCGCCTTCGACGTAAGCCACGACGGCACCGACAATGCCGGATACTTCATCACCAGAGGCTCTCACCGATTTACAATCGCCACCGACCTCGGATGCATAACACCAAGAGTGGACTACTACATGCGACAGGCACGATATATAATGATCGAAAGCAACTATGACGCGGATATGCTCCGGCAAGGCTCATACCCAATGCACCTCAAGGCCCGTATTGCCGCCGACAACGGACACCTCGACAACAATGTGACGGCACAATTTCTTGCCGAAATAGCATCGCCTGCACTATCGCACATCTTCCTGTGCCATCTCA
>CAJTQH010000016.1:30845-31092 GCA_910578305.1 uncultured Muribaculaceae bacterium
GCCGTGCGCGAAGCCCTCACTAAAGCCGGCATCACAGACATCGGCGACGGCTCGGGTTCATTGCAGGCACAGTCGTGCCCCATGCAGCTCGCAGCTCTTCCACGCTTCGAACCATCACTCTTGTCAGTACTTCGCTGACCATCGCCACACCTTAAACACACCTTTATCCGACAGCCGTTTTTTTCAGAAACAGCCACCAAAACGTCACACCGCCCCCTATTGTTAATAAATACTAAAATGGGGGGGG
>CAJTQH010000017.1:0-1067 GCA_910578305.1 uncultured Muribaculaceae bacterium
CACGGCTGCCAATGGCGCATGCTGCCATGTTGTCGATGGTGCAGGGGAGTTGCGGCATGGCTTTAAGTGTAGCAAGGCCACTTCGAGGTTCGATGGAGAGTATCCATACCGTTGCAAGTGATTGTGTGGCGGTTGTGCCTCCTATCAGCAATAATCCTCCGGGAACAGATGCCGTGGCTCCGTAGGCCATGCCTTCGGGCAACGATCCTATGCGTTGCCACTGCATAGAGGCTGTGTCGGCGGCGTATATGCCACGATAAAACTTCTTTCGGCTGTCGGCTCCCATAGGGTTTTCGGGGAAGTTGCATCCGCCGGCCATGATAATGCGCCCGTCAATCATTCCGGCAAATGGTGCCGATATGCCGCATTCGATACCTGCTTCCATATCAGTGTCGTCGGCTTCGATCTTGAATGTGCTTGCGGGCAGACCTTCGGCGTTGACCAGATTGGCACGTGTGAACGGCTGCCAGCCGTATCGCACAAAACGTGGATTAGTGATATCCATATTATATACTTTTATAGTGTTGTCGTTTATTATCTCAACTGTAGCCGGACGGTATAGGCCGTCGGTTTCAGCTATTTCAAATGTACGTGGCGGAAGTCCGTCGGATGTGTGCATGCCGAGTCCGCCTGTTGTGGTAATGATAATATATTCGGGATGCCGCACTGCCTTTACCGGTTCGGGCCCCGATGGAGTGAAATGGCGCATGCCATAGGTGTGATACAGAGATTGAAGTGCAAGTCTACGGCCAATTTCTCGCTTGTGCACCGGATGTACATCGAGTGAGTCTCCGAGGTCGGATGACACGACCATGTATGTGTCAGGAACGGAGTGCGACAGCAGTCGCTGACTATTACGGAATGCCGGCCATGACGGGCGGTTGATACTGCTGAGCTGTACGAAGTAAAACGGCATGGATGGGTCATTCCAGTAGTTGCGCCAACTTTCAGTGAGCATTTTGAAGAGACGGTCGTGGATCTCTATATTGTGGGCATTGCTCTCTCCCTGATACCATATGGCACCGGCTACCGGAAAGTGTCCGAGCGGACGTATCGCGGCGGAGAAC
>CAJTQH010000017.1:1077-1359 GCA_910578305.1 uncultured Muribaculaceae bacterium
GGTAAGACGGTTCGTAGGGATGGCGGGCCGTAGATCTGTCGCCAACATTTTCGCGCGAACGCTGCTGCACCCATTTCTGCACATAGTCGTTGCCTCGCCAGTCGACAAGGATCTCCGGCATACCATTCTCAAGGGTGTTAATGTCTATCCATGCTTCTGTGCCGGATCCCCCGACGGCATTGCTGATTACACCAACCGGTACTTGCAGGCTGTCGCGTAAGTGTCGTGCAAAGTGATAAGCCACCGCTGAGAAGTGTGATGAGTTGTCGGGCGATATGGCTT
>CAJTQH010000017.1:1398-5449 GCA_910578305.1 uncultured Muribaculaceae bacterium
ATGCGGTCTATTACAGAGTCGGGCCACACTTTATTGTTTGTGACAGCAATGGGCTTCATGTCGTAGATACGCAGCAGCGAGTCGGTACATGACGCAATATCGTCTTTGCCTCCGTGGGCCGATGCAAGCTGGAATTCCATGTTGCTCTGTCCGGAAGCTATCCACACTTCGCCGGCAAGAATGTCGGTCAGCTGCAATGTATCGCGCCCGTCGGTTACGGTCATGGTGTAGCGGTGGCCAGTGACAAGCGGAGCTGCTGTTACATGCCATCGACCTTGATTGTCGGCCATTGTATGATATGTGGCGTTACCGAGTGAGAGAGTGATTCGGCTACCGGCGTCCGCAGTGCCGTATATGGGTAAAAAGCGGTTGCGTTGTATGACCATGCCGCTCTGATAGATCTCCGGCAGGTGCAGGCCTCCATAATTTCCTGTTATGGCTTGACTTACCGTACGTGCGAGCAATCCGGCTCCTTCGGCATCGGGATGTATACCGTCGGTAATGAGATTTTGACGGTCGCGCAACGGAGTGTCGAAATCAATGATCTCCACACCGGTGGCTGCGGCCACATTCTCTATGGCATGCTGTATTTTCAGACGCCAGTCGCGTGTGCCTGACTTGAACCGATGATGCGATGCGCGCAGTGGCGACAGTTTTGCGATAAGAATTCGTACGTCGGGGTTTATGGCACGAAGAGTATCAATAAGAGCCACATAGTCGGCTACAAATTCATCGCCAAAGTCTGGCCAGTCACGTGGGTCTGTGTCGTTGACTCCAAGATGCACCACGGCAATGTCGGGGCAAAAATGCTTGGCGTCATTCCATTCGGGCTGAGCCGTGTAAGGGCGGTGTCCATTTCGTAGCAGTGTTGCACCTGATCGACCGAAATTCCCCACCAGATAATCATTACCCAACATTTGTTGCAACTGTGCGGGGTAGCTCAGCCGCTCACGGTCAGGTATGAGATAGCCGTAAGTAATACTATTGCCTATGCAGGCCACTTTGGCCTGACGTTGGGCCAAAAGACTCATCGTGACTGTAAGAGTCACGATGAGCATGGCCATAAGTCGTTTCATGGTTATTGCTTTTTGAGAATTTCGTCAATGAGCATGGAACTCTTGATGAGCATTCGCGGTATGTGGAACGGACCTTTGAACAAATTGCCTTTGGCAGGCTGCGCCACAGAGCCGTCGCGATGCAGGTAACCGAACCATTCACCATAGGTGGGATCGGGCAGATGTTCGTATGTCCAGTCGCAAGCCAATGAGTGCATCTCCAGATAGTGGGAATCGCCGGTAGCTTCGTAGGCATAGAGGGTAGCAATAACGGCTTCGGTCTGTGGCCACCAGAACTTCATGTCCTGTGAATAGTCCTGAGCAGGAAATCCTTTGCAGTCGCGGAAGTTGATAATGCCGCCAAATTCGTTATCCCAGCCCCATTCCCAGCTCCAGTCAAGGATCTGTAAGGCCATGTCGGTAATGCTTTTGTCCCATCCTCTGAACTTGGCTTCTTCAAGGAGAAACCATGCAGTCTCAATGCAATGACCAGGGTTGATGACACGTCCGTTGATGGTATCGATCAGTTTGCCGTCGGGGTCCACGCATTCAAGCAAGGCCTTGAATTCAGGATGGATAAAGTAGCGGCGCAATGCATCAAGTGATTCGTCGATCTGCTGTCCGAGGCACGGGTCAGATATGGCGCGGCGTATGCAAGCGGCGGTGTTGATGAGAATCATTGTGATGGAGTGTCCGCGCGAAGGCTGTGTCGGCAGATATTTAGGTTCGAGAATACCCGGAGTGTTGATGAACCGCTGGATATTTTTGAAAAGCGATAGAGCCTTTTCGGCATATTCTTTTTGTCCTGAGGCTATAGAATATTCGCTCATGGCTATGGCTGCAAAGCATTCTGAGAATACGTATCGGCGTTTGCGCAGCGGGCGTCCGTCGGCTGTTACTTCGAAGTACATTCGTCCGTCGGTGTCAAAGCAGTATCGTTCGATGAAATCCAGACAGCTCTTGGCCATATCAAGATATTCCGGACGTTGCGCTATGTTGTTGTAGGCAAAAGAGTAGATGTATGCACATCGTCCCTGAAACCATACGGATTTGGTGGAATCCATCAGGCGTCCCTGACGGTCCACACAGGTGTAAACACCTCCGTTTTCACGGTCGAGTCCATGCTCAAGCCAGAAAGGGAGTATGTCATCTGTAAGGTCGGATTTATAACGGTTCTGCCATCCGAGCAGATAGCCGTTGGTATCTGTACGCCACATGAGACTTAAAATTTATTGCAACGTTCAAAGAAATTAATAGCTTCAAGTTCGGCTTTCATGGCCTTTTCTTCTTCGTCGGTGAGGTTTTGGAACGGAGTGCGGTTGGGGCCAAGGTCAAGACCGATGAGTTTCATTATGCGCTTGCCGCCCACGATGTTGCCGCGATAACGGCATATCACGTTGATCACTTCCTGAGAAAAATTCTGGTGGTCGCGTGCCGCCTCTATATCGCCTCGCTTCCATGCTTCGATTATGCTCACAAGTTCGCGGCCATTGTAGTTGGTTGTGCCACCGATGCCTCCACGGGCGCCACCCATAGCCAGACATGGCAATATGGTCTCGTCCTGTCCGTGCAGCATGTCAAATTTGCCGTCGGCATAAAGACGGCATTGGTTGTATTCATACATGCTCTCGAACGTGTACTTGATACCGGCAAAATTGGGCACACGGCCGTCGACAGCCTCAAGTAGTTTTACCATAGGCAAAAAAGCGCCGTTGAAGGCCGGAATATGATAGTAGTAGAAAGGAAGCTCGGGAGCACCTGAGGCAATCTCTTCGATATATTTCACTAATTCTTCGACACGTCCGATCTTGGGGAACGGCGGAGCCATAGCTCCAATACCCCATGCTCCGATCTCAGCGGCATGTCGAGCCAGTTCGTGACTTGAGCGTACACAGCAGCTGCCTACGTGTACTATCACTTTGAAGCCTTCGGGAGCGGCTTTGACCCATGCCTCGGCCACGCGCTTGCGTTCATCGTCGTTGAGCATATATCCTTCGCCGGACGATCCGTTGATAAACACACCTTTAAGGCCGTTTTTCTGGAGCATGGCCGCATAAGCGGGAATGGGCTCGAGGTTTACATCACCATTGGGGAGAAACGGGGTAAACGGGGCGTCGATAAGCCCCTCGATTTTTTCAAATTTCATGTCGGTTATATCAGATTGGTTTGATTCGTACTATATCCCACAAAGTTAATCAAAAACTGAAATCATACGTATCTTTTTTGCGTTTATTTTCGTACGATGTAATTATTCGGTTTAATAAACAAGGATGTGCCATATTGCGGGCACATCCTTGATAACTGTAATGCTGTGAAGCCGGATTATAGATCGGTTATTGTTTCGGCCATAGCATTTTCGGGGGATACGGCCGATTCCATGTCCTTATCGTCAAACTTGGGCTTGAGCATTGTGAGCTGCAGGATCAGAGCCACGATGAGAAGTCCGCCCATAAATGTAAAGCACATGCCGAGTCCGACTGATTTGGCCAGACCGCCAAGCAGCTGTGTGGCTATGGCTCCCATGATTACCCCGATGGAATTCATAAATCCGTAGGCCATGGCACGCTGACGAGATGACACGAACTGACAAAGGATAGGCATATTGTTTGCGTCGAACATGCCGTAGCCAACGCCAAAGAACAGACCGGCCATTACTGATAGCCATGCGTTGTGGGCAAGACCTATAAATACGAGTGTTGGTATCATCAGTGCAATACCTATGGCACTGGTGAAAATGCGTCCGCGGACATTGCGTTTAACCCATCGGTCGCTTATGGGGCCGCCGATCATAACACCTATGAAACTTGACACAGCGATGGTGAGCGTAGCCATCGGGCCTGACCATTTCATGGATAAGCCGAGATTGTTCTCAAAGAGTGTGGGCAGCCAGTTTTTAGTAGCCCATCCGGGAACGGAGCTTGATGCGAAGAAGAAGAGGATGACCCAGAATGCAACGTTGGAAAACACGAATGCAAGTGACTGGAACATTGACTCTG
>CAJTQH010000017.1:5459-30730 GCA_910578305.1 uncultured Muribaculaceae bacterium
GGATTACTTCTCCCTCCATCCTGACTTCCATCCCGATGTTTTCCTCGGCGACTCCTCTTTCGACTCTGCGGATCTTTACGGCTCCCTGTTCCATGACTTTCCTTTTCATGCAACAGGAAGATGAGTATTACGGCGTATGCCACACCTATGATGCCAAACCAGTGGAATGTGCTTTGCCACGACAATTTGGTGGCAACAAGTGCTCCGAATCCGCCTAATGCCTGTCCGCAATAAAGACCGGTCATGTGCAGGCCGATGGCAAGCGAGCGGCCTTTGCCTGTGAAAAAGTCAGCAATAAGCGATAGTGCCGACGGGATGTATAGCGCTTCGCTCACGCCCATGATGCCGCGTAGCCACATAAGTTGGTGGAAATCATTGCAATACCCCATGGTGTAGGTGACGCCTGACCATACGCCACGATGAGCCACTTGCGACTTATGCGATCGGCTATGGCTCCCGAAAACGGGCTTGATATGCCATATATCCATAGAAATATGGCCAAAAGTACGCCAAAAGCCTCGGTGTTGTGCAGAGCGGGTATGTCGATGGCTATATTTTTCTGCATGGTGGATAGCATCTGGCGATCCATATAATTAAGGAGTGCAACCACCCATAGGAGCGCCACTACTATCCATGGATAAGACTTGCTTTGTGAGATTGACATGGTATGTAATGAATTAAGGGTTATAAAATGCAGGTTTATAATAGACAATGACAAATTTAGCGGATAATATTGTGAATTGCAAGCACGTTGTGTGAAAACTTGGCGAAACGATGTGCGATGTGATAAAACATATCGTATTATTTTGCGTTTACGAATTATGGGACTATCATTTACATCGGAAGAAGTTATTCTGGCTCTTGGGCTGACGCTACTTGCTGGCATGGCCACGGGGGTGGGATCGCTTATGGCTTTTTTCTCAAAGAGTACTAACAAGCGGTTTCTATCGTGGGCGCTCGGTCTGTCGGCCGGTGTTATGGTCTACGTATCGTTTATGGAGATGCTCCCGGAGTCGATGCGCGGCATGGCGGAGGTGATGCCCGGGCGATCGGGGGAGATGCTGGTGCTTCTCTCATTTTTCGGCGGCATAGCTCTGATAGCGTTGATAGATTATCTTATACCTGAGGATGAGAATCCGCATGAGACACTTACCGTGGAGCAGGCTGGTGGAGCAATGACACATGATGATGCTGGTATGCATCGCACCGGTCTGATGGTGGCGGTGGCCATAGCGATACATAATTTTCCTGAAGGGATGGCTACGTTTGTTGCGGCACTTGACGGTCTGGATGTGGCATTGCCGATAGTGATAGCCATAGCGATACATAACATACCTGAGGGAATAGCTGTGTCGGTGCCGATATATCATGCTACCGGCAACAGACGTAAGGCTTTGAGCATGTCGCTGCTGTCGGGTCTGGCCGAGCCGCTCGGAGCGATAGTGGGAATGCTTGTGCTCATGCCGCTATGGACGCCTATGGTCAGCTCCCTGCTATTGCCGGCAGTAGCGGGTATTATGGTGTATATATCATTTGACGAGCTGCTTCCGAGTTCGGAGCGTTACGGTCATCACCACATGGCTATAATAGGGGTGATTTGCGGTATGCTTGTTATGGGGGCGTCACTTCTGATTTTTTGAGCTCAGCGGTCCGAACAGCAGTGTGCGGTCGGTCTTGGCGGCGGGCATAGCAATATCTGCGGGTATAAACTGCCAGTTGGCGTCGATGCGCGGAGTCACGGTGCCACGCTGTTCAATGGCTTTTATAAGATAGTATCGGAGATCTTTATCTGTGGCTCCGACAATGCGGCTTTTGAGCTCTGAGTCGGGAATTCCTGCTCCTTTTGTCAGAAGATCGCCGCCTCCATTGCCACGATAGGAGTTGACGGCTACTTTATAGCGGAGGGAAAGATCAAACGGCGAGCCGTCGGACATGCCTGTGATGGTGATTTTCTGTCCCTTGGGTCTGGTGACATCCACGGTGTAGTTTATTCCTGCCGCCGAATCGAAGTTGTATGAGGGATTTTTCAGTCGATTTTGCTCAGGTGTAGGATCGGTCTGCTGAAAATCAATGAGATGTGGCTGCCTATCGGTAATCTGCCTTGTCCATAGTGAGTATGACTCCTCCAGATAGTCTTTAATCTCTTGTCCCGTCAGTTCCATGGTGTACAGCATGTTTTCGTATTTATAGAGCGTGAACATGTCGCTTACCGTAAGAGGGCCGCGTGCTATCACTCCGGCAAACGACAGAGGGGCGGCAAACGATACATCTGCCCCCGAGATTTCAAGTTGAAGATCATGGAGTAGCGTCATGAATGCCGACGGTCCGAAGAATGCGTCAGAGGAGTGGAGTGAGTCAGTGACTTCGCCAAGGCATCGGGAGACGAACCCGAGAACCTTTTTTCGATGTCCGGCAAAATGATCCATGAATGATTGTGACGGGGAGAGACGGCTTACATCTATGATCTCCGGTGTGATTTCTTTCGACAATATGGCTCCATTGCTGTCGCGTTCGACTGTGATGCGTACCGAGCCTATGGCCTGTGCGTTATTGGCGGGATTTATCACATGTACCTTGTTCCCGTCTATGTTTGTCACGGAATCAAGATATTTCAGATGATCGTGGCCTATGAGTACGATGTCAAATCCAGGCACGTTGCGAGCCACTTCGACAGAGGCGTTTTCTACATACGAACCTGTCTTTTTTGAGGCATCATGACCTGAATGGAACAATCCGACTATGATGTCGGGCGATTCTTCGGCTATTATTTTAGGTATCCAACGGGCTGCTGTCGACGCCATATCTTCAAATCTCAGGCCTTCCCACAGATTTTCGGGAAGCCATGCCGGGATAGCGGGAGTGATCAAGCCAAGAACGGCAATCTTCATGCCGCCGCGGTTGATGATGCGGTATGGCTCGAAGTACGGTTGCCCGGTTGTGGTATCAATCACATTGGCAGCAATGACGGGAGTGGATGTCTCGGCGCGCCAACGGTCATAGACATTGTGTCCGGTCTCTATGTCGTGGTTGCCAATAGTTGCTGCGTCGTATGCCAAAAAGTTGTATATTTCTGATGCTATGTGGCGTGATGTTGTGTCGATATAGTTGTAGTAATAGACTGTAGGTTGCCCCTGCAGTATGTCGCCGTTGTCAAGCAATACTACGTTGTGGCTTCCTTCGGATTTGCGAATGGAGTCTACGGCTGTGGCTACACGGGCCATAGAGCCGGTGGCGGCCTGCATTGAGATATAGTCGGTGGGGAAAAAGTTGCCGTGGACGTCGGTAGTGTACAGAAGTCTTACCGATGAGGTGTGTGTGCTTGCTGACATGGAAATGACTGATGCTGCTATGAGTGATGTGATGGCTTTACGTATCATCGGGTAGGTGGTTGGGTGTAAATGTCAGGGGATGTACAGGCACTGTACTTTGCCGATTTTTACTTCTCCGACAATCTTTATCGGTATGCGCGACGGTTCGGTAGACAGCCATGCATCAATTGGCTCGGATGTCTTTTTCTTACCCTCGGATGTGAACCGGAATGAGATTTTGTAGGTCTGATAGGTCTTGCCGTCGAGTTTTATGTCTTCAATACCGAGATATGTTATGGTAAGAAACTCTTTGCGCTTGCCGGAAAAAATGTTGATGCGGATGCTCTGACCCTGAAACATGTCGGAGAAATCGAGCGAGCGCAGATAATAGAATGATGACAGAAGATCCACCGCCGGGCCCTGTGCTTCGAGCGTTATCTCGGATCTGGTGTCGGTCGACTCCTTTTTGCCACGTCGTATGCGTGTGCAATGGGCTTTGGATGTGTATCCTTCGCGTGTAAACGAAAGTATGTCGCATGCGTATCGTCCGTCTTCGTGGGCTATGCGTCGATAACTTACGGGCAGATGGTCGGCAACGGTGATTGTGGTGAGCAATGTGTCGCGAACCTTAAATATCCGATCGGCCCAAGGCTCAGTGCGGGCTATCATGGTGGCATGCATCAGCGAGCCGTCGTTGCGTGTAGTGAAAGTGGCTCTGCCGGCTTGTTTGTGTATTAGCCCCCATTTATAAGTTATCTTGTAATTCAGGGTCTCATTGGCGGCTATAGTCAAAGCAGGCAGCAATGCCAGAAGAAGAGAGATTAGTCGAACCATGCGTAATTGTGTTATTTATGAGTCTTGAACTCGGCAAAAGGAAGTGATATGCGGGTGGATTGTTCGATTCGCTTGTTGCGCCAGCATTTACGACATACAGCTATATATCGGTCGTCGCCGCCAATCTCGACCTGTGCGCCTTCTTCCACAAAGTCTCCGTTGCTGTCTATTCGGGCGTTGATTATGGTTTTGCGCCCACAGTTGCATGTCGACTTTATCTCATCGATGGAATCGGCTACTTCAAACAGACGGCGCGAACCTTCAAACAGATGGCTTTTGAAGTCGGTGCGTAGCCCATAACATATGACATTGCTGCCAAAATCGTCAACTATACGTGCGAGCTGGTCGACCTGCTCCGAAGTCAGGAACTGTGCTTCATCGACCAGAAACCAATCGATAACGCTCATGTTTTGTTCAAACAGGTGTTGTGCCAGTTCATACAGGTTGGTGTCGTTATAGATCCATTCGCATTCGCGTTCTATGCCGAGTCTTGAACGGATCACGTTGCGGTTTTCACGGGTGTCTATAATAGGTTTGAGGCATACGTATCGCATGCCTCGTTCTTCAAAGTTATATGCTTGAGTGAGCAATAGGGCCGTTTTTGCCGAACCCATTGTGCCATAGCGGAAATAGAGTTTGCCTTTTCGGTTCATCAGATAATAGATTTTTCACAAAGATAATAACAATATCCTTATGTGTTCGAATAAATATATCTGAAAATGGTGTTAAAAGGATGTGTCTCCGGATAACCGGCTCTATGGCAGGGCGTGACCGGTAACTAATCGTCGAGATTTATTTTAAGCACACGTCCGTGGCTGTCAAAACGTATGTCGTCAATGTCGGTACCTCTGAATTCTACCTTATAGCCACGAGTACTGCGCTTTATAGTCTCAATACTGCCGGCGAGTCCACGGCGTTCGATCTCTTTACGGGCCATGTCGGGAATGAGATGGCGTACAAGATCCATGGGCAGTACACGTCGGTTGCCTGCATCGACTTCTGTCCACTGTCCTTTAGAGTCGAATTCGATATCTGTACCATCGGCCAGATCTATATCGTATGAGTGATCGGTGAACTCTAATTCACACTTCGTTACGGTTTTATCCTTAAAGAGTTTCTTTAGAAATTCGCGGGCTTCTTTCGGGAGTTGGCTGAGGTCTACCGAACCGGCTATAACGGGGCCTACGCCTTCCCAAAGAACAGGAGGCTGGGGCTGTGTTGACTGTGCAGGAAGAATCAGCGGTGACATCATGGCCATTGCTGCGATGAGAATTACATTTCGATTCATCATATCGTGAGTGATTTTATTATTGTTGATATATCAACCGATATGTCAGCAATAAAGTTCACGGGATCATGCCGGATTGATCTCATCGACCTCTTTTAGCCACAATGCAGCAGAGGCATCCGACGGCATGCGCCAGTCGCCTCGAGGTGACAGGCAAACGCTTCCTACTTTGGGGCCATCTGGTAGACACGAACGCTTAAACTGCTGCGTGAAGAATCGTCGATAGAAGTTTCTGAGCCAGTGATGTATCGTGGTGTTGTCGTAGCTGTCGCCAAATGCCATTCGGGCGAGCATGAACACTCGGCGGGGAGAGAATCCATAGCGCAACATGTAATATAAGAAGAAGTCGTGGAGTTCGTAAGGCCCTACAAGTTCTTCGGTTTTCTGCTTTATGTTGCCATTGTCGTCGGCAGGAGTGAGCTCGGGCGATATGGGTGTGTCGAAAATATCGTTGAGCGTTGCCGCCAGTTCGCTGTCGGAGGTAGTCCGAGCGTAATGGCGTACCAGATATTTTACCAATGTTTTAGGAACACCAGCATTAACTCCATACATTGACATGTGGTCGCCGTTGTAGGTGGCCCAACCGAGAGCGAGTTCCGACAGATCGCCTGTGCCGAGGACGAGTCCGCCGGTCTGGTTGGCGATGTCCATGAGTATCTGTGTGCGTTCACGTGCCTGCGAGTTTTCGTAGGTCACATCGTGAACCGATGCGTCATGGCCGATGTCTTTGAAATGTTGCGTGACTGCAGCTGCGATAGGAATTTCACGGATTGTAACTCCGAGACGTTTCATCAGTTTTATGGCATTGTCGTATGTGCGATCGGTAGTGCCGAATCCGGGCATGGTGACTCCCACAATATCGGCGACATTACCTCCGAGTCGGCGCACAGTGCCAACGGCTACGAGCAGAGCCAGGGTGGAATCAAGGCCTCCAGATATTCCTACGACAAGCCGGTTGCTGCCAACTGCGGCAAGGCGTCGGGCAAGTCCGCATTCCTGTATAGTGGTGATCTCACGGCATCGGTCATCGAGCAGAGAGTCTGTGGGAGGCACGAATGGGTGAGGGTTGACGCGGCGATATTCGGGGGTGAACTCCGGATCAAATTCAATGGAGTGTACTGACGGTGTGGGTATGCAGTCGTTGATACATGCACAATCATTGAATGTGCCGGTGTGCATGCGGTCGCGTGTGATGGCTTCAATATCCACATCTGCTATAAGGCAGTGTGGCGACAGAAAGTCTTCGCGGTCGTTTTCGCCAAGCAGTGTGCCGCATTCGGCTATGATGGTTTTGGGCAGGAATACGAGGTCGGAGGTAGACTCGCCGAACCCGGCTGAAGCATAGCAGTAGGCACACAGGCAGCGAGCCGACTGTTGTCGGATGAGCGACATCAGATAATCGTGTTTGCCAATAAGATCGTCTGAGGCCGAGAGGTTGAATATGACCTGAGCGCCGCTCATGGCGAGGTTGCATGACGGTGGTACGGGAACCCAAAGGTCCTCGCAGATCTCTATGCCGATTTTTGCTCCGTGGCATTCGAATACATGAGGTGTCTCTGGTGTATCCGAGGGGCTGAACCAGCGACGTTCGTAAAATTCGTTGTAAGTGGGTAGATATGTTTTCTCTACAATGTCGATACTGCCGTTGCGAACCAGTGCGGCGCAATTGTAAAGGGCGTTGCCCCTCATCATCGGCAGACCTACGATGACGTGTATGTTGAGGTTTCGTGATTCGGTAGCTATTTTTTCAAGGCCGGTGGCTGCGGCATTGATAAGAGAGGAATTGTGAAACAGATCGCCACAAGTGTATCCGGTGATGCAAAGTTCCGGAAATACTGCTACTTCTACGCCGGCATCGTTGAGCTGACGAATGTAAAGTATGATTTGTTCGACATTGAAATCCACATCGGCAACTCTGTGAGCAGGGGCTACAGAGGCTATTCTAAGATATCCGTTGGTCATGAGTAGAGTGAAATTATTTTGTGCAAAAATAAGTATTTCATCGCAGAGATAGTAACAAATTGAACAGAAACAATTACTTTTGCGTTTAACATTTTAAATTTAACATTCACCACATTTATAATATACATCACATGAGACTGCACATACGTACTATTATTTTAACGGCTATAGCTGCGCTTTTTCTCGTAACGCCGCTTGATGTCCACGCACAGCGAGGAGAAAAAAGCGTGGGCCTACGTGCCGGTTTTACGACCCGCAACACCACTGCTGCAGCCGGATTGTATTTTTCCTATCGGTTTACCGAGCATTTCAGATTCGCTCCAAAGATGGACTATGCATTCCGTCATTATGGTACCGATGCGTTTCTGTTTAATTTCGATGCGGAAATGCCAATAGCATTGAATCCTGAAAAGACGGTGAATTTCTATCCGATTGGAGGTCTGAACTATTCGACATTCAGTACACACAAGCAGGTGATTGATACTGCTGAATCCATAGACTCATCGGAGCGAACAAATCACTTCGGGCTAAATATCGGAGCCGGCATTGAATTTTTTCCGACTCAGACGCTGCGCCTTATGCTTGAAAGTAAGTGTCTGCTCATGAAGCAGAATACCGGTGGATGGATTAATATAGGCATCGGATATCGTTTCTGATGCCGGTTATTCGCTGAGTTGATACAGGTAGCGTTTGATAGAGCGTTTGGGCGTTTTTTCAAATTCCTCGCTCATGAGTGTGAGTCTTGAAATCTGTGAATAGGCCGGAATCTCCTGATTGAGTACGGCGATGTTCTCGTTCATGACGTTTTCTATGCGTGATGCGTCCATGTTCTGTCGGTTGCAAAGTTCGTAGTCGGGGTAGATCAGGGCAACGAGTTTTCCATGGTCGGATATGATTACCGACTCGCTCACATATGGCATATTGTTGAGTCGCTGTTCGATTTCTTCTGGATAGATGTTCTGTCCCGATGGGCCGAGAATCATGTTTTTGTCGCGTCCGCGAAGATATATGAAGTCGTCGGAGTCTATACATCCTATGTCGCCGGTGTTTAGCCATCCGTCATCGGTAAGGACGGAGGCGGTGGCATCATCGTTTTTGTAATACCCGGTCATCACATTATCGCCTTTGACCCATATCACTCCGGGTATTGAAGTGCCGTCGGCTGAGTCTACGCGTGCCTTCATGCGTGTTACGATTCGTCCGCAAGATCCTTTACGCGCTTCATTCCAAGGAGCATAAGATATGAGAGGAGCGCACTCTGTCATGCCGTAGCCTACGGTGAAGGGGAAGTCTATGCGGCGCAAAAATTCCTCTACATCATGATTAAGACCGGCTCCGCCGATGATCATTTCATGCAGATTGCCTCCGAATGTGGCTGTGAGTTGCTGCTTGATTTTTGCGAGCAGATGGTCATCGACAAAAGGCACTCGCATCAATATCTTCATCATAGGCTTTTCAAGCAGCGGGAATACCTTGGTTTTGATGATTTTTTCGATTATGAGAGGTACGGCTACTATAAGTTTTGGCTTTACACGAGCAAATGCGTCCATGATTACACGTGGTGAGGGGGTGCGGGTGAGGAAGTGCATGTGGCAGCCTTTGACAAATGGATGCAGAAGTTCAACCACGAGTCCGTACATGTGAGCCATGGGTAGCATGTTGACAAGTCCGTCACCTGGATTGAGGAAAGTGAGGTTGTCGATGGTAAATTGTACGTTTGACCATAGTGCGCGATAGCTGAGCATTACACCTTTGGAAAATCCTGTTGAGCCAGAGGTGTAATTGATCAGTGCTAGTTCGTCGGGGCGCTCTACGTGGACTTTCAGGTTGGCGGCGGTAAAGCGCTCGGGATATTGACGACCGAAATATTCATTGAGGTGTGCGCGTGTATCGGCTAAAGCGTCGTTATTACACAATAGTAGCGAATAGTCGTGCATGGCGAGAGCACCATAGATCCCAGGCATTGAAGCTGGATCGAGGTTTTCCCAGATAGCACTATCGACAAACAGCAGTTTTGATTCGCTGTGAGTGAGCAGATGGTGTATATTGTCGGGCTTGAATTCATGTAATATCGGTACCGCCACCGCGCCATATGTAACAGTACCTATGAATGCTACGGCCCATTGGGCTGAATTGCGTCCGCAGATGGCTACTTTGTCGCCGGTACGTATGCCTGTGCGCTCGAATAGGATGTGTAGTTTGCTTACCTTGCGGGCTACGTCCTTATATTGGTATGATGTTCCGTTAAAATCAGTCAGAGCAGGTATTTCCCAGTTGTCGGTTATTGCCTGGAGTAGATATTCGTTAAGCGAAAGTTTCGTTTCCATACGTTTTATAGATTTGTATGAATACAAAGATAGTATAATTTGAGCATTTGACAAATAATTGCTACCTTTGCCATATTAAAATAAACTTTTTAAACAATGAATATGAAAGCATTTATTGGCGTGATCGGAGCGGCTCTCGCAGCTTCATGCGCTACGGCTACTACGCCTCCCAATTATACTGTTAATGTGATGTTGACCCCGGATGAGGACGGAATGGTGGTGTATATGATGGACTACGATACGTCGTCTAAGATTGACAGCGCGCTCGTGGAGAACGGAGTGGCTCATTTTTCCGGCAATGTGACCGCTCCTTCGTATGTGCGTATGGTGTTCGAGGGATCTCGTATAGGTGATTTCATCCTTGAACCTGCTACCGTGACTCTGGCCCCCGCCGAGCGTAAACTCGACAGCGACGGCAAGATGCAGGGAGACCTGAACAAGTTGATAATGAGTCAGCGTGCTTTGGTGAAGCAGTATAATAGCCTTCCACAGGACTCGACCTCAATTGATGCCCGCAAGGACATCGTGGAGCGTTATGAGGCTCTGGCTGACTCTGCATTAGATGCTAATGCCGGCAATGTGCTTGGTTATGTCCTGTTTGTATCAAAAGACGGTCTGCGCAATAGTCTTGCCGATCTGGATGCGGCACTTGACAAATATCCGCAGTTCAAGACTTCAAAGCGGATGCAGTCGCTCCGTGATCATCTGCTGGTGAAGGAAGAGACTTCGGTAGGTCATAAATATAAGGATTTCGCAATTACAAATGATGGTAAGACCCAGCGTTTGAGTGACTATGTCGGAAACGGACATTACACATTAGTGGATTTCTGGGCAAGCTGGTGCGGTCCCTGTATTCGTGAAACAAAGGTTATAAAAGATCTTTACAACAAGTATAATGGCAAAGGACTCGAAGTCCTTGGGGTGGCTGTTTGGGATGAGCCGGCCAATACTCTGAAGGCTATTGAGGAGCATCAGTTGCCATGGAATCAGATAATAAATGCTCAGACTATACCGACAGATCTTTATGGCATTTCTGGGATACCATGCATTATTCTTATCGATCCACAAGGCAATATCGTAAGCCGTGACAAGCAGGATCAGGATCTGATCGACGATGTTGATGCCGCTATGGCTACCATGCAGTCGTCAAAGCAGGACGTAGAGTAAGGCTCATACTATTTGTAGACACTGTGTTATTTTGTAAATTTGCACTGCAAAAAAAATCACACAATATGATAGACAAGATAGATAATCTGAAAAATGAAATATCGGCTCTCACAGCTTCTTCAGCGGAAGAGGTGGAGGTGCTTCGTATAAAGTATCTGAGCAAGAAGGGCTCGGTATCGGTGCTGTTCAATGATTTCCGCACGGTGCCCTCCGACCAGAAACGTGTCATAGGTCAGGCTCTCAATGAGCTGAAGAATATGGCTACCGATAAGATAAATTCGCTTCGCGAAGCTCTTGAATCGACCGACAGCGTAGATGCGTCGCTGGATCTTACACGTACTCCGGCAGTGATGCCCCTTGGTAGTCGCCATCCGCTTTCGCTGGTGCGCAATGAGATAATATCAATATTTTCAAGACTTGGCTTTACCGTGGCCGAAGGCCCTGAGATAGAGGATGACTGGCATGTGTTTTCTTCGCTAAATTTCGCTGCCGACCATCCGGCACGCGACATGCAGGATACATTTTTTATACAGCGTGATCCTGATGTGCTTTTGCGCACGCATACGTCGTCGGTACAGAGCCGTGTCATGGAGCATACACAGCCCCCGATCCGTATTATCTGCCCCGGACGAGTGTATCGCAATGAGGCTATCTCGGCACGCGCACATTGTTTCTTCCATCAGGTAGAGGGTCTGTATGTCGACAAAAATGTGTCGTTTGCAGATCTGAAGCAGACACTGCTGTATTTTGCACGTGAAATGTTTGGCCCGGAGACCAAGATTCGTCTGCGTCCGAGCTATTTCCCCTTTACAGAGCCTTCGGCTGAAATGGATATCTCATGTAATCTGTGCGGAGGCAAAGGCTGTTCGTTCTGCAAGCATACCGGATGGGTTGAGATACTCGGCTGTGGTATGGTGGATCCGAATGTACTTGATGCGTGTGGTATAGACTCTAAGGTATACAGCGGATATGCTTTGGGTATGGGAGTGGAGCGTATTACCAATCTTAAATATCAGGTAAAGGATCTTCGTATGTTCTCGGAAAACGACCGTCGATTCCTCGAGGAGTTCCGGAGCGCGCACTGATACAGGTCGTTAGATAATAAATATTTGTTCATGCCATGGTGACAGAAATAATGCTTGTGGCCGCAGGAGGTGCCGTAGGCTGTGTATGTCGCTATGGCATGGAGCATTTAGAGTGGTTTGCCGATAAGGTTTATCATACAGTATTAATTAATGTGATCGGTTGCCTGCTGATGGGTGTGCTCTGGACGGTGATAGACCGTTGTGCCGGAAATTCATCATCGTTATGGTCGCGTCTACTTGTCACTGGTTTGCTTGGCGGATTTACCACTTTTTCGGCTTTTTCACTCCATCCTGTGCTGATGATGCGTTCGGGGCAGTGGATTGAAGCTGTAGGATATGTGACTATAACATTGGCAGGCGGATTTGCGGCATGTGCAATGGGTATGTATGCCGCTGAAAAAATCATCAGGGCAATATGACAAAAAAGGAGCGATACAACAGAGTGATAGAGTGGTTTGAGCAGTCGATGCCAGTGGCTGAGACTGAACTGCATTATGAAAATCCATATCAGTTGCTTGTGGCGGTGATTCTATCGGCTCAGTGTACGGATAAACGTATCAATATGATTACTCCTGTTTTGTTCAAGGCATTTCCAACGCCTGAGGCAATGGCTGTATCATCGGCTGAAGAAATATTCGAGTATATACGATCGGTGTCGTATCCTAATAATAAAGCTCGCAATTTACTTGGAATGTCGCGTGAACTTGTTGAGCGTTTCGGAGGAGTGGTGCCAAACGATTTTGATGCGTTGGTTTCGCTTCCGGGTGTAGGACGCAAGACTGCCAATGTAATATTGTCGGTAGTGTTTGACCGTGCGGCTATGGCGGTGGATACTCATGTGTTTCGCGTGAGCGAGCGCCTGGGGCTTACTAATGGGAGCAAAAATCCGTTACAGACTGAGCGCGAACTTACTGCCAATATTCCGGAACACCTGATAGGCAGAGCTCATCATTGGCTTATATTGCATGGACGATATGTATGCAAGGCGCGGCGTCCCGATTGTTTGAATTGTGGACTTACATCTGTGTGTCATCATTACAGTCGTGAAAACAAGTGATATTATTTGTGGATATCGGGTGTGGCAATGAAATTGAATTGGTTTGAACAGCGAGTAGCGGATGGGATGCCGCCAGAGGTGTCTCCGTTGATTGTGGCACTGAGTGGCGGTGCCGATTCGGTAGCTTTGCTTGCAGCACTCTCGTCGATAGGGATGACTTGTGTGGCTGCACATTGTAATTTTCATCTGCGTGGAGCGGAAAGTGATCGTGATGAGCAATATGTGAGAGATGTGTGTGCTCGGCTTAATGTGAGATTATATGTGAAGCACTTTGATGTTGAGGCTTATCGGCAGTCTTGTAGAGGATCTGTGTCGGTGGAAATGGCATGTCGAGATTTGCGTTATGAGTGGTTTGAGACATTGCGTCTTGATCTCGGAGCCGATGCTGTTGCGGTTGCTCATAATGCCGATGACAATGCTGAGACAATGTTGCTCA
This sequence comes from uncultured Muribaculaceae bacterium, assembly GCA_910578305.1. Classification (GTDB taxonomy): domain Bacteria; phylum Bacteroidota; class Bacteroidia; order Bacteroidales; family Muribaculaceae; genus Paramuribaculum. The sequence continues at coordinate 18,924 of CAJTQH010000017.1, forward strand.
ATCTGATGCGTGGCACAGGTATTTCCGGCCTGCGTGGCATGTTGCCTCGCACGGCGCGTCATATCGTGAGGCCGATGTTGCATATCCACCGGTGTGATATCGAACGGTATCTGGCCGAACTCGGGCTGGAATTTGTGACAGACAGTACGAATCTGATCAATGACTACAGCCGTAACAAAATGCGTAATCTGGTGATGCCGGTTATGCGCAAGTGTTTCGCCAATGCCGATATTGGTATTCAGCATACACTGAGTGTTATGGCTGAGACTGATGCCTTTTATCGGGATGCTGTGGCTGTAAGATTACAGAAGTATGTCGTGGATGAAAACACGCTTGATCTCAGACGGCTTGTGTCGGAAGATGTGCATGCTCGGCTATTGCTGTATGAATGGTGCAGTGACAAAGGCCTTTCATCATCTGTTATAGATGATATTCTGCATTGTGACAGTAGCGGACGTCGTTTCCCTTTGAGTGACGGAGAATATCTGCTTGTAGATAGAGGCCGTCTTATACATGTTGAAGCACTGAAGACATATCGGGAATGGAATTTTGACGAGATATTTGAACTGTCTGTAGCATCGACCGATCAATTCATTCCTGTACGAGATGCTTGTATAGCTTATTTTGATGAATCTGTGCTTGATGGAGAGCCTTGGCAAGTACGTTCATGGCATGAAGGCGACATCATTGAGCCTTTTGGAATGCATGGCCGACGCAAGGTGAGTGATCTTTTTACCGATGCCAAAGTGCCTGTGAGTAAGAAACACGCAATCCCGTTGCTTGTCAAGGATGGTCGTATACTTTGGGTGGCAGGAATAAGGGCATCGCGATACTTCCCCGTGACAGAACGTACGGAGCGGTTCGTTACTCTTCGTTATCGGAAAAAATGATCGGCGAGTGAGAGCCGGATGTATATGTTGAATAGTGTAGTGTGCCTGTATTCCGGCTTTATGTTTTCAGTGTTCTATTTTTTCAATGGTATTATACCTAACTGCATGGCTCTTTTGATGGCTTCGGACATGGTTTTGCTGCAAAGTTTCTTGAGAATGTTGCTGCGATGATATTCGATGGCTTTCTCTCCGATTCCAAGAGCTTCGGATATATCATGATTGCTTTCTCCGTCGGATATGCGTCGGAGTATCTCAATGGCTTTTGACGACAATATACCGTTGGTCTGCAGTACTTCCATGCGTCTCCGGTCAAAAGCCGGACTATAATATTTCTCTCCGTTAGCCACAAGTTCTATGGCTTGTACCAGTTCGATCACATTGTCGCCCTTAAGAACTATGCCGTCGAGATGTGCTTTGGACAGACGCTGAATGTTCCATAGTTCATCGTGCATGGTGTAGACGATGGTCGGCTTGCGCAGCCCCAGAGTGCGTAGATGTTCTATTAGGGTGAGCCCGTCAGTACTTCCGTCAAGTTGCAGATCGCATACCACGATGTCTATGTAGTCGGCTTTGCTGGCAAGTACCATGGCCTGTGCTGCAGAATTGGCTTTTATAACCTTGTAGCCGCTTGGCGACAGCATCCCACTGATTCCTTCAAGTACTATTGGGTGGTCATCAATGATCAATAGCGTTTTCATTTTTGGCGTATGGTCAGTTTATAGTTTGTATCGTTGATTTCAGTGACTATTTGTGCGCCGATAATCTGCGCACGTGCTTTAAGTGTAAATGTGCCTATGCCTTTTTCTGAAGCCCCGGCATTGTCAATGCCGTCGTTTGCGATTGAAAGTTCGAATTTGTTGTCACCGTCGAGTGTTATACGTATGAATGACGCATTTGAATGTTTAAGAGCATTGTTGACCGACTCCTGGACTATACGGTATAATTCATAATTTTCCTGAGGCGATAGTTTAATCCAGTCGAAAGAGCCTTCATCGGTGAGTTCCATTTTGGGACGAGAATGTGTCGCGTTGAAGTTGTGCATCATGTCCATCAGCAATTGACATAACGTTTGAGAAGAAAATTCGGGAGGCATCATTTCATGCGACAGTCTGCGTACGCGCTCTCCTATGGCGTAGATGCGGGCCGATGTTTCTGTTTCGGATAGTTTGGTTGTTTCCCATTGAAGTCCTATGAGTTCTCCCGCAATGTCATCGTGCAGTTCACGAGCTATACGCTGGCGTTCCTGCTCAAGGCCGCGTATGTATTGCTCCTGACTTTCCTGATATAGACGGCGGCGATAGCGCCAACGGTTGAACAGTATCATGGCTATTAGTATGGCGACAACAATAAGTATCATGGTGATGACGTTGATCATTACCCATCGCTGACGGCTGAGACGTTCGATTTCTATTTGTTTTGTCAATGTCTCATATCGGACTGATAGTTCGTTCAATTCTTTTTCGACGTCAGAGACTCTCGTGGAGTCAAGTTTCTCATAGGCGTTTTCCATCAGATGGAAAGCCTCTTCAGTGCGGCCCATGTTGGCCAGGCACAACGCCTTTTCATGCATTACCACTTCCGTTTTGCGTCCTATGGGCTGAAGTGTGTCGACGGCGATGTAAAGCGCATATTCCTCATCGTATCTATGTTCCTTGGCCATCAGTTTCGCTTTGGCGATTTTGGCAATGGCTGACTGAGCGTGACGTTCAGGTATCATGGCAACTGCAGCGTCTATCTCGGCCATCGTCTGTCGGGCTTGTTCCATTGAGTCAAGGTTGAGATATGCATAGAATATGGGTGTAAGATATTTTATGCTATGGATCGGAGAGCCAAGTTCCATGAATGATTTGTAGGGTAGTAGCCTGTCGATCACTTCTTTGTTGTTTTGATTTAGAGACAATGCTCCCGCAAGTGTCGACACGGATTGCAGGATTGCGATGGAGTCATTCATTTCCTTTGCGAGTTCAAGTGACCTTTCGCTGAATTTTATAGCTTCAGGTATGTGCTTTGATTCTGCAAATGCCACTGCAATGAGTTCGACAACGCTTTGTTCCATCTCAATGTCTTTTTCTGCTATAGACATGTCAAGAGCTTCGTTGTAGCACACCAATGCGGAGTCATATTGTTGATGGCGCTTGTAATACATCCCTCTCATCATAAGCCCTTGCGTGAGCATAGAGTTTATTCCTGCGTTGCGGGCAAAATCAATCAAGGTGTCGTTGGAAGTTTTTCCTCGGGTTAAATCGCCCATATTGATCAGTGCGACTGTGCGTTCGCATAGTATATAGGCTTTGAGCGAGTCGCTCATATCATATATTTCGAGAAGTGAGTCTGCTTTGTCAACGGCTTCCTGAAACCTGCCTTCATATCCGGGTTTATATACAAGCATGAAAATTTTTTCTTCATCTTCTACCGGCAATGTGGAAAGTTCGGCTGTGGATTTTCCATTATTGCAGCTCCAGCATAGTGATATGAAGATGAGCGAAATTATAATTTTATACATCTTAAGTCTATGTTATCGGGTAATTACTTTACAAAGTTAACGATATTTTTACAATTCACCTGTGTGGCTTTTGGTATAGTAGATTGTAACATGTGTATAATTAATGATTTGCATGAAATAATTACGTTTGTGTAAACTTGGCGTTATTATTATATACGTACTTTAATTTGGGGATTTCACTAATTATTCCGATGCTTCCAATAACCATAAGACCGGAACACGATAGTCAGTGTTCCGGTCTTATGGAGTGATGCGATTTGATTTGTGGTATTTATTTGGACATGGCGTCTATGGCAGCGATGAGATTGGCAATTTTTGCTTCAGCATCGGCCAGTTTGCGGCGTTCGCCTTCCACTACAGCTTCGGGTGCATTGGCTACGAAGCGCTCGTTGCCAAGTTTCTTCATTACCGAAGTGCGGAATCCTTTATAATATTCAAGGTCTTTATTGAGTTTTGCAAGTTCGGCTTCGATATCGATATTGGCCAGGAGTGGAACGTTTACTTCAGTTGTGCCGATCATGAATGTAGCCGCTGCCGGATCTTTTTCAGCATTGTGGTTTATGGCGGAAACGTTGGCTAATTTGGCTATGATAACGTCTTCTGCTGTATCCCATGATCCAATCACATTTACTACCATGGCTTCCTTGTTGGGAATATTTTTACCGGCACGGACGTTTCGCAGACCGTTTACAACTTCTTTGGCGTGTTCCATCATGGTAAGTATGCTGTGATTCACTTCGCATGCTTTGGGTGTTGCAGCATACATGATAGATTCTCCGTCCTTGCGTGACGCGATGTGCTGCCACAATTCTTCGGTGATAAATGGCATGAATGGATGAAGCAGGCGCATGAGGTCGTCGAAGTATCGGAGGGTTGTGTCGAGTGTCTTGCGGTCGATGGGTGAACCGTAAGACGGTTTGATCATTTCGAGATACCATGACGAGAATTCGTCCCAGAACAGGCGATAAATCTCTTTCAGCGCTTCCGATATGCGGAATTTTTCCATCAGATCGTTGATCTCGGCAACTGCGGCATTAAATCTGGATTCAAACCATAGGCACGCTGTGGCTGCGGCTTCGGGTTGTGTGGCCTTGTCATCGACATCCCAGCCTTTTATGAGGCGGAAGGCATTCCATATTTTGTTGGAGAAGTTGCGGCCTGTTTCACAGAGTTTCTTGTCGAATAAGATGTCGTTGCCAGCTGGGGCGGCGAGCATTATACCCACACGCACTCCATCTGCGCCATAGGTGGCGATTAGGTCGAGTGGATCAGGGGAATTGCCAAGCTGCTTCGACATCTTGCGGCCTATTTCGTCGCGCACTATTCCGGTAAAGTATACATTGTTGAATGGCTGTTTGCCCATGAACTCATATCCGGCAATGATCATGCGAGCCACCCAGAAGAAGATGATGTCCGGGCCGGTAACGAGGTCGGTAGTGGGATAGTAGTATTTTATTTCCTCGTTGTCGGGATCGAGTATGCCGTTGAAGAGCGATATGGGCCAGAGCCATGAAGAGAACCATGTGTCGAAGGAGTCTTCGTCCTGATGCAGGTCGGCTATGGTGATATCGGGAAATTGTTTGCGCGCAAGTTCAAGAGCTTCTTCCTGAGTTTCGGCCACTACGAAATTTCCGTCTGGCATATAATATGCCGGAATGCGGTGTCCCCACCAGAGTTGACGCGAGATACACCAATCGCGCACATCGGTCATCCAATGGCGGTAGGTATTTTTGAATTTGTCTGGGATAAAACGTACGATGTCGGTTTCTACCGCATCGAGTGCCGGACGGGAGAGTTGCTCCATCTTGAGGAACCATTGGTCGCTCAGTCTGGGTTCAGTCACTGTATCTGAGTTGCGTTCAGAATAGCCTACTTTGTTTTCGTAGTTCTCGATCTTCTCAATGAGTCCTGCGGCTTCAAGGTCTTTGGCGATCTGTTCGCGTACGGCAAATCGATCCATGCCCACATACATGCCGGCGGCTTCGCTGATGGTGGCATCGTCGTTGAATATATCTATGCTGTCAAGATTATGTTTCTGTCCGAGCATATAGTCGTTCATGTCGTGAGCCGGAGTTACTTTTAGGCAGCCGGTGCCGAATTCGATGTCAACATAGTCGTCTTCGATTACCGGTATCTCACGACCTACGAGCGGCACAATGACACGCTTGCCACGCAGGTGTTGATTTTTGGGGTCAGCTGGATTGATGCACATTGCAGTGTCGCCCATAATGGTTTCGGGGCGGGTAGTGGCCACAATGGCATAACCGTCTTCGCCAACGATTTTATAGCGGAGATAGTATAACTTGCTGTGTTCCTCTTTATATATAACCTCTATGTCGCTTAATGCGGTCTGAGCTTTTGGATCCCAGTTGACCATGCGCTTGCCTCGATATATCAGTCCTTTGCGATATAGATCGACAAACACTTTGATAACGCTTCGTGAGCGGATATCGTCCATGGTAAATGCCGTGCGCTCCCAGTCGCATGATGCTCCGAGTTTTTTAAGCTGCTCAAGGATGATGCCGCCGTATTTATGAGTCCAATCCCATGCGTGGGTCAGAAATTCCTCACGGGTAAGATCGCTTTTCTTAATGCCTTCAGTGGCGAGTTTGCCCACTACTTTTGCTTCTGTTGCGATAGCGGCATGGTCGGTGCCGGGTACCCACAATGCGTTTTTGCCGTCCATACGTGCACGGCGCACCAATATGTCCTGTATCGTGTTGTTGAGCATGTGCCCCATGTGGAGAACTCCGGTCACATTTGGTGGAGGAATTACTATGCAGTAGGGTTCGCGTGCGTCGGGCTCGCTGTGAAACAGATTGTGTTTCATCCAGTAAGCATACCATTTATCTTCTACTTCAGCTGGATTGTACTTAGTGGCTAACTCTTTCATTTTCTGTGGATAATATGTTTGGGTTGCTCTGACGGTATAGACCGTGAGCAAGTTAGCTGCAAAATTACTTACTTTTTGTGGTATAAACAAATATTGGTGTGCTCTAATGGGCGTTATACAAAAAGATGGCCCGATGCGATCGCACCGAGCCATGATTGTGATTTCTTAAAATGGTTATCGCATGGATAGCGTGCCTGCTTCAGCCTGTTTGATCATCTTCTGGTTGGCGGAGATGTAAATTTCTACGCGACGGTTCTGAGCACGACCTTCGGGGGTGTCGTTTGAGGCTACATAGTCGGCCATGGGAATGCCTTCGGCGGTGATTCGTGAAGCCGACACTCCGCTGTGGATAAGGAATGTCCGCACGGCATCGGCTCGACCGGTAGATACTTTTTCATTGACTTGATAGCCGCCTGTGTTGTCTGTGTATCCGAAGATCTGTACGTTGGTTTCAGGATTGTTGAGCAATGATGATGCAAACGACGTGAGATCGTTGCGGGCCGATGTGCTGAGTGTGGTGCCGTTTGTTGGGAAAAGAATTCCGCCATTAAATGTGACCTTTATAGCCTGTAGGCCATTCTGGTCGGTAACGCTTTCTACGGCAGCTTTGTCGGCGAGCTGCTGTTCGAGTTCTTTTTTCTGTTTGTCCATTTTACGCCCGATGAGCGATCCGGCTCCGGCTCCTACGGCCGCTCCTATGGCCGCTCCGATACCGGCACCCTTGCCTCCTCCAATCAGAGCTCCTATGCCGGCTCCAGCGGCAGCTCCGCCACCGCCACCGATAAGCGCACCTTTGCCAAGATTAGTCATGCTGTTGCAACCGGCTGAGGCCAAAAGGCAAAGTGCAAGAGCACCTGCGGTAAAAATGTTTAACTTTTTCATTTTGTTTATTCGTTTGGTTAATAAAATTTTTATGTGCTATAAATGAGCATGTTTGCAGATGTCTGCATGTAGTTTATAATATTTACAACTATATTGAATCAATTGTTTATTGAATAAGTGCAAATTTATATTTAATTTTGCGTTTATAAAAATATTCAAAAATATGAATAATAAAGGAATATATAACCGCATCCATCAGCGAGGGTCTGATCTGTCCTATCATATCGGTGCATTGATCGCAGTTTCTGCATGGGGCATTGCATTTATAAATACGAAAGTATTGTTGCAATATGGATTGAGTGCGGTAGAAGTATATGTTTATCGTTTTATTATTGCATATTTATGCGTGGTGCTTTTGTGTCCGAGACCTTTGTTTGCACGGTCGTTTGGCGATGAAGTCAAGTTGTTTCTCTGTGGCGTATGTGGCAGTTCGGTCTACTTTATCGCTGAAAATACGGCTCTGAATTATACATTAGTAACCAATGTGTCGCTTATAGTGACAACTTCACCTCTGATTACGGCTTTGCTCGTTGGGATAATGTATAGGAGCGAGCGTCCAAGCGGAAGTTTTCTTATTGGTTCGATCATAGCATTTCTTGGTGTGGCGTGTGTGATATTCAATAGTAGCTTTGTGCTTGAGGTCAATCCTTTAGGTGATTTACTCGCGCTACTTGCGGCTGTGTGCTGGGCTGTATATTCTATCTTGTTGCGTCCGCTCAATGCCACTTATGGAGTGTGGTTTATTACTCGAAAGATGTTTTTCTATGGATTGATAACCTCATTGCCTTTTCTCTCGGTAGAGCCGTCGCTGGTTTCATTTGACGTACTATTAACTCCGGCAGTGATAGGCAATCTCTGTTTTCTGGCTATGGTGTGTTCGGTGCTTGCATTTGTGATGTGGGCCGGAGCCGTGAAGCGTCTTGGAGTGGTGAAGTCAGGCAACTATCTTTATATAAGTCCAATAGTGACACTTGTGGCCTCAATGCTTTATCTTGGCGAACAGGTGTCGGTGGTCGGATATGTCGGATGTGCTCTGATATTGCTCGGAGTGGTACTTAGCGAAAAACTTCCGGAGCATAATCGCCGTATATGATCGGCATTGTCGATCCGCTGTTATTCGGCCATGAAGTCAAGTTCTTCAATAATCTGAATTGCTGGCTGATGCGTTAACATACAGTTGCGGTTCAGTTCTGATTGCGCTATGATTTTTATAGCGTCGGGGTGCTGTGTGAGATGGTGCCACAATAGCCGCATGGCTCCATAACGTTGCATGTCGGAATCCGATAATGACATACGGCATGCCATCTCATAGCTCATCGGGTGGTGGCGCAGAAGGCGGTGACACAGCACGTCGGTCACTTCAGACGATGGCGATTTCTCGATCCATTCCATGGATTCTTCGACAGAGATTGCATCGGCGGGCATGATCATTGGTGCCATTAACATGCTTTCGCGAGTGGAGCTGTTGGCCCATAATTGTCTTGCTAAATCCGGATCTGGTGTTGTATCAGACGCTATTTCTGTGATCTGAGGCATGTTTAGCCCGAAAATGATCTTAAACGGAGATCCTGCACGTCGCAATGTGTCGGCTACGATGCCATTACGCATGGCAAAAAAGCGGCGTTTTATTGTCTGTATGGTATTGAATTCGGTCATAGTCCGGCAAAGTTAGACATTACCGTCGAATTAGACAAATCCATACAAATGAGCCGGTGGACTTGCTATTGCATAATTGAATCAAAGACGCTACCTTTGCATGGTATAATATACATGTAGAAAATGACACATTGTCTTGGAAAAATATTGCTGCTTATGGCGGCATTGTTTGTGAACATCACTGCTCTGGCTCAGTTGTCGCAGCTCCCGGTCAAGACGGTAGGCGGCAAGCAATACTATTATTATCAGGTGAAACCGCAGGAGACCGTCTACTCGCTATGTCGGCGCTTCGGCGTGTCGCAGGATGAAATGCTCCGCTACAATCCGTCGGTGGCCGACGGTCTGAAGGCCGATCAGGAACTGATGTTTCCTGCATATAAGGAATCGGGAAATGCTTCATCTGCGTCATTTACTGAATATGTGGTGACAAAAGGCGATACCGGCTATGGTCTGAGCCGACGGTTCGGCATGACTCTTGATGAGTTTTATGCGCTCAATCCTTCGGCGCGCGATGGACTTAGAGAAGGCCAGACGGTTAAAGTGTCAGGGCGTGACTCAAACGGGACACGTGCGGTGGAGGCTAAAGAGGAGACATGCGCAGCCGGCACTCATGTCATAGCACCGAAAGAGACTCTCTATCAGATATCACAGAAATATGGTATTACCATGACTCAACTTCTGCTGGCCAACCCCGGGGTTGATACAGATAATTACAAAGCCGGAACGGTGATAAACATACCTTCGGCTCAGACTTATAAGGTTGTAGAGTCAGATAAAGTCGCGGTTGCAGCAGTGACAGATACGTCTATGGTTGAGCGTCCGTCTATACCGCGAGTGTTGTATTCGTCAGAAGATACCATTGTAATAGCTGTGGCTTTGCCGTTTATGGCTTCTGAAACAGCACGTCCGAAGTCGGCTGTTAATGCTACGGAGTTCTATAAAGGTCTGTTGATCGCTGTAGACTCGATTGGCAATAACAGTCGTCCGATCAAGATACTGACATTTGATACCAAAGGTACACTCGACGGGGCAAAAGCCGTAATTGCAGATCCCCGCCTTAGAGAAGCAGATGTGATCATCGCTCCGGACAAGGCTGATCAGTTGGCTGAGTTTGCACGCTTTTCGGATGATAATGGTATATATCTGTTAAATCTGTTTGTGATCAGGGATGAGACTTACCGCACCAATCCATACATGATGCACGCCAATATTCCGCATACATCCATGTATGAAAAGGGTGCCGAGTATTTCCTGAATACATTTCCTGAAATGAAACTTGTGGTTCTCAATCGGCAGGACGGGCTGAAAGATAAGGCAGAATTTGTAGAGTTGCTCAAGCGCAAATGCGATGAACGAGGCCGCAAATACATAGAGGTGGAATTTTCCGGTCTGCTTACCAGCGACATGCTTTCGGACCTTGACAAGTCGGGATCGTATGCATTCCTTCCCATGTCGTCGAAATCCGACGAACTTTCCAAAGTCCTTCCGGCGTTGATGACGGTTAAAAACGAACATTCGGGTAATATATGTCTGTGGGGGTATCCAGAGTGGCTTGTGATACGCAATGATATGCTTGAAAAAATGCACATGTTGGATACGAATGTGTTTTCACGGTTCTACTCCGTAGAGTCGGATCAGTCGGAAGACCGTCTGGATAAACTTTTTGTTAAATGGTATGGTTCGCCTATGGCTGATCAGGTTCCTCGACAGGGTGCATACGGATTTGATGTCGGCATGTTTCTTATCAAAACATTGAATGTCAATAACGGTGATTTTAATCAGTCGGCACCTGTATACGATGGCGTTCAGAATGCATTTGATTTCATACGGGTTCCTGGAGGCGGTTGGATCAACAATGAATTATTTATCCTCAATTACACTCCGGCAGGTACGGTATATAAAATAGGTATATGAGATGATGGACGGCAATAGACTAAGACGTGCAGTGGTGCTGCTTATGGCTGTGATGGTGTGGATAGGGCAGCAGCAGATCAAGGCACAGAGATCCTACGAACCGCATTTTTCCATAGGCGTAAAGGGCGGAGCTACGCTGTCAAATGTGGCGTTTTCTCCCGATATCGAGCAATCAATGCTGCAAGGTCTGGTAATGGGTGTCTCTGCTCGTTATACCGAAGAACGTTTTTTCGGACTTATAGCCGAAATCAACATCGAACAGCGAGGATGGAAAGAGGTGTTTGATGAAACATCATTTGACTACTCTCGAAAACTTACTTATATTCAGTTGCCGCTGCTCACTCACATCTATTTTGGAAGCGATAAGTTTAAGGGTTTTGTAAATCTTGGACCATCGGTGTCTTATATGATTTCAGAAACGACCGATGCCAATTTCGATTACTCCAATCCATCAGAAGTCGAGGGGTTTCCTATCGAGAACAGGCATGTCAATCAGATGAGTATGCCTGTGAAAAACAAATTTGACTACGGTATTCTGGCTGGAGCTGGCATGGAGTTGATTATCAAGAAGAAGCATTCAGTATTGCTGGAAGGACGTTATTATTACGGACTGGGCAATATATTCGCCTCAAGCAAGAAGGACGAGTTTGCTGCATCGCGTGGCACATCTATCCAGATATCCATCGGATATATGTTCCATATAAAGTAGTAAATCAGATGTTGATTTTCCCGGGTGCGGTGACTATGTGAAACATAAGTTCGTGCAGCAAGTCGTATTCGTTCTGACGGCTGCCTATACCTTTGCTCTTAACGTCAAATTCACGTATGGCCGACAATATCTCTATGCTTTTATAGGCATTGTAATTGCGCATGCCCGTAAGATAAGGTGTCAGTCCCTTCTGCCACTTTATGCCGAGCGCGGCCATGAGAGAGTTATTTGATTTGTCGCGAGTGAATTGAGCGATGATGAGGTTGGCGAAATAGTTGTAGACCCATGCCACGGTCACAATGGCGGGATGATTTTTAGGATTGCTTCTGAAGTATGTAATGATGCGGAATATCTTGCCTG
>CAJTQH010000018.1:0-27548 GCA_910578305.1 uncultured Muribaculaceae bacterium
GCAAGTAATGCAGATAAAATTTTTACTTTCCACATTTTCATACTTCTTTCTCCCTTATTAAATCATCATTTGTATTATTTTAGTTCAAAATGAACATCAATACTTTCTTTTCCAGCAGCTTCTGCCATATGTCCGACACTTTAGCCGTCTCCGGGAAAAACAATATAGGGCGTGCGACCTCGCCAACCGTCATCGAGAACCGATCCTGAGTCAGCATCTCCAGCACATTGGCACGACGCACATATCCGGTGATGAACTCACGGTCGGTATCATAGACCGGAATACGCGAGAAAGCCGCCAGCGCCTTATTGTCGTAAAACTCCTTCATGGAGGTTGCCTTAGCCACTGACTCCACTACGACAAACGGGGTCATGATCTCCTTGGCACACACATTGGAGAGTTTAAGAAAATTCTGTATCACCTTGTTTTCGGCCATTTCTATGACTCCTTCGTCGGTGCCGACATTGACCATAGCCGCCACTTCCTCGCGACTCACGGTCAGAGGCTGAATCTTTGGCGAAAAGCATCGGGTGAGCAATTCGGACAGCCACACCAGCGGATATGTTATGACGATAAGTACACGGATGACCTTGGCCGAAGGCATGGCGAGTGTGCGCCAGTATGACGCGCCGATAGTCTTGGGTATTATCTCCGAAAGCACGAGAATGAGCAGGGTAAGTATGGCGGATATGATGCCGAAATAGGCCTCGCCGAACACTTTGACCGACTCCGATCCCACACCTGCCGCGCCAATGGTATGGGCCACGGTGTTGAGCGTAAGGATCGCCGCCACAGGGCGATCCACGTTGGTCTTGTATTTCATCATCAGGGCAGCTGTCTTTACCCCCTGGCTCTCTTTCATGGATATGAACGATATGGGGGTAGAGAGCAGCACCGCCTCAAGTACGGAACACAGAAACGACACCGCGAGTGCCCCGAACAGATATAATAATATGAGTGTCATATGATAGTGTATAAGTTGAAACTGCCGGAGCACCTTGATGCTCCGTTGATATATGGCCGGAAGAGAGAATGTGCGGGCATGTCACTCACGCAACACACAGTGAGATATCCTTGCCGGCGGCATGGCAGCACGAAGCATGGCGGCCGTACGAACCGATCGGCTGACAAAATATCTTATGATGGCAATGGGCTGTGTCATAGTCATAATGCAATGATACGAGTTTTGAATTATCAACACATCAATGCGGAGTATTGTTTATCCACGCCAACCACGACCCACTGCGCGCAAAGGCATCAGATGGTCTTGATGACACGTGCGGGCACACCGCCCACCACCGTGCGCGGCGCCACATCGCGCGTCACCACGGCTCCGGCCGCCAGTATGGCTCCGTCGCCCACAGTCACACCGCCAAGTATGGTCACATTGGCTCCGATCCACACCTTATTGCCTATCTTCACCGGTCGGGGCACCATATCGCCCCTACGGTCGGGATCCATGGCATGGTCGAGTGTGGCTATCACACAATTGTGTCCCACAAGCACGTCATCGCCTATCACTATGCCACCCTGATCCTGGAATTTGCAGCCGGAGTTGATAAACACCCGCTTGCCCATGCGCAGATTCTTGCCGCAATCGGTGTAGAACGGCGGAAACATGTTGAACGTATCATCGATCCTCACACCGGTGAGTTCCGACATCAATTCCACTATCTCGTCGTGGGTATGATAAGAATTGTTGAGTTCCACGGTTATGCGCATAGCTTCCTGACTCAACCGGTGCATTACCTCATGCGTCTCCGAACCGGCGGTAATAGGATTGCCGGTGTTCATTATATCAATAAATTCAGCAGTAGTCATATATCTCAGCTTGATTATACATGTGCAAAATTAACAATATTAAGCCTGCATCCGCCAACCTGTTTTGACGGAATACGTACCATGATCAACGATTACGGCACATATCGCGAGGCATCAGTCCAGACCGATAGCCAGCCCGATACCCGTGATAATAAATCCAAGAATCATCACGGCACCCCATATTCGGATCAGAGTCTTCATCTGAGGCGTAGGTTCGCCTCGCTGAAACATGCCCCTGTATGAAATTTTCTTCACACTATGCCAGTCGGTGGCACGATAGCCCTTGACCGCCACAACAAATCCGAACACAGCTCCGATGAGCAATATGGCAAGCCCTGTGTAGATAAATATATTGGCCATAATAAGAAATATAGTCAGTTACATTACCATCAACTATCCGCCACGCGATAAGGTTCACGTTCTTTGGCCGGAATCATGATTGAGCAAATCCATCGCCCGCCATTCAGCCAGAATGGCGCAAAGATCGTCGGTCAATAACGCGAAATCATATGTTATCTTACGCGCCAGTCGCTTACCCGTAGTGCTGACAGCATGAATGATATAGTCGCACAGAAGCTGCTTCTGTCGATCATGAGGCAATTCACTGAATTCCTTTTCAAACACTATGTTGACACGCACCGTACCCGTATCTTTTCTAAACGGGCCATAAGTAAAACGTGGCCGGAGATAATAGCCGTTATCGTCTATCTCTTTCTCCGAATACATCGTTAGCAGAGCCGGATACAAGTCCTTAGATCTGAGATTCAGAGCCTCGTCGGCAATGATATAGTTGGTCTTGCAATGATCGTTGTCGTAAAAGCTGAACGAGCAATTCAATATAATCTTATTCAGCGCATCGCCATACAATTCAGGCCGCATGCGCCTGTCAAGCGCGGGTCTGAGATCCTGCTCCATACTCTCAATCACAGCTTTGGAATTTTCATAGCAGTTGGCCAGTCCGCGCATCAGACGGACAGGGTTTTTCGCTATCCAGTTGCGTTGACTGCACAGACTGCGATCCTGCACATCCCCGATCCCACTGCCGCATGCCTCAACACGGGAATCATAATGAAAATGCGACAGTTCATAGTCTATAGCCATGCCCTGTCTACGCTTCGACCACACAGCATCGAAATAATGTGTGACACCATTGCGGTCTGCAAACCACGTATTGGGATTGCCATTGAAATAACTGCCTCTTACTGCTTCGAGCGGTTCATGACTGCCCCAGCCCACAATGGCCAGACACTCGCAAAGCCGCACTGCCTCATTCCACTCGTCGGCATTGCGATAGCGCACGCGTCGGACAAACTCCGACAGCAGATATCGGCGCAACGCATCCACATCATCATGCCGCATAAGATATGCTTTCAGCTCAACAAGGTCATCAATCTCAAAAATCTTCTTTGTCATTTTTTTACTACTTAAAACAGCGGCCATCATGACATGCGGAATCGCTCCTGCTTCATGAAACCAATGCAAAGTTACATCGCCGCAAACGGAGATGAATGCACATTTTGCGCACCAACACAGATTTTTTTACTCAATCGAGGCCGGCATCCCGCTTAAAGCGACAGATGAAGTATCGGGTAAGGTCGGCCGGCATCGTCCGTCGCATCCCGGCCGATAATTCTGAATCCTTTTGACTGATAGAACGCCAGTGCCGACGGATTCTGCTCATTGACATCGACTTTCACAGCGCCCCGGCGCACGGCAAATTCTACGAGAATCGATCCGTAGCCGCAGCCACGGCAACCGTCATCGACAAACAGCATCTCAATCATATCACCGTGCAACCCTATAAATCCCACCAGAGCGTCATGCTCCGAAACCGCATACAGCTCGACACACGGAAAATAATCGGCCTGCAAAGCCACCTTGATCTCTTCGAAAGCCACATCGTCAAGAAACCCGTGCGTAGCCAGCACCGACCGCTCCCAGATACCGGCCAGCACTGCATAGTCGCCCCTATCGCATCTTACTATCTCACTCATACCGCAAAGATAACCCTTTTCAACGAATCACCCCACACATCACCATTATATACATAATGGGGCATAAGACCGCATACCTGTATATCTTGACATATTTTGGGGGACTCAAAAATATGTCTCTTTCAATCAACACACAGCTTTATTTTATGTTTCTCAGCATATCCAATTGCCTTCTCAAAAAATTTCGCTAATTTTGCATTGACCTTACGCCGTGAGACTCCTCATGGAGCCGGAACGAGGGAGGTCATTACATAATGAAAGCGTTTACTGCGCTTGATTCTTGGATGTTTCAGAAATCTGGCAGTTTCAAAACTTCGTCAAGAATGAAGTAACGGTAGATGTCTCGGGTATGTTTAATATACCCATTGGCGGATTACACCTTATTGGTGTGTCCCCTTTGGTGTATCATATATCATACGGCGTAGGCTCTGCGTTACTCGTTCTACGAAGTGACGGCTATGCCAGATGCCATGAAACAGAAGGACGAGTAACAGTACGGATCCTGCGCTTTTTTTGTTGAACCAAGTCTTATTGGGATTCGGAGGCAAATCAATCCAATTCTTGCAATGGGCAAGAAAAGAAATAAACAAAAGAACCTCCATAATCACAAAATGACCTTTTGGAATAAATTTAGGAAACACAGCGAACATAACATTGATGCTGCTAGTAATAGCGCAACGGATGCAATCGCAACCTCTGTGCCTGCACTTACTCCATCATCAAAAGTTTTAATATACGCGAGTGAATTAGATTATATTGCCAAATGTATTCAAGACTATCATCATATAGAAACCGGCGGACAACTATATGGGGCTTGGACAGCTTCGGGCGCACCCCGTGTAATTTATGCCATTGGTCCAGGGCCGAGAGCAAACCACCAGTCTACATTTTTCAACCAAGATGTAGAATATCTCGAAAGTGTTGGCGCTAAACTTAAAGAATACGGTCTGCAACACATTGGAGAGTGGCACTCTCATCATCATCTTGGCCTCCCTCATCCCAGCGGGCATGATGCACAAACTATGCAAAACGGCATTGATCAGTTAAATCTGAACCGATTACTGCTGTGTATTGGTAGCATTAACGATCGAGGCATCGTTATCAATCCTTTCAATTTTGCTCGTGATGCCCATTTTGTGCCATCTCATTGGGAAATAATCAATACAAGAAACCGACTTCGTGAGGTCATAGACAATGACCTTGCCAGTTTACTTCGGAATCCGTCTTCGTTGAATTATACTTTCGCTGAAGATTATATTGTCCCACAAAAACAACCGGTGTCAAAACACTCCGGATGGTTTTCCATCTTAGAAAACCGACAGGCATTTAAGCAAATCATTGATGCGCTTAAAAACCAACAGTGGACTAATGAAGTTTCACCACAAATCTCATCGGAAGGGATTGTCTCACTCAAAGTAGTTACTCGCACATTTGCTGAGATAATCACATTCCCGGAAGACTTCCCCAATGTGCCATTCGAGATTGAAAGAATGGGACTTATAGAGGGTGACTGTCAACACTATTCTTTTGAAACTGAATGGACTTTAGCTCCTACAATTCAGCAAACATTTATAGAAAACTATAACCAACATCTTATAAAACATAGCTAATGGACGAAGCTCGTTATCAATTAGAAAAGGCAGTATTGGAGAAAAAGTTGCCATCGAACATGTATATGTTCCGTGAAATGGGTACTTCAAATGCCCATCTTCTGATTGGTGCTCGCACCAATGCAAAGAACGTATATACCTTGAAAATCATGCTCAATGATTTTCCATCGTCCGTTCCGACAGTATACACTACGAAACCTTTGAAGGATCGTAGTGGTCATGACTTGGAGGTAAGTCACGAACTCCACAACTATGGAACGACTGACGGCAAGACTCGCATTTGTCATTATCCTGATGGCAGCTGGAGCCCTCGCGTCTCACTCTACAAGGTATATATTAAATGTCGCCTTTGGCTTGAATGTTACGAGATATATCTTCGTACCGGCCAATCAATCGACACTCTCATTAACGAAATTAACCGTCAAGGTGGAAACCCAACTCGCTAACAAAATATAATTATGAACGAACCTGTAATAAATCCGAATGGACGTGGTGTGTCGACTCAATCGACAAGCTCACTTAAAGACCTCGTGTTCAATCCCGAAACCGGTGACTTTGAACAAGTGGAAAGAGGTACTGCAAACGAGGGCGATACCGTAACAAAAATGACTGAGGACGGTTTTGCATGAAATGTATCTACATCGATAAGGACGAAGTTCTTGACTTCCTAAATTCAAAAGATTGCCACATAGAGGGCAAATCATACGAGTGGGAGGGCGAGGACGTCGTACATATTCATACAACCGCGCAACCACATGCTTTTGGCCTTGTGGCTGCCGCTCATTGGCATAAATCGTCATTGCCAACTGAAATCGCAACTCCAGAGGAATATCATATAGTTATCCTTTCTGACAATGAGGCTCAGGCCTACTACGTCAATAGCGATTTGCAATTGGAAGAATGTGACATACATTTCATCCCATCGAAGGAGGAAATGTACTCTCGTGCAAAAGGAATACTTGAAGTTGATATATTGTCAACTAAAAGAGTTATGATTATCGGCCTCGGAAGCTTTGGCTCCCAAATTGCAATAGAACTGGCCAAGGCTGGAGTTGGTGAATTTGCGCTATTCGATTTCGATAGAGTCGAACTGCACAATCTTGCTCGCCATACCTGTACTATAAAAGACTTGGGACGCTTAAAAACCGACGCCATAAAGGACGCTGTTATTGGGAAAAACAAACTCGCAAAGGTTGATTTGTTCCCAATCAATATCACCGACCATAAGGAATTAATGGATGAACAGGTTGCAAAAGCTGACCTAATCATCTGTGCCACTGACAACAACCCAAGCCGTTTCTATTTGACTCAGTGCTTAATGAAATATAACAAGGTTGCTTTGTTCGGTAGAGCCGTAACACGCGCCGAGGGAGGCGACGTTTTCCGACACCACCCCGGAGGCCCTTGTTATAATTGTCTCGTTGGTTCTCGTGCTCATGCTATGGCGACGGAAGAAATAACGAATCGTTCTCAACTCCCGGCATACGTATCTGAGGAAGATGCAAATGCAATGATTCAAGTCGGACTTTCGTCAGATATTGAACCCATTTGTAATATGATTGTCAAACTCGCATTAGTTGAATTATCACGTGGCGAGAAATCAGGCATTGAATCTTTGGAAACCGAGCTTGAATATGACTATTATATGTGGGCTAATCGTCGAGAACGTCGTCACGCCGGCTGGGCCCCATTTAACAATGCCAAAAACCAGCCTACAATCCTTAAATGGTATGGTGCGCGAATAGCAAAGGACGATAACTGCCCATCCTGTTCAGCCAATGCACTCTTGGATTTAGGAGAAGGTCTTAACACCGCCGCCCTCTCCAATAATTACGAGGGAATAGTTATAGATACTGAAGAATAAGCGATGCAGCCAATTGATTACACTAAACTCAGCGAGAGTACAAAATCATTATTGCAACGTGCCAATTCATTGGCACGAGAGTCGCATTTTGATGAAATAACCACTACATTGATTTTGATTGCCATGGTTCAGCAGTCAAAAGAAATGTTACGCTTTGTTTTAGACAAACTTAATGTGGACTATCAGCAGTTCTGCACTCGACTGAGCGGTTACATTCAAAATGCGAACCGATTTCACAATGGCAATCCACAATTCTCTACTCAGTGTAATCAAGTCATTGTCAAATCTATTTCCTCTTACAGGGATCATAATAGAGGGCTTGTACCTCCGGAAGCCGTTCTATTGGAAATGACTTCTACTAATAATGAGGTTTCAGCTCTTTTTAGTGAGTTTCACATCAGCAATCGTAGATTGTCGGAAGCCATCGAAACCTATTCGGCTGGCAACCGAATATCTTCTAACGAGGATGAAGAACAGGCTTCACTCACAAATCTTGAAAAGTATGCCGTAAATCTGCGTAAACTTGCCGAAGAAGGATATATCGAACCTACCATAGGTAGAGACGATGAGATTAGACGAATACTTCAGATAGTATCACGAAAAACCAAAAACAATCCTATCCTGATTGGGGAACCGGGCACTGGCAAGACTGCTATTATTGAAGGCCTTGCATTCAGGCTTAATCGTGGAGATGTACCTGAAGACATGAAACATCTTCAGCTGTATAGCCTAGATGTTGCTACTCTTGTTGCCGGATCCTCAATGCAAGGTGAATTTGAGTCTCGCCTTAAGTCAATCGTGAATGAACTAAAACACGCTCCGCAAGTTCTATTGTTTATCGACGAAATACACCTGCTCTTAGGAGCCGGAGGTGGCGGAGGTGCAATGGATGCTGCTAATATTTTGAAACCTGAACTTGCGAGGAATGGAATAAAAGTTATCGGCGCAACTACATTTGACGAATATAATAAATTCGTTGAAAGTGATCAGGCGTTTGCTCGTCGCTTCCAACGAATTGTAATTGATGAGCCTTCAATCGAAAGTTCTATTTCAATTCTTCGAGGGATAAAATCGAGATTTGAGGCTCACCATAGAATTAAAATTCTCGACGAAGCCATTGTCGCATCAGTTTGTCTATCCGCAAAATATGTAACTGATAGATTTCTTCCTGACAAAGCTATTGATGTTTTGGATGAAACCGCTTCAAGAATGCGAATTGACAGATCATCAGTGCCCGAAGAACTTGATTCGCTTTCTCGCACGGTTCGTCAGAAAGAAATTGAGAGAGAGTCATTACTTCAAGATGCTCATTATTCGCCTCGCATAAGCGAACTGGAACAGGAAATTTCGCAACTCAAGGAGCGAGAAAATATCCTTAATGCGAAATGGGTTAACGAGCGTCGTCAATTCGATAGACTTCAATCCTATCAAAACAATCTTATACAATTAGCAGAAAATAGAGAACAGGCAGAAGCTATTGGCCGTTATGATGAAGCGGCTCGATATAATCGAGAGTCCGAGCGAGTAGAAGCAGAAATAAATGCGCTAATGCAAGAGATGGCCGAGAGTGATTCTCCACTCTTAAAACTTGCATTAGATTCTAATGACATCAAGGAAACGATTACTCGCTCTACCGGCATCCCGGTTCATTCAATGAACGATGACGAACTGATGCATTTGACAAGTATGCAAGACATCCTCGCAGACATTGTCAAGGGTCAGGACCATGCAATCCAGTCCGTCTGCAATGTAATTAAGCGCTCACGACTTGGATTGGGAAATGAGAACGCACCGATTGGCTCCTTCTTGTTTATGGGAACCACAGGCGTAGGCAAGACCGAATTAGCCAAAGCATTGTCTGAATTTCTTTTTGGTAGCCGAGATATGCTGATACGCATTGACATGAGCGAATATCAACAAGAACATAGTGTATCCAGATTATTTGGTGCACCTCCTGGATATGTTGGCTATGACCAAGGAGGACAACTTACTGAAGCCGTTCGCCGTAAACCATATTCAGTTATACTTTTAGATGAAATAGAGAAAGCTCATCCAAAAATTTGCGAAACACTTCTTCAAGTTTTGGATGATGGACACATGACCGATGGCAAGGGCCGCACTGTCAATTTCAAGAATGCGGTCATTATTATGACCTCTAACCTTGGAGCTGAATTGATTGAGCAACAAGAAAATTTTCATTTGCCTCTTGTCCGAGAGTCAATGATTCAGCTTCTAAAACAGCAAACATCGCCAGAGTTCGTGAACAGAATTGATGACATAATTGTATTCAATCCGCTTAATGACTCTGTACTTAAATCAATTGCAGAAAAGATTGTACGCAATGCTGTGCAAAAGCTTCAATCTACCGGATATGATATACAACTTAGTGAAAACGTTGCAGCTCATATAGCTCGTAATATAGATACATCTATGGGTGCTCGTCCAATAAAGCGCATTGTTGAGCATGAAGTAATCGATGAAATTATTAACAAAATCCTTATTGGAGATTTAGTCAAGTCATCGCCTATATTCATTAGAGTATGCGATAACAAATTAACATTTGCCAATGAGTAAATATTATGGCTTTAGTTTATAACGAAACCACAGGTAATTTCGATGACATACAATCACCTCCGATAATTAGATATTATCGGATTCAAGAAAATTTGCCATTCTTCCAAGGAGATCAGGTAACTCTCATTTGGCAAATTGATGCAGCCAATCATATCTTCATAGATGATGAAGAACGAGATGGCAATTCTCTTGAAGTATTGCTTGATACTGTGGGCCAAAAGAAATTTAAACTGAGGGCTACCAATTCAGACGGCACTGCTGAGCGTGAAATTACGCTAGAAGTCCTACCTTGCCCTAAATTTGAGATACATCCTTCTGCTACTGTCCTTCATAAGGGCAGAAACGAAAATGTCGTTTTCAGATGGACTATTGAAAATGCGAGAGACATTAAACTAATCAGCGGAAACGAGCGCACTGAACTTGCAGAAACTGGTGAAGCCACGTTCTCGCCCATTGAAGATACCCAGTTTACCTTTGAGGCAAATGGCTTAGAGGGTAATCGTGTATTCCGACACATAATTCCAATAAAGATTAGGGAGGCTGCTCGAATAGACTTCAAAGTCAATCGGCAATTCTCCTATCCAAATCTTCCGATAATCCTTTCTTGGAATGTCGATAATTGCATAGGTGTTACAATTGATGATTTTGGAGAGCAACCATCACAAGGCGTGCTGGAAGTTACCCCAGGTGTTGACACAACGTATGTAATTCGAGTCCAAGATGCCTTTGGGGAAGAACGAAGAACTATAACGGTGCGGATGCTACCACTTCCAGTCATTAAACAAATTTTAGTTCCAACGCCCAAGGTTGATGAATCTTTTGATATATCATACGCAACTCCTCAATTTAAGGCGAACATATCAGTCCCGTCTTTTGAGACTTCGTTAGTTAAGCTGAGTTTACCCGAGGTCCCTAAATTAAAGGATTCATTCTTCGTAAGGTCCATTTCTTCTGGAAAGAAAAAACGAATAAAGAACCCATTCAAATCTCTTTACGCATATTTTTTTAGAAAATAAACACTTCATATATGGCAAGAACAAATTCAACATCTCAAGCAAGAGAAATCGAGACAGAATGTCCCGGTTGCATCAACGAGTTTCTCTGGTCTTGCGCCGGAGTAAACAAAGCAGTCCTACGCCAGTGTCCTTCTGACTACTCCAAGTATGCTGGTATTGGCGGCATGATTCTTTTTACAGCCATCATGGCTGCCATCTCTGGAGGTTACGCTCTCTACTTTGTTTTTAATAGCTATTACACAGCAGGGCTCTTTGGGCTATTTTGGGGGTTGCTTATCTTCAATCTTGATCGTTTCATCGTAAACACGATGTATTCAGATGGCAAACATTCCATTTCATGGGCTGAAATACGTTCTGGTCTCCCTCGTATTATCATGGCAATCTTTCTAGGACTTGTTATTTCCACACCGTTGGAGATGAAGATATTTAGTGACCAAATCAACTCGCAGCTTTTGCAGGATAATGGTCGTCGCATAGAGCAGGCAAAACTAGCTTATAAAGGCCTTTATGATGAGTTAGACAAATACGAATTACAAAAGCATGATATTCATGTCGAGGGTGATACCATTCAAAAATCCATAGACCAAGCTGAAAAGGATCTCAAAGATGAAATCGAAGGCGTAAGCCTAAATGGTAAACCTGGAAAAGGCCCCGTATACTCTGGAAAAGCTAGATACATAGAGCAACTTAAATCTTCTCTCGAACGATGGGAGGCACTAAAACAACCAGATATCGAGCGTTTAGACAAAGAGATAGCACGCGTTAAAGAAGAAATTCGTAGACACGAAGAACAAATCGATAAGGACGCGACCCAAAACGGTTTTGCAGTCCGTTATGAAGCATTTGAAAATGTGACCAGTTGGCACGACCATCCTGCTCTTGCCTTGGTTGCCTTGATGATTACACTTCTGTTTGTTATCATCGAAACAGCTCCGACGTTCCTCAAAATGATGATGGAGGATGGACCGTATGACAATTTGCTTAGAGCTCAAAAATATAAAACAAAAGTTTTAGCTGATAAAAGCATTTCGGATGTAAATGATGCAGTTAATACTTGTGTGCGTATCTCTACAATGAAGAATAAAAAACGGTTAGAGGCTGAGACAATTGCCAATGAAGAAATAATGGCGAAAATTGCTCGTGCTCAGGCAGAACTTCTTGAAACCGCAATAGCCGGTTGGAAAGAAATCGAACTGGAAAAGATTCGTCAAAATCCTTCGGCTTATGTCGTGTCCTTAGTTCCACCACAACAAGAAATGCAAGTGGTTGCAGCCGAAGATGGCAATCTCTCAGAGTATTCGGTCGCTAATCCAGGAGAGATGGCCGCATCTTCATCTTCCGTAATAGAAGAAGCCGCCACAATATCTCCAGAGAGCAGCCCTGAAGAAATGGTTAACGCAGCTAATAATACGGCAGAAGATATTATTTCCGAAAATTTAGCATCAACGGAAGCCAATCTTTCAGCGGCAGAAACCAACAATCGAGAACAAGTATGAAGATTCCCGGATTATCATTCTCTTGGAAAAGAGCTCTTGGGATAACCCAAGCGAAACAACAGTTTGCAAGACAAACAGGAATACCAACGTCGAAAGACGGACTTGAAAGAAAAATCGGTAATGTTATAATAAAGTCTCTATTCTGCAAGAGATAAACTTATCATATTACAACGAATGTTTTGGTTTGGTTCGGGCTTTATATATGCCCGGACAAACCTAAACCTATATATGGAGATGGCTGGGCAAAAGAGAAAGGGACACTGAGAGGACAAGAGGAATATTCAGAGAGCGACAGTAGGCGTTGCACCCATAAATGACGCCATTTCTTTTTTGACCAGCTAACTCAGTTAAGAATATATAAAAACACCCAACTTTGCGTTTTGGGGTGCAAAATTGGGTGTAACCTTTATAAAAGCATGGTAATTAGGCTTTTTTGTGGAGCTGGAGGGACTCGAACCCTCGTCCAAACGTGGAACTAATGTGCTTTCTACATGCTTAGCTTTAACTTGGTTTTCGTGCCGGGGCAGGCAAAAAGCCACCAACCACGGCCTTATCCCCTAAAATTTCGGACGCATCGCGGGGCTTTCAGCATCCTATTTCCGATTTACCAGCACCGCCTGATCGATTAGCCTCGGAACGATTGGCAATCGGGCGATGTCTTGTCGCTGCAACTGTTGCGGCGATTAAGCGTAATCTACTATACTTCGATTAGGCAGCAAGAGCGTAGTTATTTTCGCCATTTAAAAAAGTCGATGTCGGAGATTATAGAGCACCTTCCATCATGGCTCTGCATGCTTACACACCACCTCTACACGCTGTCAAAACCAGTCAACCCCATATAGATTTATCACGTGATGTGACAGGCCCGAATGTCCGCTCCCGGATTTCGGGTGTACAAAGATACAACATTTCGCCGCCATTTTTGTTCAACAAAAAGTGGGCGATGCCGCATATTTAATATTTATTAACTATTTTATTCTGTTATGATGAGCCGTTTGCCTACATTGTCGATCTCTATGCGTCCCAGACGTCCGAGCACCGACTGCCCCAGAAGCAACGGGGCTTTCTGATTGCGCACTACGGTTGCGCGTACATTGGTCAGCTCGCATCCGGCAAAGTCGACTTTCCGGAGATTGATGACGGTACCTTCGGATATGTTGCCGTTGGCGTCGGTGTAGTATTCCGAGCCGACAACGTCTTTGGGTGTGATGTAGCCGTTTTTCATCATAAATTCGGCTTCG
The DNA here is from genome assembly GCA_910578305.1 of uncultured Muribaculaceae bacterium. Taxonomy (GTDB): domain Bacteria; phylum Bacteroidota; class Bacteroidia; order Bacteroidales; family Muribaculaceae; genus Paramuribaculum. The sequence goes on from CAJTQH010000018.1 coordinate 13,617, forward strand.
ACCAGAGAGAGGGTCACGTCGGACGCTCCGGTGTCGAACACAAAGTAGAGCGGCAAGCCGTTGATGGTGCACTGCACTTTTGTGACTCCGCTCTCTTTCGTGAAGGGTATTTCGGATGTCTGTCCGGCGGTTACGGCTCCTGCCACATCGGCCGACGCCAGTGTGTCGGAGTCGTCAAGGCCGGTATCGTAGCATCGTGATTTCAGCGCAATGTAGTCGGGATGCGAACGCAGTGCCTCGTAGTCAGGCTCGGTGTCGATATTGGCAAACGGTATGCTGCCCAACGATGCATGGTCGGCAAGGAGCTTCGCCGCTCTGCCGCCATCGCCGAGCACGGAGTAGAGCCGTGCGGCTTCGATGTACGAGCCAATGTCGTCGGGGTAGCGGCTCATGAGGCTGTCGACATAGGTCTTTGCCTCGTCGGAGCGTCCGAGCCGGGCAAGGATCACGGCCTTAAGGTTGCTCACAGTGGTGTCGGCGGCAATAGCGAGTGCGCGTTCATAGCCGGCAATGGCAGCCTGCTCGTCGCCGGCCTCTCGGCTCAGATCGGCGAGGCGTAGATGAGATTTGCAAAACATGGTGTCGAGCACCGAGGCGGTGTTGAAGTTTTCGGTCGCCAAGTCGTTGTATCCCAATATCGTCTGTGACACGCCAAGTGCGTAATAGGCCATGGCGTTTTCGGGTTCGGATTCGATGAATCGCTCCCACTGCCGCACCGCTTCGTCAAATCGTCCCAGCTCTTCGAGGGCCATGGCCTGCTCGCCGATGAGTTCATGGTCGTCGGGATTCATCGGCTCGGCACGCCGGAATGCGGCCAATGCCCGGCCCGGATTGTTGAGTTCAAGCCATGCTCGGCCCTCATATTCGACAAACACACTGTTGGCATCGATTTCGTTGGCTTTGCGAAACTCTTTTATCGCATCGTGGTATTTGCGGTTTTGCAGATACATGCGCCCAAGATAGTAGGGCCAGATGGCATTATTGTTGTCGCGTGCGGCCTTGACACGCAGTTTTGACACGAATATGGGCAGCTGCTCCTTTTCAACCCATGAGATGAAAGTCATGGCATATCGATCGTTAAGCTCCAGAGCCTTTATGATATCGTCGGCGGCCAGTGCATAACGTCCCTGCTTCCAGTACGACTCGGCTCTGAAGGAATAAGGCTGCGAATAGTCGGGCGACAGCCTCATGGCATATTCAAACTGCTTGATGGCATCGTTGTGGCGTCCCTGAGCCTGTGCGTTACGCCCCACACCCATATAGCCGGTAGTGTTGCCTTCGTCGAGCTCTATGATACGGCGATAGTCGCTGTCGGACAGGTCGTACTGCTTCATCTCGTAATACAATTGTCCGCGCGAGCCGTACACCGACAGAAAATCCGGCAAGAGTGCGAGCGTGCGCTCGAAGTCGGCCAGAGCCTTCGCCGTATCGGCTAAAGCGAGATATACTTCGGCGCGGTTGGCATAGGCCTGTCCCACCGTCTCCTTGTCTTTTTTAGGGAGATTTTTCAGTGCCTTGTTGAGAGCCGTTATGGCACCCGACGAATTGCCTTCGGCCATGTGAGCCATGGCCAGCCAATTGTAGGCATAGCCGTTGTCGGGATTATCGGAGAGCTCCTTGTTGAAGTATTCACGCGCCTGCTGATAATCCTCGCTATCCATGGCCTCCAGACCACGCTTGAAGTTATATGACTCCGTAGGCCCGGGGGACTTGGCCTTAGAAATGCCCGACAGAAATATGACGGCCAGCAATGCTACAAACAGTTTTTTCATATTAATTGAACCGATAACGAGTGCAGGGATAAAACATGTATTTGATGACAAAGCAAAGATACCAAATTATTTTCATAGCTTAAAATAAAACTGTACCTTTGCACACAGGTAATCACCCGACTAATTTTCTCAGCGATATGAATAGCAATAGTCTCGTGTCGATCGATGACATCTCTCGCGATGAAATCCTCGATTTAATCGAGCGGGCACGGTATTTCGAAGAGCATCCCAACCACAAGATTCTGGACGGCAAGGTTGTGGCCACTCTTTTCTTTGAGCCTTCCACTCGCACCCGTCTAAGTTTTGAAACAGCAGTAAACCGGCTCGGAGGCCGTGTCATAGGCTTCTCCGACGCCTCCACTTCGAGTTCGTCGAAAGGCGAGACACTAAAGGACACCATAAAGATGGTGAGCAACTATGTGGATCTGATAATCATGCGCCACTATCTCGAAGGTGCGGCCAGATATGCCACCGAAGTGACAGACGTTCCGGTGATCAACGCCGGAGACGGTGCCAACCAGCATCCATCGCAGACCATGCTCGACCTCTACTCCATCAGCAAGACTCAGGGCCGCCTCAACGATCTGACCATAACCATGGTGGGTGACCTGAAATACGGACGTACCGTGCACTCTCTGCTTATGGCACTGCGCTACTTCAATCCAACATTTCACTTCGTGGCCTGCGAGGAACTGCGAATGCCCAAGGAATACCGCGACTTCTGCGACGCCAACGGCATACGCTACTTCGAGCACACAGATTTCTCGCCAGAAGTGATCAACGCCACCGACATACTTTACATGACACGTGTGCAGCGCGAGCGGTTTGCCGACATCATGGAGTATGAGCGCGTGAAGGATCTCTACACACTGCGTGCCGACATGCTCACCGACTCAAAACCAAATCTGAGGGTGCTTCATCCGCTGCCCCGCGTCAACGAGATAGACCAGGATGTCGATGATACCCCCAAGGCCTACTACTTCGACCAGGCCCGTAACGGACTGTATGCACGTCAGGCCATAATATGCAAAGCATTAGGAATAGACATCTACAAGGAGGCCGCACTATGACAAAAGAACGCAAAGAACTCGCCGTGGCCGCTCTGCGCTGCGGCACTGTGATAGACCACATACCCGCCGACGTGCTTTTCAAAGCCGTGAAGATACTCGGCATCGAGAAGATGACTACCAACGTCACCATCGGCAACAATCTTTCAAGCCACCGACAGGGGAAAAAAGGCATCATAAAGGTAGCCGACGTGGAATTTCCCGACGACGTGCTCAACCGCATAGCCCTTATAGCTCCGCATGCCAACATCAACATAATACGCGACTTTGAAGTGGTGAAAAAGTTTCCCATCGCCCTGCCCGACGAGATAACCGGCATAGTGCGCTGCGGCAATCCAAAGTGCATCACCAACAACGAGCCAATGCGCACGCGTTTTACCGTCATAGATCGCGATGACGTAACCATACGCTGCCACTATTGCGGTCAGAACGTGAAAAGCGGAGATGCCATTATTGACTAACATTACAGCCCAATGAAGCAAATCTGGAAGCCAGGTACAATGATCTATCCGCTGCCAGCGGTACTCGTCACTTGCGGTACCATGGAGCAGAGCAACATGCTCACAGTGGCATGGACAGGCACTGTGTGCACCGACCCGGCCATGTGCTACATATCTGTACGCCCCGAGCGATATTCCTACGACATCATACGCCGTCAGATGGAGTTTACCATCAATCTCACCACCGAGACCATGGCTCGCGCCACCGACTGGTGCGGAGTGCGATCGGGACGCGACTATGACAAGTGGAAAGAGACCGGACTCACACCGTCTCCCGGTGTCATGGCAGCTTGTCCGCACATAGCAGAGTCGCCATTGAGCATCGAATGCCGCGTCAAGGAGATATTGAGTCTTGGCAGCCACGACATGTTTCTGGCCGAAGTGCTTGATGTGTTAGCCGACGAGTCGCTTATCGATCCCGAGACCGGAGCTTTTCATCTCGATCGCGCCGGACTGCTCAATTACTCCCACGGCAATTACTACACACAGGGACAGCACGTGGGGCGGTTCGGGTGGACTGTGAAGAAAAAATGACATCAACAGAAATAAAATAAAACCAATACATCATCATATAATACTTAACAAAAGTTTTTATGCAGACTGACAATCAGATTTTCCAGCTAATCGACCGAGAGTATCAACGACAGAAAAAAGGTATAGAGCTGATAGCATCAGAAAACTTCGTGAGCGACGAAGTGATGCGCGCCATGGGCTCCTGCCTTACCAACAAATATGCCGAAGGCTACCCCGGACACCGTTACTATGGTGGCTGTCAGGTGGTCGACGAGGTTGAGCAGCTGGCCATCGACCGCGTAAAAGAACTTTTCGGAGCCAAATATGCCAATGTGCAGCCCCACTCCGGCGCACAGGCCAACATGGCCGTTTTCATGGCCTGCATGAAGCCCGGCGACAAATTTCTCGGTCTCAATCTGGCCCACGGCGGACACCTGTCGCACGGCAGCCCCGTCAATTTCTCCGGCCTTGTGTTCAACGCTCTTGAGTACAATGTCGATGCCGAAACAGGCCTCGTGGACTACGAACAGATGGAAGAGGTGGCACGCCGTGAACGTCCGCGCCTCATAATAGGCGGTGCCAGCGCATACTCACGCGAATGGGACTACGCACGCATGCGTCGTCTGGCCGATGAAATCGGTGCCATATTCATGGTCGACATGGCACACCCCGCCGGACTCATCGCAGCCGGACTGCTCGACAACCCCGTGAAATACGCCCACATCGTCACCTCTACCACCCACAAGACACTCCGCGGCCCGCGCGGCGGCATCATACTCATGGGCGAAGACTTTGAAAACCCCTGGGGAAAGACCACTCCCAAAGGACAGGTGCGCATGATGTCGTCGATACTCGACTCAGCCGTGTTCCCCGGTGTGCAGGGCGGCCCGCTCGAACACGTCATCGCCGCCAAGGCAGTGGCTTTCGGCGAAGCACTGAAGCCTGAATACCGCGAATATCAGATACAGGTTCAGAAAAATGCAGCCGCCATGGCCAAAGCGCTTATGGACAAGGGATACAAGATCGTATCAAACGGTACTGACAACCACTGCATACTCGTGGATCTCCGCACAAAATTCCCCGAACTTACAGGTAAGGTAGCCGAACGCGTGCTTGTGGAAGCCGACATCACCGCCAACAAAAACATGGTGCCCTTCGACTCACGCTCGCCTTTCCAGACCTCAGGCATACGCCTTGGCACTCCCGCCATCACCACACGCGGCGCCAAGGAAGACCTCATGGTAGAGATCGTAGAGCTTATCGACACCGTGCTCTCCAACCCCGAAGACCCCGAAGTGATCGCCGCCGTGCGCAGCAAGGTCAATGCCACTATGGAGGCATACCCGATGTTTGCTTATTGATCCCGGCACTCCGACTCTGTACATGACAAAAATCAGAATTAACGAACGCCCGGTAGCCGCGACTCTCTTTGCTGCGGCTACCGGTCTTATTATACCGTCGCTTCATGCCGAAGCCGACGATACCCGCCGGGAATCACGCCCGAATGTAGTGATAATATATGCCGACGACCTCGGATACGGCGACCTGCAATGCTACGGCGCCAAAAATGTGAGCACTCCGAATGTAGACCGGCTTGCATCGCAGGGCACACGGTTTACCGACGCTCATGCCGCAGCGGCCACCAGCACACCGTCGCGCTACGGCATGCTCACAGGAGAATACGCGTGGCGCAAGCCCGGAACGGATGTGGCAGCAGGCAATGCCGGCATGATAATACGCCCCGAACAGTACACCATGGCCGACGTGTTCAAACACGCAGGCTACTCCACTGCAGCATTCGGCAAATGGCATCTCGGACTTGGCGACCGCACGGCCGAGCAGGACTGGAACGCCCCGCTGGCAGCCGGTCTGGCAGATCTCGGATTTGACTACTCGTACATCATGGCCGCCACAGCCGACCGCGTGCCATGCGTGTTTATCGAAAACGGTTCGGTGGCCAATTACGATCCGTCGGCACCCATCGAAGTGAGCTATGAACAGAATTTCGACGGCGAACCCACAGGAAAAGACAATCCAGAACTCCTCTACAACATGCGTCCGAGCCACGGACACGACCAGTCGATAGTCAACGGCATAAGCCGCATCGGTTACATGAAAGGCGGCGGCAAGGCCCTGTGGAAAGACGAAAACATAGCCGACTCCATCACCGAACATGCCATAGCCTACATGCGCAGCCACAGCGACCGGCCGTTCTTCATGTACTTCGCCACCAACGATGTGCATGTGCCGCGTTTTCCACATGAACGGTTTCGCGGGCAGAATCCCATGGGCGTGCGAGGCGATGCCATAGTGCAGTTTGACTGGTGCGTGGGTCGAATACTCGACGAACTCGACAGTCTGGGCATTGCCGACAACACACTGGTGATACTGTCGAGCGACAACGGCCCGGTAGTAGACGACGGATATGACGACCGCGCCAAAGAGCTACTCGGCACACACTCACCCACCGGCGGACTTCGCGGCGGAAAATACAGTGCATTTGAAGGCGGCACACGCATACCCATGATTGTGCGCTGGCCCGGACACGTACCTGCCGGACAGGTATCAGCCACACTCACAACGCAGATCGACTGGATGGCATCGATAGCCCGGCTCGTGGGAGCGCGCATGCCCGCCGGAGCCGCCCCCGACAGCCGCGATCAATTGCCCGTGATACTCGGCACATCACACACCCACCGCCCGTGGGTGATAGAGCAGGCTTCGGACAAGACACTCTCGGTGCGCACCCCCGAATGGACTTATATCGAGCCAAGCACCGGCCCCGCCATTGTGCCATGGGGCACGGAAATTGAGACCGGCTATCTTGCAGAGCCGCAGCTATACGACAACTCGACCGACCCCGGACAGCTCCACAATGTAGCCACCGAACACCCCGACATAGTGCTCCGGATGCAGGAAATCCTGCGCAACGAACGCAAAGTCACCGCCACGAATTAGTGCATTTATTATTTCAGATAATGGAAAAGAGTGCGTAACTTTGTGGTGAATTTAACTCAGCACAAAAGCTATGATACTTGACTCCATAGTATGGGACGTGAGTCCCGAACTCATAAGCAACCCTATATCCGTGCGATGGTACGGACTCATGTTCGCCATAGGATTCATGGTGGGTTATGAGATCGTAGGCCGCATGTTCCGACATGAAGGCGCTCCCGAACGCTGGCTCGGCATACTCCTCATCTGGGTCATGGCAGGCACCATAATAGGCGCCCGTCTCGGGCACGTATTTTTCTACGAATGGGACTTTTACAGCGCTAATCCAGGAGAGATCATAAAAGTATGGCGAGGCGGACTTGCCAGCCATGGTGGAGCTATAGGCGTGATTCTCGCCGTGCTCTGCTTCTCGCTATTCACCTCCAAGCGCAGCCCCATGTGGACATTTGACCGACTGGTTATACCGATAGCACTCGTGGGGGGCATGATACGTCTGGGCAATCTGATGAACTCGGAGATCTTCGGCGGGCCCACCGACCTGCCGTGGGGCATGATGTTTGTCCGCTCCAAAGAGTGGCAACTTGAATACGCCGGACAGGCATGCCATCCGACCCAGCTGTACGAAGCGGCCTGCTACTTCGGGCTGTTCGCGTTGCTCATGTGGATGTACTGGCGCAAAAATGCCGAAAAGCGTCCGGGACTGATATTTGGCGTATTCCTCACCGGCATATTCCTCCCCCGCTTCATCATAGAATTCATCAAAAACGATCAGGTGGCATTTGAATCCGACATGCTGATCAACATGGGTCAGTGTCTGAGCATACCGTTTGTGATCGCCGGAGTATTTCTAATCATCCGCGCCATGATGCGTCCGGAAGTAAAACTGTCGTTTCCCAACAGGTATGCCGACGAGCCGCGTACCCCGAAGAAAGGCAAATAATACATCAATTCCATGAGTGAAATACTGTTTGTATCAGGAATAGACACCGATGCCGGCAAGAGCTATGCCACCGGCTACATGGCTCGCCAACTCATGAACGAGGGCAAGCGAGTGATAACAATGAAGTTTATACAGACCGGGTGCGATGAATATTCCGAGGATATCGAAGTTCATAGACAAATAATGGGCACAGACACTATGCCCGAAGACATCGACCACACCACGGCGCCAATAGTACTCTCATATCCGGCATCGGCACAGCTTGCCGCAGCGATGGATCACCGAGAGATTGATCTGCAGCTGATCGACGAAGCCATAGACAGACTTGCCATGAACTATGACGTAGTGCTAATAGAAGGAGCCGGAGGTCTTATGGTGCCCATAACCGATGACTTCTTTGCCATTGACTATGCGGCAACACGGCAACTGCCAGTGATGCTTGTCACCAACAGCCGCCTCGGCTCCATCAACCACACCGTGCTGTCGCTTGAAGCCATAGCCCGACGGGGACTGCGGCTTCATTCAGTGCTCTACAACCATCACTTCGACAGCGATGCCGTGATTTCAGCCGATACCCGACGTTTTGTAGAGCATTATGTCAGCACCGAATTTCCAGGAACTCCGGTCATCGACATCCCATCTTTTTCAACATCCGACTTTAATGCAATCTGACAATATAAAGCTATCAATATCCAAAGGGACTCTTGCAGAAATGCCACTGGTGGAATACAGCGGCAAAATTACCGTAATCGACGACATCGACAGCGCCCGTCAGGCACTGGCAATACTGTCGGCCGAGACACGCGTGGGGTTCGACACAGAAACTCGTCCGTCGTTCCAGAAAGGACGCACCTACAAAGTGGCCCTCGTACAGATATCCACCCTAACCCACAGCTATCTTTTCCGTGTCAACCGACTCGGCATATTCGACGAACTGCGTGCCTTCATGGAAAACGAAAATGTGCTCAAAATAGGCCTATCGCTAAAAGATGACTTCTACATGATGCACAAACTCGGAGAATTTCTTCCCTCCGGCTTTGTCGACCTGCAGAGCTATGTACAGGATTACAATATAGCCGACGCCAGCCTTCAGAAAATCTACGGCCTGCTCTTCGGATGCCGCATATCCAAAGGCCAGCGACTGACCAATTGGGAAGCGCCACAACTTACAGAAGCACAATGCCACTACGCCGCTATTGACGCATGGGCCTGCCTGCGCATCTACAATTATCTGTCGGCCGGAGAATTCGACCCAATGCAGTCGCCATATCGCGTAACCAAACCAGAAACCGTAAAGCAATGAAACGTTCCACCTCCCTGCCGCTGATATTTCTGGCCTATCTCGCCGTGATGAGCTATGTGGGCCGCGACGAGTTCTATAAGGGCCACTATCTCTATTACTTCGGCATCATAGGCGCCACGCTGCTGGTGATAGTGCTGCTGCACTTCACCCTCAAGCGCCGGGAGCGCATGCGTCGTGAACGGGAAAACGACACCAAGCGCAAGTGACATATGGGTACAGAGTCTGACCTTCTGTTCCGACATGCCTTGCCCGACGATCTGCCGGCATTGCTTACCATCTATGACAATGCCCGACGATTTATGCGACAAAACGGCAATAAGACACAATGGCCCGACGGATATCCTTCGGAGCAGATATTGCTTCATGACATCAACTCACAACAGATGTATGTGGTCACCGACCCCACGGGCCGCAGAATACTCGCCGCATTCAGCCTAATCATCGGAGCAGATCCTTCGTATGCAGTGATCGAAGAAGGCCGATGGATAGACGACACTTCACCCTATGCCACCATACACCGCCTCGTATCGACGGGGGTGCGCCCACGTATTTCGGACGACTGCATAACTTTCTGCCGTGCCATCATGCCGAATCTGCGCATCGACACACACCGACAGAATCGCCCGATGCTTGAAGCCATCGAGCGCAACGGATTCAAGTACTGTGGCATAATATATGTGGACGACGGCACTCCGCGACTTGCATTCCAGACAGACAATAAATAAATAAACGACGGATGCGATATCTTACCGACATCGCATCCGCTGTATATAATGTTACAAGTGTAAGTCCTGGAATAATCATCAGTCGCCCATGGTGCGGAGAAGTTCGTCGTTGGACGATGTGCGCTCCATGCGATCTTTGATAAATTCCATGGCTTCGATACTGTTGCGGTCCGAGAGGAAGCGGCGCAGAATCCACATGCGGTTGAGGGTCTCGTCGCGCAGCAACAGATCGTCGCGGCGTGTGCTTGAGGCCATGATGTCCACAGCGGGGAAGATGCGCTTGTTGGAGAGCTTTCGGTCGAGCTGCAGCTCCATGTTGCCTGTGCCTTTGAATTCTTCGAATATCACCTCGTCCATCTTCGAACTTGTTTCGGTAAGGGCTGTGGCAATGATGGTGAGCGAGCCGCCGTTTTCGATGTTTCGCGCGGCTCCGAAGAAGCGTTTCGGTTTCTGAAGAGCATTTGCATCGACACCGCCCGAGAGTATCTTGCCCGATGCCGGTGACACGGTGTTGTAGGCACGTGCCAGTCGGGTGATAGAGTCGAGAAGTATCACTACGTCGTGGCCGCACTCAACCAGACGCTTTGCTTTCTCAAGTACTATGCCGGCTATTTTCACATGACGGTCGGCAGGTTCGTCGAATGTCGATGCGATTACTTCGGCATTGACGCTGCGGCTCATGTCGGTCACCTCTTCGGGGCGTTCGTCGATGAGCAATATCATGATGTATGTCTCCGGATGATTTTCTGCAATCGCATTCGCTATATCCTTAAGAAGAATTGTCTTACCTGTCTTGGGCGGAGCCACTATAAGTCCGCGCTGCCCCTTGCCGATGGGCGAGAACATATCGACTACGCGAGTAGAGATATTGGCAGAGCGGCCACTTGTAAGATCAAATTTTTCGTCAGGAAAAAGCGGCGTGAGATGTTCAAAAGGCACGCGGTCACGGATAAACTCAGGCGAGCGTCCGTTGACGCTCAACACTTTGCTCATAGGGAAGTATTTCTCACCTTCCTTGGGCGGACGTATCGAGGCCTCCACTACGTCACCGGCCTTCAAAGCATAGGACTTTATCTGTTGCTGTGTCACATACACGTCATCGGGCGAAGTCAGATAGTTGTAGTCGCTCGAACGCAGGAATCCATATCCCTCGGGCATCACTTCCAGTACGCCGGTGGTCTCTATAAGACCGTCGAAGTTGTATTGCTGCTCCTGCTGCTGACGTTGCTGATTTCCGCCCTGCTGATTCTGATTGTTGTTATTGTTGCGATTTTTTTTATTGCGGTTTTTCTGCTGCTGCTTTTCGAGTTTTTCCTGCTGCCAAGGCTCGTTGAGGGTGATCGGTGCCGAGGCTGCGGCTGCGGCAGCCTCTTCCTTTTCACGCTGCGAACGAGGCACAAACTTCTTGCCTTCGGCGCGTGGGAAGAATGATCCGAGCGATGAATCTTTCTGTCGGAAATCACGCCGCTGTTGCTGTTGCTGCTGATGACCGCCATTGTCATCGCCCTGACGATCAGTCGACTGAATGGCTTTGTCATCCTGTGCGGTCTGTTGGGCAGCCGGAGTTTCAGTGTTTTCATTCGCAACCTCCGGCTGAGTGTCAGCAGGAGTTGTCATGACCTCGACCTCAGCAACATCCGTGCCGACCGAAGCAGCAGAATTGTCAGCCAGCTGCGTCTGAGTGCTTTCGTCTGTATCTTTTATGCGGCTGCGTCGTCCACGCTTGGGCTTGTCGGCCGATACAGGCTCGACAACTTCGGGAGTCGGTGTCGGTATGGGAGCGTCTTCGACAACTGCCGTCTCGGTGGCTGCGACTACGTCGGGCTGCTTTGTTTCAGCCTTGGGCTTGCGTCCGCGACGTTTCGCAGGAGCGGCAGGCTCGTTGCCGGCAGATTCGGCAGCCGGCTTCACAGCCTGCACAGCCGAAATTTCGTCAGCAGATTCTTGGTTTTGGCTTTAGGTTCTTTGGGAGCACGCTTTTTCTTTTCTGAAGCCGATGAAGCCAGGTCTATAGCCTGTTGGTCAAGGATACGATATACTGTGCCGTCACGGTCTGCCAGATCTACCTTTTTAAGCCCCATCGAATCGGCAACACCTTTGAGTTCGGCATCGCTCATCGCGTTAAGCTCTGAAATGTTGTACATAAATAGTTTAAAGATGGATTATATTTTACCTGAATCCACGTCCGGTATCCGAGATGCCATGCACGTCTAATCAGTGCCGACATAATCTTCAGCCACCCTGCAAGCGGGGTATCGCCGGATTTTTGGAAAATGTATGGTGAATTATAAATATCGGATAACCCTCTCTGTCATACACGGACACATCCTGCGTCCTTAACGTCAGACCGGCACAAAATCATGCCTTAGGGATTCACCCACAAAATTAATACCATTTATCGGAATAAACAAACATTAACCCAAAAAGATTGCCATCCGGGACAATAAACTCCTATTATCCAACCGAGGACGAGGTATTCAACATGTGAGTCTTATGTATACGCCATCCCGACCACGCCATGACCATGGTCATTACCGGACTCATGATATTGAATATGCAGAAAGGCATATATGTAAGTGTGGCAACTCCAAGCACTGTCGACTGTGTGACTCCGCACGAATTCCAGGGTATGAGTACAGATGTCACCGATATAGAGTCTTCAAGCGTGCGGCTAAGGGTCTGCGGCTTGACATTCAGACGCTGATAAGTAGTGCGATAGACATTCCCGCCAATTATGATGGAAAGATACTGATCGCCAGTACATGAATTAAGGAACAAGCCGCTTCCCACTGTTGTGGCCACAAGCGATCGTGCACGACTCAGCCCGGAAGTGATGGCACGGGTTATGGTGCCAAGCATACCGGTACCAATCATCGCTCCACCGAACACCATAGCCGACAGCACAAGCCACACCGTAGACAACATGCCTTCCGCTCCACCTGTAGCCACAAGAGGATCAAGCATGGCACTGCCTGTCGATACTGATGTAGATGTAAACAACACCTTGGCTGAGACAGCCACAACTCCCGCCACCGACACGTCTCCACCGCCAAGCGCAACTCCTATATGCGGCTGAAACACCCATATTCCTGCCAGTCCTGCGAGCGAGCCCACCGCAAGAGTCCATGACGTGCCTGCACGCAATATTATCATAACCATAGTCAACGCCGGTATCACAAGTACCCATGCGCTGATATTGAATGTAGCCTGAATAGCCTCGGTCATCTCCCGGGCATGACCTCCGGATGTGAGGTCGCTGCAATAGCCTGCCACAAGATACACAGCCAAAGCAACAGCCATTGCCGGTATGGATGTGAGCATGAGATAACGTATGTGGGTAAAGAGCGGCACACCACATGTCGATGCAGCCAGAACAGTAGTATCGGACAATGGCGACACCTTGTCGCCGAAGTAAGCACCCGATATTATCGCACCAGCCACCCAGCCCGGGCTATACCCCATGGCGGAGCCTACACCCATCAGTGCCACTCCGATAGTGGCAATCGTGGTCCATGAACTTCCGGTAACCACCGACACCACCGAACACGTCATACAGGCAATAAACAGAAATGTCGATGGATCAAGCATCACCAGTCCGTAATCGATAAGCAACGGCACCACCCCGCTCAACATCCATGTAGACGAAAGTGTGCCTATAAGCAGCAATATGGGCACAGCCGGCAATATCTGCCGAGCACTCTTCATAAGCCCCGGCAGCAGACATCGGCGACGGCGTGTAAACAGAAGTCCTGCGACAAGGCATACGGCCGCTGCCGAACCCAATATATAGTAACTATAATCCTGCACGGCATCAGAGCCGACGCATACTATCAATGTAATCAATGTGCCCAACAGTACCACGATGGGCATTACAGACAACAGCAATCCGGGGTTGTCTGTTCTATATTTTCCAATGAACGATATCAAAGTACTTTTATTATAAATGACGTATAAAAATGCAGGTGCAAAATTACCAAATATCTCTCCATCCACAAAGCATTTTAATAATTTACCGCTAATATTATACGATGTTCACTTAAAAAAGCACATGCCTGCATAAGTAATACATTCAAAGCCCGAACTCTGACGCGACATCGAAACACGGACATGCCTTTGCGGCAAATTCACGGTGTCCATGCACTGTAGCCCCCGGATAC
>CAJTQH010000018.1:27596-29920 GCA_910578305.1 uncultured Muribaculaceae bacterium
ATAGCACACCCCTATCGACCGCGCGTTATGCCCGGAGCAATGCGCGCCGATTTCCGACTCATCACGTCCGCGTGCCACATTTCCGTCAAGATATATCACATAATGATATCCAACACATCTGAATCCGCGGTCTTTATGCCAGCGGTCGATGTCGCCAACTATCACATTTCGGCCTTCGGGCGTTGCCGAGCAGTGAATTATAATTTTTTCGATCTTTCTCATAACGCTGCAAAGTTACAGCCTGCTTATGCCGGCTACAGCTCTGTTTTGCGCCATGAGCATATTTTTTTTATTTCATTTCACAAATGGAGGGAATCCGGCAGTGGATCGCACCGTCATATCACCATCAACGTCGCCGCGTACCACCAGCAGAGCCTCCACACCCTCGACCCCGTTGATCATGGCCAGAGCATCGGAGGGCATCATGGCCTTACATGCCGTTGCAAGCGCATCGGCCATCATGCAAGTAGGTGCTATCACTGTGGCACTTAGCGTAGTGGTCTCGGCCGGACGCCCCGTGCGCGGATCTATCGTGTGCCACACTTTACCCGACGGAGTGGTGCGGTAGTTACGGTAATTGCCCGATGTGGCCATGCCTGCATCAGTAAGTTCGATAACTCCCATGGATTTCTCCCCAACGCCCATACCTTCGACAGGAGCATCGATCTGTATGTGCCATTTCTCACCACGCGGGTTCTTGCCTCTGACTGCAATCTCCCCGCCTATCTCCACCATATAATCGGCACAGCCGTTGCGAAACAGCATCTCTCCCACCATATCGCATCCATAGCCCTTGGTTATGGCACTGAAATTAAACTCTGTATGCTCCGACAGGCGCTCTATGGTGTCGGCATCGAGACGGCACCCCGGCAGACCCACATGGGTCAGAGCGCTGTCTATGGATTCTTGCGACGGCTCTACTGCGGCATTGTCGTAACCGAACCCCCATAGATTGACCAATGGCGCCACCGTAGGGTCAAACACCCCTCCGCTTATGCGGCACACATACTGCGAAGTTTCAAATACACGCCGCAGCATGGTATCGACCCGCACACTCTCGCCACGGTTGATGCGGCTTATGACCGACTCTTTGTCGAACGGCGACAAAGACCGCTCGACACGTCGCATCACCACCATCATGGAGTCGTCGAGGTCACGTCCGCCACTGTATACCACATTGTAGGCCGTAGCCCACACACTGCCACTGCATCGCCGATAGCTGTCGACACGACCGGAGCATGCCGTCATGAGCACAAGTGCCACAACCAAAAGAGTGAATTTTCTGGCCATCTGAACTAATTTTACACAAAGGTAGTTATTATTCCACTTATAATCTCTATTTTTGTCAACATATATCAACCTCATAACACACCTGACACAAATGCAATCATACTTATTTCTGGCCGACGGATTCGAAGAAGTGGAAGCCCTCGGCACTATCGATGTGCTGCGTCGCGCAGGCATGGAAGTCTCTACAGTATCCATCAATGCCGGACTTGAAGTGACCGGAGCTCATGGTGTAACAGTGAAAGCCGATCGACTCATCGCCGACCTCGATGCCGCCACAGAAGCCGAATGGCTCATCTGCCCAGGCGGACTGCCCGGAGCCACCAATCTGGCAGCCTGCGAAAAGTTGTCGGACATGCTGCGCGCCCAGAATGCCGCAGGCCGAAACATAGCCGCCATCTGCGCCTCACCCGCCATGGTACTCGCTCCTCTGGGCCTGCTCGAAGACCGCCGCGCCACATGCTATCCCGGCTGCGAACAACTCGTCACCACCGGCACCGTCATGACCGGCAATCCGGTGGAAACAGATGGCAATATCACCACCGGAAACGGGCCAGCCAACACATTTGCGTTCGCGCTCGCTATAGCTGCTCAGAGCCAAGGCAAGGAAACCGCCGACGCTGTAGCTTCAGGCATGCTGCTAAAATAGAATTGCTAAAAACACATATCCACTACATGTCCTTAAAGATATAATCTTTATGGATGGCACAGTATGTTAAAATAAATAAGGTGTTGACAGAAATATGAATAACTTTTTCTAATTTTGTCGGCTGAATAAAACCAAACCCTCATATACGATGATTAAGAATCTGGTCATAGTGGAGTCTCCTGCAAAGGCAAAGACCATAGAAAAATTTCTCGGCAAGGATTACAAAGTGATGTCGAGCTACGGCCACATACGTGACTTGCGCAAGAAAGACTTCGGCATAGACAAAGACCGTTCGTTCGAGCCTGAATACGAGATACCGGCCGACAAGCAGGAGCTTGTGAAAAACCTCAAGAAAGCCGCGACAGAAGCGCAGATGGTGTGGCTGGCT
>CAJTQH010000019.1:0-20839 GCA_910578305.1 uncultured Muribaculaceae bacterium
GAAATGGAGTGGTCGACCCACTTCTGCACACTGCCTTGCATGCGCACTTTCTCCATCCAGTTCACATCATTGGCAGTGGCTTTATAATAAGGTGAGCGTGCTACGAGCCTGTCAAGTTCTTCCTGTGTGTAGTCGGACTTTACTTCGATGCCGTTGACCTTCATCCAGGTGATGAATTTCGGGTGATAGACGATGTATTCCTCAAATGCGTCGCCCGATTCGTCTACGTAGTCCACGCGTACTTCGGTGTCGTTGGGGTTGACTTTGCGGCGGCGTTTGTATACCGGCATGAACACCGGTTCGATGCCGCTCGATGTCTGTGTCATGAGACTTGTGGTTCCGGTGGGGGCTATGGTAAGGCATGCTATGTTGCGGCGACCGTTGACGCGGATACGTTCGTATAGTTCGGGGTCCACTTCGCGTATGCGGCTAATGAACGGATTGTCGGCTTCGCGTTCTGCATCATAGATCTCAAATGCTCCGCGTTCTGTTGCCATGTCGCACGACGATCCGTAGGCAGCCAAGGCCAGTTCACGGTGTACAGTGGTGGAGAATTCTGTCGATTCGGGGGTGCCGTATCTTAGTCCGAGAGCGGCAAGCATGTCGCCTTCGCCGGTAGTGCCTACACCTGTTCGACGGCCTTTGAGGGTCTTGGATCGTATCTTGTCCCAGAGTTTAAGCTCGGTCTGCTTTACTTCTTCAGTCTCCGGATCCGATGCTATTTTGGCTAAGATCTGGTCTATTTTCTCCATTTCCAGATCGATGATGTCGTCCATTATGCGCTGTGCTTTGGCCACGTGTACGCGGAAGAGCTCAAAGTCAAATTCCGCTTCGGGGGT
Source organism: uncultured Muribaculaceae bacterium (assembly GCA_910578305.1). GTDB lineage: Bacteria > Bacteroidota > Bacteroidia > Bacteroidales > Muribaculaceae > Paramuribaculum. The sequence continues at coordinate 840 of CAJTQH010000019.1, forward strand.
GAACGGATTTTTTACATAGGAGTAGAGGTTGATGGCCAGCAGGCGGCAGCTGTCGTAGGGACACAGAGGTATTTCGCCGCAAGGGTTGGTGGATATGGTCTGGAATCCGAGGTCGGCATAGCAGTCAGGAACCGATTCGCGGGTGATAGTGTCCCAAAACAAGACTCCGGGTTCCGCCGATTTCCAGGCGTTGTGCACTATTTTATTCCAGAGCTTTGAGGCGTCGATTTCTTTAGTGACCAGAGGACTGTCGCTGTCGATAGGGTATTGCTGCATGTAGGGGCGGGCATCTGTGGCTGCCTGCATGAATGCGTCGTCGATGCGTACCGATACGTTTGCTCCGGTGACTTTGCCTTCGGTCATCTTGGCATCGATAAAAGCTTCGGAGTCGGGATGCTTTATGCTTACGGTGAGCATGAGAGCTCCGCGGCGTCCGTCCTGAGCCACTTCACGGGTAGAGTTGGAGTAGCGTTCCATGAATGGCACTATGCCTGTGGATGTGAGGGCGGAGTTTTTTACGGGCATGCCTTTGGGACGAATGTGCGAAAGATCGTGGCCTACACCGCCTCGACGTTTCATGAGCTGCACCTGTTCTTCGTCGATTTTGATCACACCGCCGTAGGAGTCCGGCTTGCCGTCGACACCGATGACAAAACAGTTGGACAGAGATGCCACCTGGTAGCTGTTGCCGATTCCGGTCATCGGGCTGCCCTGTGGCACTATGTATCGGAAGTGGTCGAGTAGGCCGAATATTTCGTCCTCGCTCATAGGGTTGGGGTATCTGGCTTCCACGCGGGCCAGTTCCGATGCTATGCGGCGGTGCATGTCGGCGGGTGTCTCTTCATAGATGTTGCCGTGCGAGTCTTTAAGGGCGTATTTGCTCACCCACACGCGTGCGGCAAGCTCGTCGCCGTCAAAGTACTGGAGCGAAGCCTTGTAGGCGTCGTCGTAAGTGTAGATTTTCTTTTCCACAGTGTTAAATCGTTGGTAAGTCTTGGATAATGTTGTTGCAAAATTTGCTATTATTTTTGACATGGCCAAATCAATTTTGCAGTTTAACCATGATTTGTTGATAAGTTGTCGAATTTGGTGAAAATGTAGTTTTTTAGTATTTTTGGGGTATGTAATTTTGAATATGTAAAGCTATGGAAAAGTATATGCGATATTTCAATACTCGGCGTACGGTGCGGCGCTATACTGACGCTCAGGTGCCGGAAGAATTGCTTTCGGAGATGATCGCCGCCGCTGCCCAAGCTCCCAATACCGGTAATATGCAGCTGTATTCTGTGGTGGTGACTCGTACGGCCGAGGGTAAGGCGCGGTTGGCTCCGGCTCATTTCAATCAGCCTTCGGCAACGTCTTCCGGGTCGGTGCTTCTGACTTTCTGTGCTGACTTCAATAGGTTTGAACATTGGTGTAAGGTGGGCGATGCTTCCACTGGATATGACAATTTTCAGGCTTTTTCCTGGGCGGTGATCGATGCCTCGATATTCGCTCAGCAGTTCTGTGCCATAGCCGAGATGAACGGACTCGGCTGTTGCTATCTGGGAACCACCACCTATAATGCGCCTGAAATAGCCCGTGTGTTGTCACTTCCTTCGCGAGTGGTGCCGGTGACGACGATAGCGGTGGGATATCCGGTCGACGACGATACCCCGATGTCGGATCGTCTGCCGCTGGAGGCTATAATGCACAAGGAGGTATATCGTGATTTTTCAGACGACGACATACGCCGTATCTATGCGCTGAAGGAGTCTCTTGACGAAAACCGCAGGTTTGTGGCCGAGAACGGCAAGCAGACTCTGGCTCAGGTGTACACGGATGTGCGTTATACACGTGAGGCCAACGAGCATTTCTCCCGTCTATACCTTGATTTTATTACGTCCTGCGGATTCAAACTGCCTGAATAGCCATTGTCGGCCGAGGTCTATGGCCGAGCATGCAAGATATGTGACTGTGGTCATGCCTATGGCGAAAAGAGTGTAGCCGGCAAGATCGCATTCGTGCCACATGCGCAGGCACAGAGGCTTGATGATGCCGCCCCATATATAAGGATTCTTATGTATGAGATATACGGCGAAGGCTCCTGCCGCAATCCGGTTGATGGCCTTTGACTGTATGTGCAATGTGGTGAAAAGAATGAAGAATGCTATCGATGAGGCGATGACAAGCGGTGAGTTGTAGGCAAACGCTTTAAGCGGTCCGATGTACACGGCCGTGACAGTGATGGCGGCGGTGCACAGCAGATAGACCGCGAATGCCACCATGCGACGCCGTGCGGTGCTGACTTTTGAAAACGGTATGTAGAGGCTTATATATCTGCCGATAAGATACATCATGATGAGTTGCATCGCTGTGTAACCGTAGGCATTGAATGCGCCTTCCCATATCCATCCCGCCCAGATATTGAACAGTATGAATGCGCCAAGTGCTGTGCCGAACTGCCGGCGCGGTATTTGGGCGGCGGCTGTGTTGAGCCATGGGCTGATAAGCCACAGGCAGAGATAGGCAGGCACATACCACAGGTCGGTGTGGGTGTAGACCATCCACGATTCCACCCACTCATCCCATGACCATGGGATGAGTCCGGTCAGGGATAATACGGTGTATATGCCTACGGAGTATACGAGGCATTGCGCGGTGAGGCGGACAAATCCGCTCCAGCGTGCTTTTATGCCGAAATATCCCGATATCAGCGTGAAGCAGTTGACTCCTATTATAACTATGGATTCTACTGTGAGTTTCCACCAGTCGGTGGCAGAGACGGACATTAGAGAGCCTGATGTTGACGGGTAGCCCAGTGCGGCGCAGTCGAGATGTACCATCACTACCATGGCCATGGATATGATGCGAAGCAGTTCTATATTGGATCGGCGTTGATTCATGCTCACAAAATTAGCGAAAAAATCATGTTTATTGCTATCTTTGTCAAAAGTATATGGATAGGGTCATAGAGATAATGAGAGGGCTGTGTCCGGTGTCGGACGAGTCGGTGTCTGCGCTGAAGGAGTGTGTGGAGCGGTGTGAGTTTCCACGCCGACATCAGTTGGTGCGGGCTGGCGAACGTGTGGGTAGTGCCTGGTTCATAGAGCGTGGCATGACGCGTTCGTTCTGGATGGAAGGCGGCGAGGAGATCACCACGTCGTTTTCAGTTGAGGGTGGCATAGTGTTCAGTATGGATGAACTGTACTATGACGAGATGAGTCAGGAATATGTTGAGACCATTGAACCTGTCGAAGTGTACAGGATCGCTCTCACCGACTTGCGTATGCTTTGGTCGACGAGGCTTGATCTGGCCAATTGGGGGAGAATAATCCATCAAAACGAGTACAGACGTCTGCATCGTTCACACAAAGAGCGTCTTACGTTGTCAGCGAAAGATCGCTATGAAGCTTTTGTGGATCAGTTTCCTGAAGTGAGTCGCAGGGCGCAGTTGGGATATGTGGCTTCCTATCTCGGCATTACGTTGTCGACATTGAGCCGTTTGCGGGCCGATGCCGTGAAACGTGGTTTTTGATGTAGGACAAATGCCGCGTGGCGGATAGTGTGTATCTTTGTGGCATCGAATCAATCGGTTAATCTTTAATGACAATGGATAATAAAATATCAAATGCCGCAGGCAAGTCGCGCTACATGCTTCTTGACGGGCTGAGGGGAGTGGCGGCTTTTATGGTGGTGTGGTATCATGTGTTTGAGGGTTTTGCCACATCGCCGGTGGATCAGAAATTCAATCACGGATATCTGGCAGTGGATTTTTTCTTTATGCTGTCGGGGTTTGTCATAGGCTATGCTTACGACGATCGTTGGAGCAAGGGACTTACTGCCGGGGAATTTTTCCGAAGAAGACTTATACGTTTGCATCCGATGCTTGTTTTGGGTATATTGATCGGAGTGGTGGCATTTTTCGTACAGGGTTCGGTGATGTGGGATGGCACGGAAGTGTCGGGCGGCATGGTGTTTTTGTCGGCTGCGTTGATGCTTGCGTTTATCCCGGCTACACCGGGGTGTGTGTATGAAGTGCGTGGCAATGGGGAGATGTTTCCTCTCAATGGCCCTGCCTGGTCGCTGTTTTTCGAATATATAGGTAATATATTGTATGCTTTGCTTTTGCGCCGGCTGTCCGTAAGGGGGCTTGCCTATGTGGTGGCTTTGTCTGGTGCCGGGCTTGCGGCATTTGCGTTGTGCGATTTGTCGGGCTTCGGCCATATCGGTGTAGGATGGAGTCTTGGCGAGTATAATTTTCTTGGCGGCATGCTGCGGCTGACATTCTCATTTTCGGCAGGGTTGCTGATGTCGCGTGTATTTCGTCCTCGCAGGATTAAAGGTGCGTTTTGGATCTGTTCGGCATTTATAGTATTGTTGTTGTCCATGCCTTATATTGGCGATGGATCTCAGCCGTGGGCTAACGCTCTTTTCGATATAGGATGTGTGATAGTGGTATTTCCGGTGCTGGTATATATCGGGGCGTCGGGTGAAGTGGTAGGCATGACGCATAGCTTGTGCCGTTTTTGCGGTGAGCTATCTTATCCGTTGTATATAGTGCATTATCCGCTTATGTACTTGTTTTACGCATGGGTGTGGGGCGAGGGGCTGTCGTTTGCTCAGGCATGGCCGATGGCGGCCGGAGTGTTTGCCGGCAGTATATTACTTGCATATATGGCTATGAAATACTATGATGAGCCGGTGCGCCGTCGTCTGACAGAGCGTGCCCGTCGCCGCAAGTCTCGCATGCCGGTGCGGTCTGAAGCGGTGTAAAATGACAATCAAGGCGTTTGCAAACAATAGGCCGACAAGAAATCTCTTGTCGGCCTATTGTTTGTATGTCTTTTAGATGAGTCTTATTTCCGTTGTGTGATTATGGCTCTATTTTAGCAAAGTGCTTTCGATTTTAGACACATCGGTTTGTAGCTGTTTTTCTATGCCGAGTCTTTCTTCGATGTTCTTGCAGGCGTAAAGCACGGTGGCATGTGTGCGTGACAAGCGAGTGCCGATTGCAGTCAAAGGCATTTTGGCATGCTTCTTGGCCATATACATCACCATCTGTCGGGCATCTGATATCTCACGTTTTCGTGATTTGGTGAATATCTGATCGGGATCTACCTGATAGTACGATGCCACTTCCTGAGTTATGATCTCGAAATTGATCTGACGTTGGTTGATTTTTACAGCATTTGCCAATACTTTGCGTGTCAGGTCGAGAGATATTTCCTGATTGAGAATAGCGGCGTGTGCGGTTACCGATACCACTATGCCTTCAAGCTCGCGGATGCTTTCAGTCACATTAGATGCAATGTAATCCACTACATCCTCCGGCAATTCCAGACCGTCCTGTTCGGCCTTCTGGCGGAGCACTTCTTTGCGCAATTGATAGTCGGGGTGCTCAAGCTCGGCTGTCATACCCATGGTGAATCGCGATACAAGGCGTTTTTCCATGCCTTCCATCTTCGAAGGACAGCAGTCGCTGGCCAGAATGAGTTGCTTCTGGTTTAGTATGAGGTGGTTGAATATGTGGAAGAATGCATTTTGCGTGCCGGGCTTGTTGCCTATCAGATCCTGAATGTCATCGATGATGAGGGTGTCGATACTTTGGTAGAAACTGATAAAATCGTTGATTTTGCCATTACGCACAGCTGTTGTATACTGGCTTTCGAAAAGACGGGCAGTGATATAAAGCACTCGCGATAACGGGCTGTTTTCCTTTATGCGTATACCAATGGCCTGAATGAGATGGGTCTTTCCGACACCTGGAGCTCCAAATACGAAAAGCGGGTTGAAGGTCTTGCATTTCGGATCGTTGGCTATGGCTTCACCGATGGAGCGGGCTACGCGGTTGCTGATGCTGTCGCAGTAGTTCTCAAACGTGTAGTTCGGGTTGAGTTGCGCATTGATTTCCTGAGGCTCTGTCTGCTGACGGAATGGATTTGACGAGGCTCCGGGCTTCGGTGCTACGGCCGAACTGGGCTTTGAGCTGCCCATGGTCACACCTGTGGACGGCTCGTTGCTTACCTGGTTGAAATGATAGTATAGCTTCATTGAGGCCCCATATACTTTATAGAGCGTACGGCGCAACAGATTGGTGTAGCGTTCTTCCAGCTGCTCGATAAAGAATTGTGAGGGCACCATCAGCACGAGCTTGTTATCGCTGAAGCTCACTGATGTTACCGGACGAAACCAGGCATCAAACTGCTCTGCGGGCAGATTGTCCTGAAATATATTCAGGCACCGGTCCCATAGTTGTAAGTGATTTTCCGTCATTGTCAATCTGAAATAGGGGTCTGCTTTTCTGTTTATGTCTGCTATACTTTTTCAATACAAAGTTCCGATATTTTTTTGTCAAAAACAATCGTGTTTTTATTTGCAAATGTGAATAACGTTGCAGTGTGTTGAAATTCAGTTTATTATGTCGATGATTGTTTGCGGTTTAATCAAATGTTTAGATATTGTGCGTAATTGGTGGTGAGATAGATAGTTACGGTGTGAATTATGATAAGGCTATGAAGTGTTGCTTTAAATTTGCAGATATTAAAACGACCGATGAGCAAATGGATTCGCGTTATTGCGCCATGCAAATCGGTCGTTGTGTATTATTTGTAATAAATCTAAATAGCAACCAAGGCCGCTTACAATAGTTTGATGCTTATGTAGCGTTTGGGGTTTTTCTTAACGTCGCGCAGAAGGGAGTCAAGGCTTGCGGATGCGGCGTTAAGATTGTTGTAAAGTCCGGTATCGTTGAGCATCAGGCCGAGCGACGATTCGGGGCTGTTGAGCTTCGCCATGAGCTGTCGAAGTGATTCGGATGTCTGGGCTATATTGTCCACAGTGGCTTGCAGCGGCATGTCTTTAAGCTGGTTTGACACACCTGAGAGATTGCCGGCTATGGTCGACAGATCTTCGGATATGGTCTTGGCGTTTGCCATTGTAGCCGACGCATCGTTTGCCATGGCCGGCATTTTTGCCATCATGGCGTTGAGTTGTACGCTGCCGGCCTCGATGTTTGCAAGGGCGTTGTCGAGATGCTCGATCGAGCTTTTCAGTGCCGGACTTGAGGCTATGGCGTTGAGTGATGTTATCAATGTGTCTATTTTAGGCATGATGGCGCTGACGGTTGGTAGCAGGTCGTTGGTGACGTCGCTCATGAGTCCCGCCGATCTCTCGCCGATGATCACATCGCCTACGTTATAGTAGTTTGTGCCGGATTCCATTTGCAGTTCTATTGACGATGTGCCGAGCATGTCTGTAACCAATACCGCTTTGGAGCCTTTGGGGATCCGGAGTTCCTTGTTTAGACTCATTTCCACGGTTATATGTCCGGGATTGTCGTATTCATATCTGATGTCGCTCACAAGGCCTACCTTATATCCGTTGATAGTTACCGGAGCCGATTGTGACAGGCCTGCCACATTGGTATAAGATGCCGTATAGTAGTTTGTCGGCTTGAATATATTGCTGCCCTTCAGGTATTCGATGCCGAAAAACAGTACGATTACTGCGATTATAACTGATAGCCCTATTGTGAATTCCTTTGAATGTTTGAATTTCATGTTTAAGTGTTATTTAATACGTTTGCCATTTTGCATTTTAATAATAAATGCGTCTGGAAATTTTTTTCTTACTTTGTTGAGATCGTCCGTTGCGGCTTTCTGCGACTTGTATTCGCCACATGTATATTTGTAAGAGCGGCCGTCTGTGTAGTATGTAACGTGTTCGAGGTCTTTGAACTGCGATGATCTTTCTGCCAGTTTCCGTGGTGAAGTGAGAAATTGTATACGATAAGTGATATTGCCGGACGCTGTGGGGGCAGTGCCGGTTTCGGTTTCCGGCAAAACGGATGAGGAGTCGCTGTGGCGCTCGTTGCAGTCTGTATCATATTCGGCTTTTGTGTTTAAGAACTTTGCCACACCGTTGCAGATGGCCTGAGCTATCTTCTGCTGGCCTGCCTCGGAATTGAGATATCGTTCTCGCTGTGGATTGCAGATGAAGTCCATTTCGACAAGTACGGTGGGGACTGTGGCGTGTTTCAAAAGAAATATTTTGCTGCTTTCGCGTACCTTATTGTCTTTAAGACCGGCATAACTTGTGAGCTGGTGTTGTATGGCAGCTGCCACATCGTTGCTCTTGCCTTGCATCTTATTCTGGCTTATCTCTGCGAAGATGTAATATTCGGGCGAGTTGTCAAATCCCTGATAGCGTGTCGTATGATCAGGTTCAAGCAGAATTGACTGATTTTCGCGAATGGCAATGTCGAGATTCGCGTCTGCTGCATCCGGACCGAGCACATAGACCGATGTCCCTGACAGGTTCTGCCTGTTTTTATTTTCGTATGCGGCTGAATTGCAGTGAAGCGATATGAATAGGTTGGCATTGGCGTTTTTTGCTTTCTGTACACGTCCGTCAAGTGTCACAAACACATCTGTTGTACGTGTGAAGACCACTTTTATATCCTTGTGCTGTGTGCTGAATATTTCGCCAAGAGCCTTGGCCACAGCAAGATTGATGTCTTTTTCTTTGGTGGTTTTTCCCAAAGCTCCGGCATCATGGCCTCCATGGCCGGCATCGATCACCACTGTAAACTGGCGTTTGGCTGTGGCACCGGCGATGCTGTGCCCGATCAACAGCATTGTCAGCAACATGGCGCATAGGCGGAGTGTGTGGCGAATGGAAGTCATGATCTATAAATTTGTGGCAAAATTACAAAAAAGATGTTTTAATAGCTGAATTTAATACCTCATTTTGGCCAAAGATGTTCAATAAATAAGTAATTTTGACATATTAATGAATGTGTGATATGAAATATTAATGAATGTGTGATATGAAATTTTCTCAGATACCGGTGATATTCTCGATACTCGGTGCGTTGCTGTCGTGCGGCAGTGCGGAACATGGCCGTGATTATAGTGCTGTGCCCATTGATCGCTTTGATCTTACTGCGGCCCGATATGCGGCAATTCCGCCATCGGAGATCGATTCGGTGCTCGCCCATTATGCTCCGGTGCTGACATTTCTCCGTAGGGCGGTCGGCGTTGATTATGCCGATTCGGTGGTGATGTCACAATATGCCTTGTCGCCTGCTATGTCGGTGTTCGGGCCGGATGTGGTGAACAGGCTTCCCGACCTGAGCCGGGAAGAGCAGGCGATAGGCGGTGTGTTTGGCCGCATGGCTCTGGAACTGCCCGATATGGAAGTGCCGAAGCATGTCTATGGCATAATCTCACCATATAATCAGAGCGTTGTGGTGATGGACAGCGTGGTGATAATAGCTCTCAACCATTATCTTGGAGCCGACTATCCGGGTTATGCCGGATATGTCGATGACTATCTGAAACCACTGAAAGAGTCCGGACGCATTCCTATGGATGTGGCAGAGTCTCTGATACGTATTCACTGCCCGTATAAGGGTGGAGATGGGACTACGGCTCTGTCGCGTATCCTCTACGAGGGGGCTGTTGTAGAAGCTTTGATGCGAGTAGTGCCCGATGCTACACTTGCCGGGGTGCTTGGATATGATGCCGGTGCCATGCAGTGGGCCGAAGCCAATGAGCGTAAGGCGTGGAGCGAACTCGTCTCCCGTGAGTTGCTTTATAGTATCGACCCGATGGTGGCAGACCGTCTTGTGGCTCCTGCGCCTTCAACATCCATACTGACTCCCGACGCGCCCGGACGGCTTGGCCGTTTTATCGGTTATCGGATTGTACGCGATTATCTTTCGCAGCATCCCGAGACATCGTTGGGCAAACTTCTGTCGGACGATTTTTACGGGGCGGCACGCACTCTCGTGGATGCGAAATATAAGCCTTGAATGCGTGAAACGAGTTGAAAAACACCATGCTTAACCAAATTTAACAAAACTCCCGTAAGCCGCTTGCCAAGCGGCTGGCGAGAGGGTTCGTGATGCATAAAATGCGCTAAGTCACCATGTTAATTTTGCCAGGTGGTGACAATTGTGTATTTTTGCAGTGTTATTCTTAACGTTATCGCTCAAAGAGTTGATGCGATACAGCCGAAAATCGGCACGTTCAGCGGTATTGAAATGCAATTGGCAGACAGATCCGATGAACGAATGTTTAATGAAAAAAGAATGTAATGAAGAAAACAATGTCGATCATTGCGCTCTTCGTGGTTCTTCTGTTTACTGTATCGGCCAATACCGAGCGGGCGTACACTGCCGTTGAAGGCATCAATGCTCCGGATTTCAAGGTGGTTGGCATCGACGGTAGCGAAAAGTCGCTGTCGGGATACAGAGGACGTTATGTGCTGGTGAATTTCTGGTCGTCGACCGACGCCGAATCACGCATATCGGCAGGGCGATATGCTCGTTATGCCGGTAACGCCGCAGAAGAACGGTTCGTCTTGCTTGCGGTCAATTTCGACCGTAGCGAACGCCTTTTTCGTGAGATAGTGCGTCGCGACGGACTTATGGCGGAGTCGCAGTCTATTGTCAAGGCCGACGAGGCATCCTCGCTTATTGAGGAATATGCCATGGCCAAAGGCTTGCAGTCATTTCTTATCGACCCGCATGGTCGGATTGCAGCTGTTAATCCATCAATTACTAAGATCGCTTCGATCGTAGGCGATTAGAAACGCGCAAGGCCGGTGCAAGGATTATGAAGCACCAGCCTTTTTTGTATGTCTGCTATCCGATATTGACAGTCGGTTATCCGCAGTGGAAGTAGCGGTCCACGAGTTCGCGCATCAGCTTCATGTCGGCTCGGGCCTGTTTCACCAGTTCCTTGTCGTCGAATGCTTGCAGACGTGCCACTGTGGCGTCTATTATGGATTTTGTAAATACACCACCTTGCTCATAAATGTCGCGGTCGTGTTCGAGAGCTTCGGCCGATTCGCAGCAAGATGCCGGAAGATGGCTCAGAGATGCTGTCCGTGCGGCGTTTTCGGTGCGGTGTATGTCAACATCCACATATGTGTCGGCCGCTTTACCGAGGGCATCAGTCATTTCCCATCCGTGGCGGCAGGCTACGGCCAGTGAGGCCATAAGCAGGTACACATCGGCTGATCCGTCGGCCGAGCGTATCTCCACGGTCTGCTTGCGGTCTGCTGCGCCTTTGGCTGCACATGACCCCGGATTGGCTGCGGCGCACATATCGGTGTCTGCAGTCCATCCCAGAGGAACGCGCACGAGTACCGATCGGTTGCGGTCGCCCCAGCATACGTTGGTCGGAGCTTCCTGATGCGGCACCAGGCGGAAGTAGGATGTTGGATTGGTGTTGCCGAACGCAGTTATGGACGGAGCCATATCCATCATTCCGGCTATGGCGCGTCGGGCGGTTTCGCTTAGCTCGCGGTTATCGGCAAGCATCATGTTGCGGCCTGTTTCCGGGTCTGTCATGCGCATGTGGATGTGTAGACCCGATCCGGCTTTTCCGGTGGTTATTTTGGGCGCGAAAGTGACCGTGAGGTTTGACCGGTGGGCCAGATTGCGTATGATCCATTTGGCTATGACAAGCTGATCGGCCGCATTTTGAGCGCGTACGGGCAGAAACTCTATTTCATTCTGTTCGTAGGTGAGTCCGTCGGCGGTAAAGTTGCCCACCTCGGAGTGGCCGTATTTGATCTGTCCGCCGGCCTGTGCTATATAGCTCATGCAGAGGGCGCGGAAATCACCTGTCTTTGCAAACGGAGCCGACTCGTGATATCCGCGCTGGTCTGTGGCCGGATAGCTGTCGGTCTCTGGAGCTATGACATAGTATTCCAGCTCGCCCATGGCCTCGAACTGCAGGCCGGTGACGCGGGTAAATTCGCGGCAGGCCTTGTCGAGGATATGTTCCGGAGAATTGTCGAGCGGATTGCCTTCTTTGTCAAAGAATGTGCAAAGCATGGTCACCGTAGGCAACGGTGCGAACGGGTCGAGAAAAGCAGTGCTGAAACGCGGCATCACGTAGAGGTCGCTGTTGCCGGCTTCGATATGTGAAAACAGGCTTGAGCCGTCGACGCGCTCTCCGTAGCTTAGTATGGTGTCGAGATATATGGCGTCGTTGATTACGAAATTAAGTGTCTTAAGACGTCCGTCGCCGGCCGGATACATGAAGTTGATCATGTCTATGCCTTGCTGTGTCACGTAAGTTATTATGTCATCTTTTGTAAATTCACTGGCGGGCTTGCCAAGAGTCGTTACCAGATGATTCTTGTTGAGGGAAATTTCGGTATTCATGATTATTCGCCTGAAAGGTTAAGTGAATCGATTATTTTATTGGCCCTGTCAAGGTCACGTCCTTTGACCATAAGTCTGAGTCCGCCAAGTTGATTGAGCCCTATAGGATATATTCGTGAAAATAATTCGTTGTCAATTGTACAGATTATACCTTCTTGTTCAAGTGCCGCTTTGGCTATGAGGGCTTCTGTATCAGAACTGAACTCCCGACACAATATGATCTTATCGTCATTGCGGTTGTAGGTTATAGCCATAGATATTGTTAATTAAAATAAAAAGGGCCTACTCGCATAGTCCCTTTTTATGAGTTTCCAATAGGTACAATTTCTAAGGTAAAAAAGATTGTGTTAGGTTTGTACCGCAAAGGTATCTCTAAAAATCGGCCTTTGACAAACATTTTTATATGTTTTGCAGCAGTGTTTTTAATGATATATTTGGTGTTGCAAAGCTTAATGTGTTGGTGGTCAGAGATGTGTTGGAGGTTGTGAGGAGAAGTGCTGATTGTTAAGCATTGTTAATTATATGCCATTTTGCTGATTTTTCATCTTTTCAAGCCTGAATTCTCTGCCGTCCCACACGCCGTAGGTCATGAGCCGGAAGCCGTCGCCAAGCACTATCAGACGCGAATCGGGTGCTATGGTTTTGTCTGTGGCTATGTGACGGTGCCCGAACACAAAGTAGTCTACATGGCCGTTTTCCTGCATATATCGGTCTGCAAATTTCATCAGCGGATCGTCATGGGCTATGTCGTCGGGATATATGAAGCCGGGATTCAGGCGGCTGTGCTTCGACCACCGGTGCGCGAATCCCACTGTCCACCGCGGATGTATGGCGGCATATAGCCATTGGGCGAAGCGGTTGCGGAACAAGCTCCGCATCATGCGGTACGAACGTCGCATCTCGCCCACGCCATCGCCGTGTTCCATCACAAACCGGCGATTGTCTATCATACAGTCAAGCACTCCGTCAACCACCGTCAGGCCTATTTCCGATGGCAGATAGTCAAATATCCATATATCATGGTTGCCCTTAAGCCATGTTATCTTCACGCCATTGTCGGCCAGTTCGGCCAGAGCGCCGAAAAAACGTACATATCCCCTGGGTACCACCGTACGGTACTCATACCAGTAGTCAAGTATGTCGCCGAGCAGATATATTGCCTTGGCTGTGGGGGCTATCGACCGCAGCCAGCCCACAAGGCGACGTTCATGTTCATGTCGGTCGGCTATGTATCCGGCGCCGATGTGCATGTCGCTTATGAAATATGTGCGGTCGCGTAGTGTCATGCTCAGTGTCGTGCGGGTCAAAGAAATCCTAATTCAAGTTTGGCTTCCTCGCTCATCATGTCCTTGTTCCATTCAGGTTCAAACACAATGTTGATATCCACGCTTGCTATGCCCTCGATGCTTTCGAGTTTCATGCGCATGTCTTCAATTATGAAGTCGGCCGCCGGGCAGTTGGGGGCGGTAAGCGTCATGTCGATGTGCAGGTTTGCGTCGTCGTCGATGTCGATCTTGTAGATAAGCCCCAGGCTGTACACGTCGACCGGAATCTCCGGATCATACACCGTGCGGAGCATATCAAGCACTTTTTCTTCTAAAGCTAATCGTTGTTCTGCTGTAATCATAATATCGCAAATTTACTCATTACTTATATCCTGTGCAAGTCCGTGCGCATAAAAGAGCGGATGGCCGCCATGCTGTCATGGAGCCATCCGCAGAAATGTATTGCTGTAAGCGAGGTCAGTCTTCGCTTTTCAGATATCGGAGTGCTTTCAGATATTTGGTCATTCGGGTTGCCATTTGTCGCGCTGCCCCGACCGATATGGTTGGGTGCGTTATACCAGATGGCGTATCAGCTCTTCGCGGTCGCCCGGCAGAAGATCGATCACAGGTATCTCTATCATGGTGTAGGCACCCGGACGCTGAAGCATCGAAGCGCGAGCCACACCCACGAGTATCTGAGCTGTAAGAGCGGGATTGTTGATGCTCATGTTGAACTCGAAACGCTGGTTCTGAGTCTTGCCGCTCACGCCCTTGCGCACCATGTTCACGCCATGGCCCATGTCTTTCACGTCGTCCACCGAAGCCACGGCCATCACATGGGTTTCGTCGGAAGCGAAGTACGGGTCTTCCTTCACGGCCTTGGCCACGTCTTCGAGCCGTGCGCCATCCTCAAGCTCCACATACACCATGCGGCGGTGTATGCCGGTGCCGAGCGGTATGGTCATCGACAGGGCGTTTTTCACGCCGGGTTTCGACTTCACACACACAGTGTGGCCCATGCTCATGCCGGGGCCGAAGTTTGTGTAGGTGATGCCCTTGGGAGCTGCTGCCTGAAGCAGAGCGCGCACCACAGAGTCGCTGCCCGGATCCCAACCGGCCGACACTATGGCCACTGTGCCGTTGGCCTTGGCCACTTTGTCCAGGCGCGAGCGCAGATCGCATATCGACGTGTGGATGTCATATGAATCCACTGTGTTGATGCCTTGTGCCAGATACACTTCGGCATATTTCTCCACTTCGCGAGTGGGGGTGCATAGTATTGCCACGTCCACTTTGCCGAGTTCTCTGATGTCAGTCACCACCTTGTAGGGAGTGAGTTCGGCAGGTATGTCCGATACGTTGCGGCGTACTATGCCTGCCACTTCAAAGTCCGGGGCTGCGGTCAGTGCGTCAAGCACAAAATGGCCGATATTGCCATAGCCCACAATGGCAGCTTTGATCTTTTTCATTTAAGTAATTGAATTTGATTGTATGTATAAGTATATGTGTAAGTATTATTCTTTGTGACTTACAATGGCTTCGGTGTCACGGGCTATCATCAGTTCTTCATCTGTAGGTATCACTACCACCTTTACGCGTGAACCTGGAGCCGACAGGTCGGTTTCTGTGCCGCGTATGCGTGCATTCAGTTCGGTGTCTATCTCCACGCCCATGAACTTCAGCGGAGCGCACACGTTTTCTCGCACGCCGGTCTGGTTTTCGCCCACACCGCCGGTAAACACGATCACGTCGAGTCCGCCCATTTCGGCTGCATATGCGCCTATGTACTTGACGATGCGCTGCTCATACATGTCGAGTGCGAGCTTGGCCATCTCGTTGTTTTCTTTCACTGCCGATTCGATTTCACGCATGTCGCTCGACAATCCGCTTACTCCGGCCACGCCGCTCTCTTTGTTTATGATGCTCTGTAGCTGAGTAGCCGACAGATTGTGCTTTGTCATCAGGAATGTGAGCGCGCCAGGATCGACATCTCCCACTCGGGTGCCCATCATAAGACCTTCAGTCGGAGTCAGACCCATGGAGGTGTCCACGCTGCGCCCGTTTAGCACGGCTGTTATCGAGCCGCCGTTGCCGATATGGCAGGTCACCATCTTGCAGTTTTCAAGATCGATGCCTAAAAATTCGGCTGCCCGCTGGCTTACATAGCGGTGGCTTGTGCCGTGAAATCCGTAGCGGCGCACACCGTCTTCCTTGTAATATTTGTAGGGGAGGGCATACATGTAGCTCTTGGCCGGCATTGTCTGATGGAATGCAGTGTCGAACACACCCACCTGAGGCACATCGGGCATTAGTGCGGTTATGGCCTCAATGCCGGTGATGTTGGCCGGATTGTGGAGCGGAGCCAGATCGTAGCAGTCCTTTACCTGCTGTATCACCTCGTCGGTTATAAGCACGCTCTTGCTGAACTTCTCGGCGCCGTGTACCACGCGGTGACCCACAGCGTCGATCTCATCGAAGCTCTTTATGCAGCCTGTTGTCGGATCGGTCAGATTTGCCAGAATAGCCTCCACAGCCTGTTTGTGATCGATATGGCCGAGTTCGGTTATGGCTTTGGAGCCGTCGGCCTGCTTGTATTTCAGAAATCCGTCGTCAAGACCTATCTTTTCTACTCCGCCTTCGGCAAGTGTGGCATCGTTGGATGTGTCGATGAGTTTGTATTTCACTGAACTGCTTCCGCAGTTGAGAACTAATATCTTCATGATCGTATGATGGTGGTTGAAAGTGTGATATTAATGATTGCTTTTCAGTCCTATGGCCTGATTACAGGTCATGATTATGGTTTTGTAGATGTCTTCGGGGAAGCATCCGCGCGAGAGGTCGTTGACCGGGGCTGCAAGACCCTGTAGCACGGGACCCACGGCCTGCACGTTGCCCAGACGCTGCACCAGCTTGTAGGCTATGTTGCCCACCTCAAGTGAGGGAAACACAAGCACGTTGGCGCGTCCGCTCAGCGGGCTGTTGGGGCTTTTTGTCAGAGCCACACCGGGCACTATTGCCGCATCTGCCTGCAACTCTCCGTCGATGATGAGGTCGGGAGCCATCTCTTTGGCTATACTTGAGGCTTCTATCACCTTGTCCACACGCTCGTGTCGGGCACTGCCCTTGGTCGAGAAGCTCAGTATCGCCACACGCGGTTCTATGCCTGCTATGTCACGGGCGGTCTGCGCCGCCGATACAGCTATCTGTGCCAGCTGGCGTGCGTCGGGATCGGGCACCACGGCGCAGTCGGCAAATACCAGTATGCCGTCAGTGCCGAAGTTCACACCTTCGGGCAGAAGCATCAGAAATGCGCCTGACACCACATCTATGCCGGGCTGAGTCTTGATTACCTGAAATGCCGCACGAAGCACATTGCCTGTTGTGTTCATCGCGCCGGCCACCTGACCGTCGGCATCGCCGGCCTTCACCAGCAGGCATCCGAGATATAGCGGATTGGCAGTGGTGAGACGCGCTTCTTCCATGGTTATGCCCTTTTTCTTGCGAAGTTCGAAAAAGAGGGGCGCATATCGGTCTATCACCTTTTCGTCGGCAGGATTGATTATGGTGGCCTTGTCGATGTTCTCAAGTTTGAGTTCCTTGGCCATCTTGGTTATCTCTTCGGGATCGCCGATGAGGATTATCTGTGCCAGGCCGTCAGCTATGATGCGGTCGGCAGCCGTAAGTGTACGGGGTTCGGTGCCTTCAGGCAGCACAATCCGCTGTGGATTGGCCTTGGCACTGGCTGTAAGCTTTTCGAAAAGAGTCATGGTGTTATTTCGATTTTTTTTGAATTTTGATTACGCAAAATTATAAAAATGTTTGGTGTATTTGCGCATATATGCGATAAAAAATATTTAACCGCGCACATCCTTTTTGCACCGGATTTTACCCTGTGCGGCAGAACCATTAGGTGCGCTGGCGCGTTGATAAGTCAAACGCATGTTTCAATACTGATAATACTTTAATGTTATGAACCGACGCAATAACCGTAAACGCAATAAGACTCAGGTGTGGATATCCATCGGGGCTGTGGTGCTGATACTACTCCTTATTATATGGCTCACCATGGCCGATATGGCAGGAGACACCGATGTCAATGCCATAATGCCGCTGGTACTTCCGTGATGCCTCATGAGTCATCGCATATATACAATAAAAATCCCCGGACTCATTTTGTGAGGCTGGGGATTTTTATGAGGTAATAATTCGAGCGGTACATTACTTCTTGACTACGCGACGCTCTTTGATACGAGCTTTCTTGCCTGTGAGTTTGCGCAGATAGTAAAGTTTTGCACGACGTACTTTACCGAACTTGTTGACGGTGATAGAGTCGATAAACGGCGATTCGATGGGGAAGATACGTTCTACTCCGATGTTGTCGCTCATCTTGCGCACTGTGAAACGCTTCTTGTCACCTTCGCCCGCAATCTTGATTACCACACCGCGGTACTGCTGGATACGTTCCTTGTTACCTTCTTTGATGCGATAGGCTACGGTGATGGTATCACCGGGGCCGAATTCGGGATGTGTCTTGCCGGTAGCGAATGCTTCTTCGGCAACCTTGATTAAATCCATTTCTCTTTTTATAATTAAAATGTTAACACTGACCGCAATATTCGCAGGCTGCTTGTCCTGCCAGAGATTACGGAATCGGCTGCAAAGTTACAACTTTTCCTCAAACCATGCAATCAATCCGCTAAATAATTTTCACCATCCGCAAAATCGTCTATTCCCGCCGATACTCTGCGCACCACGTGGATGCTGATCTCGTAGAGCATATACAGCGGCATCGCCACTAATATGAGCGACATCACATCGGGCGGTGTGATTATGGCCGACAGAAGCATTATGGCCAACAGAGCATGCCTGCGGTAGCTGACCATGAACGAACTTTGCAGAATGCCGATGCGTGCCAGCACGTAGGCTATCACCGGCAACTGAAACACCAGGCCCATCATCAGCGTGAGTGTCACAAACGAGCTTATGTAGCTGTCGAGCGTTATCATGCTGTGCACCGACGAAGCCACAGAGTATGTGCCTAAAAATCTGAACGACACCGGAAACAGCACATAATAGCTCATAAGCACCCCGGCCACAAACAGCATATACACCATCGCCACTATTCCGGTCGAGTATTTTCGCTCGCTTTCAAGCAGCGCCGGAGCTACAAATCCGTATAGCTCAAACACTATGTAAGGCGATGCGAGCAGCAGGCCTAAATAGAGCGACGTTGAGATGTGGGTCATGAACTGCGATGACAGGTCGGTGGCAATGAGATCGACGTGAAATTTGTCGAACACAAAGTCACTGCCCATGCTGTGGAGTACATTTTCTATCGCGCGATACGTCACGAAGTTCCAGTCCGACGGCGCAAGTATGAGATCAAATGTCAGATCCTTGAAGATGAATATTACTATGGCCAGACTAAAAATCACGCCGGCTATGCGAAACAGCATCTTTCGGAGCACTTCAAGATGTCCTCCGAAAGTCAGCATGGCCTCACTGTCGTTGCTCATCGTCGGGAGTGTTTCCTTCGCTTTTATCCGGTGTGTCGTCGGGGCTGTTGGGGTGACTGGGCTCGTTCATACCTTCTTTGAATTCCTTGACTCCCTTGCCGAGTCCGCGCATCATTTCGGGGAGTTTCTTGCCGCCGAAAAGCAGCAGCGCGAGACCGCCTACGAGCAATAGTTCGGTTGTACCTATAAAACAGAGTGTCATGGCGTCACAAGATAAATGTCACACGTACTGAAGTCTATCTCCCAATTGCCGTCATCGGCCGATTCCCATTGATATTTCTTGGCCATGCGGTCCCACCACTCCTGAAATTTCGTGCCTGTTTCGCCCAAGTCTTTTATCAGGCGTTCGTAAAGTTCGGTATTGTCGGCTGTGAGTATTCTGGCCAATTCGTTGAGGCCGTTGCGGCGCTCGAACAGCGCCTGTATCTCGTCACGCTCTTGCGGCGTGACATGTCCTGTTTTCTTCTTTGTCATGTTGTTATTATGGATTTTCAGTTAATTCTTGCTCATCACGTATTCAAACGGGTCGTTATAGTCCAGTTCCGCGATAGTGCACTCGGGCAGAAAGTCGCCGTGCTGGCGTATGGATGCGAGTAGTCGGCGCGAAGCCTCACGTTCGGTGTGAGCCATGACGCATTGTTCGTGCGATGGGGTGTTGACCTCTAATGTAGTGCGTTGGTTGAGCCACACGCAGCGGCGGCAATGCCATGCGTCGCAGTTGCGGCATATCGGGGCATGGTCGAGGCGGTAGAGTTGAGGATTCTTTATGTCGATACCGTCGGCCACTGAGCCCACGGGGCTGTCGCCGGAGTAGTAGAATGCCGGGCAGATGTAAAAATGTCCGTCGGGTGCAAGGGTCAGCGATTCCCACCCCGCATTGCAGTTGTTCATTGCCGAAAGCATCAATCTGTCGGTAAGCATATTCACCTGTACCGCATGCCCTCCGACATATTCATCCTTTACTATCGTGGCAATATTGTCAAGCACCGATTGATACTGCTCTGCTGTCGCATCGCTGAAATGCTCCGTATCGCGTACTGCCACATTCAGTCGCGA
>CAJTQH010000019.1:20880-29629 GCA_910578305.1 uncultured Muribaculaceae bacterium
CTGTCACCGCCGCCGAGCAGTTCGTCAAGAGTCAGGCGTATCACCACTGTCGAGTCGACTGTCACTTCGCTGGGTATGCCGTCGTAGACCACCACATCGGCATCTTCAGTCAGTTGCGACGGCACTATGTTGACATGGTCTATCGTGGCTATGACATCCTTGTATTCCTGCGGCAACTCATAGTCGGGCCATACAAACTGTATCATCAGGTTCTCTTTCATGGCATAGAGAATCGCTTCATTCAATGTGTCAAGCGGAATGAGCCGAGGATTTTTATTCGGGTTGTCGCAATGGCAATATGACACCGAAGTGTCATCCAAAAGTATTACGAGATATTTCAGCATGGCGGTCAGCAGATTACAGGGTTTGATTTCTTGTGGTTTTTCTCGAACTCCTCGCGCTTGCCTTCAAGCTCCAGTTTACGGTATAGCTTGTTCCAGTAGTAGTTGTTGGCTCGCACGCGGGCTTTGTGCATCTTGCATATGGCAGTCGCGCGTTGATATATTGTGGAAGTCTCTGCGGCGTCATAGTTCTCGCCCTGACACCACGCGCATCCGCTCGCCACTTCGCAGTCTATGCACTCCGGCTTCGACTGTGTGGTGCGGTCAAGCGTGAGAAACGGACGCAGCTTGTTCTTGTCTATACCGTCGCGCACATTACCTATTATCAGCGGTTTTTTAGTTCGCAATGAGTATGCGGCAAAACGCGTACAGGGATAAAAATTGCCCGCGGCATCAACGGCAAGCATGTTTCCTGCACCACACCAGTTGTGGTTGTCAATCATTTGATTCAGGGGCTTCCCGATGCTTTCACTGAAAAATGAACAGAAATAGTCGGAGTATAGATTATTGTCTATGATAGCATCTGCCAGTTGTATAAGTTGATCTTCAAATATCAGATCGTCACCCTCTTTCCACACATCCTCAAACACACAGTTTATATTGACTTCATGGATATGTAGTGAGTATAGATGCAGCACGGAATCTTTGATATAACTCAAGTCATCGGTGCTTATGGTCACTTTGGTTGATCCGTGAGGAAACTGTGACATCCACAGCGGAATATTGCGCACTACATCGTCGTAGCTGCCACGCTCCGGACCGTCGCCTTTCCATATACGGTTTATATCATGCTTTTCTTTTGTGCCGTCGATTGTGATGCCGATTGACAGATGCTCGCGATTCTTTTTTATGAAATTCTGCACTTTCTCGGAATCATAATTTATGCCGTTGGTAGAGAAGCTGAATCGGTATGAATTAAACCAATGGTGATTTAGACGAAACATTTCCTTTTTTAGATAGTCACATATCTGATCGATCAGGTCTATTTCCAGAAAAGGTTCTCCGCCTATGAAATCCCATGTCACGGATTCTTCCTTAAAGTCATGTTCATGACTCAATATATAGTCAATAGCCTGTTTTGCTATGTCCCACGACATTCTTTCCTTGTTGTTTTTACCCACAAGGTAGCAATATTTGCAAGCTAATTGGCAGTCTTTGGTGACAATAAATGTTATGCTTTTGGCCGCACCATTTTTCCAAAAGCCCTCACTCTCGCGTATTTCCATAAAAGTCCTTATCCTAAAAAAAATATCATATAGGTTGCCATTTTGCCGGCAACCTATATGATGTGCTTGAAATTACTGATAGTCACCGGCATTACAAGCATTTCGGCATGCGGCTTTACATGTGGTGGAGCAGTTGTCGCTGCATATACGTTCACATGTGTGCTTGCAAAATGTTCTACATGTGCCATCGCATGAGCCGGAGCAACCGCCTCTACAGGTTCCGCCACACGGACATGCGCTTGCTGCTGCCTTGCTGATCAGAGGCACGTTGGCAAGGGCGATAGCTCCTAAAATCGGGAGAGCCGATTTTGCGGCTTTTTTGAAGAATGAGCGTCGCGACTGCAATTCTTCATTTTTGTTTTTCTCTGTCATTTTGAGATCACTGTGTTTTTCCTTATAGACTGCCCCGGATTCAGGTATGGATAAAAAGAAAGACGTGGGAGTCTGTACTTTAGCTCATCCCTGCTTCGAGGCCTTCGCATTGCCCATCTATCAGGATAAGCAACTCAGTCAGCCCACGTCAAGGATGTATATACAGAACACCACGCCGCACAATCTCCTCCCTTGTCCGATAAGGGAGTGGTCATGGACACGTATGGTGGCGATATAGCATCACCCATGTGGACGCCTACAGTTGCCGTCTCTTCCGATAGATTAAGGAGTTTGCGAAGTTCCAAAGCAGGAAGTAAACGTTCGGTAAACGTCTTCAGAACAATAAGTCCACCCGCCGTATGCCCCTCTGGGCTGACGAGTTTGCTGCAAATATACATCACAATTTTCACATCCGCAACATCCGTCTTCCTGTTTTTGTGGCCGTTGAGAGTCTTTCCGTGTGGCAGTGGCGCAAAAGTGCTGTGCGATGTCGGGGGAATTTGCTAATTTTGCAGACTAAAATTTTTTTCATCCCGAAAATCAGACCCGCAATGGACATACGTTCTATAGAGATATCCGAATTTGACTACCCGCTGCCCGACGAACTCATTGCCCGGCATCCGCTTGCCGAGCGCGACCGCTGCCTGCTGCTTGTGCGGCATCACGACGGCACCCTTGAGCAGCGCGTGTTTGCCGAGCTGCCGCAACTGCTGCCGGCCGATTCGATGCTTGTCTGCAACAATACCCGCGTCATCAACGCGCGTCTGCGTTTCCGCAAGCCCGGAGGCGGTGCTCAGATCGAGATATTCTGCCTTGAGCCGGTAAGTCCGGTCGACTACCAGCAGTCGTTTTCAGCCACCGACGGCTGCGAATGGATGTGCTTTGTGGGCAACTCCAAGCGATGGAAAGACGGCGGCCTCACTATGACCGTTGATGTCGGCGGCATCGACGTGACTCTCACTGCCACACGCATCGAGCGGCTTGGCAACGGCTCTGTGGTGCGCTTCGACTGGCCTCACGGCGTCACATTCTCGCAGATCATCGAGGCTGCCGGAGAGATACCCATACCGCCATATCTCAACCGCTCGACCGAGGACAGCGACTCGTCCGACTATCAGACGGTGTTCTCTCGCATCGAAGGCTCGGTGGCAGCCCCAACGGCCGGACTCCACTTCACACCCGCCGTGCTCGACGCCATTGCCGCCCGGGGCATACCGCGCCGCGAAGTGACGCTGCATGTCGGCGCAGGCACATTCCAGCCGGTCAAGACCGACACCATCGGCGAGCATCCCATGCACAGCGAGTTCATATCCGTGGATCGCGATGTCATATGCGACATTGCCCGTGGCGACCGACGTGTGATAGCCGTAGGCACCACTTCGGTGCGCACCCTTGAGAGCCTGTATCACCTGGGATGTATGGTGAGTCGAGGCCTTGTGCCCGACGAAGTGCCGCAATGGTATCCCTATTCGCCCGACCATCCGAATCTTTCGGCACAGGACGCTCTTCGGCATTTGGTCGACTATATGGACGCCAACGGCCTGCCGCGCCTTGTAGGCTCTACACGCATCATTATAGCGCCCGGCTATGAATATAAGGTGGTGAAAGGAATGGTCACCAATTTCCATCAGCCGCAGTCGACGCTGTTGTTACTCGTATCTGCATTCACAGGTGGCGACTGGCGTCGAATGTACGACTACGCACTGTCACACGGCTTCCGTTTCCTGAGCTACGGCGACGCCCAGTTGCTTCTCTGATCCGGAGTCGGCGACTGTGTTCCACACAGCGTTCCACGAGTTATTAACAATATGCGGGTTTTATAAACATTTAACTCAAATTCAGCCCTCCACACTTCTTTTAATGAGCAAAATGTGATTACTTTGCACTCCGTTATTTATATAATACTATGGGTAAAATAATTGCAATAGCAAATCAAAAGGGAGGTGTGGGAAAGACCACCACGACCATAAATCTGGCAGCCTCACTGGCCGCCGAGGGCAAGAAAGTGCTCATCATCGATGCCGACCCGCAGGCCAACGCCACATCAGGCTATGGCATCAAGCCCGAAGATATGACATCCTCTATCTACGAATGCCTTGTCGATGACTATCCTCTGGCAGGTTCGCAGGTGCCCACATGCGTCAAAGGTCTTGATCTGATAGGATCGCGCATCGACCTTGCAGGTGCCGAACTTGAGCTCATCAGCCGTCCCGGACGAGAGAAGGTATTGGCCAATCTGCTTGCTCCTATATCTCCGCATTACGATTATATTCTCATCGACTGCTCTCCCTCCCTCGGACTCATTACTGTCAACGCGCTCACTGCCGCCAACTCGGTCATCATCCCCGTGCAGGCCGAGTATTTCGCGCTCGAAGGCATTACAAAACTCATCAACACCATACGCATCATCAAGCCAAAGCTCAATCCCGGGCTGGAGATCGAAGGCTTCCTGCTCACCATGTACGATGCCCGTCTGCGTCTGGCCAATCAGATCTATGAGGAGCTGAAAAGTCACTTCGGCGACATGGTGTTCACCACCGTTATTCCGCGAAACATCCGTCTCAGCGAGGCCCCCTCGCACGGATTGCCCGCGCTGCTCTACGATCCCGAGAGCCGTGGAGCCACATCCCACACCGCTCTCGCGCGTGAGATCATCGCCCGACATCGCCGGACGGCCAAAAAATGATACTCACCACTCTTTTGATATTCAGTTTCCACACAAAAGCCCTATGGGCTTTGATACATACGATTTAAATATATTTACTATAGATGGCAATCCGACGCAATGCATTAGGCCGCGGCCTTGACTCACTTATTTCAATGGACGATGTTCCGGCACGCGGTTCATCGGCAATCAATGATATCCAATTGGATATGATCTCTCCCAACCCCGACCAGCCGCGAACCACCTTCGACGAGGAAGCACTCGAAGAACTGGCCGCCTCCATACGCGAGCTCGGCATCATTCAGCCACTCTCGCTCCGTAAGGTAGCCCCCAATGCCTACCAGATCATTGCAGGAGAGCGACGCTATCGTGCCGCGAAGCTGGCCGGACTCACCTCAGTGCCTGCCTACATACGCACGGCCAACGAAGCCGAACTTACCGAGATGGCACTCATTGAGAACATTCAGCGCGAAGACCTCAATGCGATAGAAATAGCCCTGACATTCAAGAAACTCATCGACCGCTATGGTCTCACACAGGAGCGCCTGAGCGAGCGCATAGGCAAGAAACGCGCCACCATCGCCAACTTCCTCCGACTGTTGCGCCTGCCGGCCGAAGTGCAGCTCGGCCTGCGCGATAAGAGGGTCGACATGGGCCATGCACGCGCGCTGCTCTCCATAACCGACCCTACGGTTCAGCTCAAGATCTACAATCAGATCGTCAAAGAAGGCCTGTCGGTGCGTAGGGTAGAGGAGCTTGCAAAAGCCTATCGCGAACAGACCGACGGCGGCGATGCACGGCCAACGGATAAGCCTAAGGCGCAGAACAATGATTTCGACATCCTTGGCGACCACCTGACTCAGCGTTTTCACATTCCCGTACAGTTCAGCTGCAACAAGTCAGGCAAAGGCAAAATCACCTTTAGTTTTAAAAATGAAGATGAACTTGCCAGATTAATTGCTATCTTTGACGAAGTAAAACCTAATGCAAACTGAAAACGAGGCGCGTTATCAGACACATCTTAGACCCTAAGATGTTTGTTTAGTGGCCGTTGTCTCTATTTTGACTATACACGTGCAGAGTATCGTACCACATCGGAGATTTGGTGTCAGACTGCTTGTCGGCATGACTGTTGTCGTGCTGATACTATGTTTTAACATTTTTTCAGCCTACGCCCAAAAACCTGTGCGTCCCACACGTCGGCAGCCGGCAACGACCACACGACCCGTTGAGCCCGCACCGTCGCAGTTGCCCGACTCCATCCCGTTGAGCGAGCCGGTCCGACTACCGGCCGAAGTGGTCGAGGACGAATTCACTCTTACAGCATCCGACTCACTGCTTTTCACCCCTGTCGACTCGATAGCTGTGGTCAATGACCCGTCGATGGCGCTTTTTACTTCCGGCACAGTGGTCGACTCCACTGTGGTCAAAGGCAATAAAGTATTTGTGCCCGATCCCACACGCGCCGTTTGGCTGTCGGCCCTTTGCCCCGGCCTCGGACAGATCTACAACCGCCGCTACTGGAAACTTCCCATCGTAGTGGGCGGATTCATGGGACTCGGCTATGGAGCGTCGTGGAACAACAATATGCTACGCGACTACACACGTGCCTACAACGACATTATGGACAACGACCCGTCAACCAACAGCTACATGGACTTCTTCCCGCCCAACACCGTCGAAGAATCGCTCAATAAGACATGGCTCCAGAGAGTGCTGAAATCACGCAAGGACTACTATCGACGCAATCGCGACCTCTGCGTCATCAGCATGATCGGCGTCTACCTTATCGCCGTGGTCGATGCCTATGTCGACGCCTCGCTATCCAATTTTGATATCACCCCCGATTTGTCGATGCAGGTGGCTCCGGCCTTGCTGCGCGATGTCACAAGCCCGTTCCCCGCGCTTGGTGTGCAATGGGCCTTTAACTTCTAATTCCCTCCTTATTGTTTATATGAAGCCGATGAAACGCATTTTCTCCTCTCTTGCAGCTGCCTTTACAGCAATGGCGGTGGCCGCTGCACCATCGATTCTGGATTTGAAGCATACCATTACCGACGACCACATCATAGCTCCCGAAAGTTTCGAGACAAAGACACGCGAACTTGAGCAGAGTTTCTTTTTGAAAAACAACACCGTGCGTTCCGCCGAAAGCGATGTGCCACATACCGGCACCCCCGAAGAGTACGAAAAACTGCTCAGTTCGCTCCCGGTAGAGATCGAGATGCCCTACAACTCGGTCGTCGGACAGTTCATCGACATGTATCTCGGTCGCAAGCGCACTCTTGTGGCCGACATGCTCACGCTTCACAACCATTACTATGGCAACATGTTCAAGGAGGAGCTTCTCAAGCAGGGAGTGCCGCTCGAACTTCAGTATCTTCCGGTCATCGAATCGGCCATCAACCCCAATGCCGTTTCGCGCGCAGGTGCCTGCGGCCTATGGCAGTTCATGCCCTCTACGGCCACCGGTCTGGGCATGGAGGTCAACTCGCTTGTGGACGAGCGCCGCGATCCGCGTGTCTCATCGCGCAATGCCGCCATTTACCTCAAGCAGCTCTATAAGATCTACGACGACTGGTCGCTGGCCATCGCTGCCTACAACTGTGGCCCCGGCAATGTCAACAAAGCATTGCGCAAGGCCGGTGGAGGCAAAAAAGACTTCTGGGAGATCTACAACTACCTTCCGAAAGAGACACGCGGCTATGTTCCGGCCTTCATTGCCGCCAACTTCGTCATGAACTACCACGACAAGTATGGCATCAACCCCACCATTGTCAAGCACCCGCTGTCTACCGACACTGTCACCGTCTGCAACCGCGTTCACTTCAATCAGATCAGTGAAATGTTCAATCTGCCGGTCGACGCACTGCGCACACTCAATCCGCAGTTCCGCAAAGATGTGATTCCGGGCGACCATCATCCATACACCCTTGTGTTACCTTCCGACATAGCAGGCATCTATGCTCTCTATGAGCCTAAGATATTGGAGTACGACCGCGACTCATACACACGTCGCACCTATGTCGAGCCGGGTCAGGCACGTGTCGATCAGGGCGAGTCAAATGCTTTGGCTGCGAGCGAACAGACACAGAATGCCGATAGTAATGCTGTGATTACCAACGGCATTGCCGAACGGGTTATCGAAAAGATCCACATCGTGGGTCGTGGCGAGAACCTGCGCGACATTGCTAAGAAATATGGCGTAAGCGCCACCGATCTCAAGCGTTGGAACAATCTTCGCCGAGGCAAAGTGAAAGATGGCGACCGTCTTGTAGTCCGTATATATCAGCGCGAACTTGCCGACGCAAGCACCGCCCCCACCACCGAGAGCACCGTGACTAAGAAAGTCGAGCCCAAAAAGACCAACGCCGCTGCCGGTCGCAGCAGCAACAATAAGACCAAAGCCAAGCCATCCACTGTAACCTACACGGTAAAAAGCGGCGACAACCTCGACAAGATAGCCCGACGCTACGGCACCACAGTATCGGCCATACAGAAAGCCAACGGCATGAGCAAAGGCTCGACACGTATCGGCATAGGACAGAAAATAAAGATACCACAGGGAGGTACCGCCAAATCCGGCACCAAAAAGAAATCCGGCAAACGCTCCAGACGCCGCCGCTAACCCCTCTCTAAGTAATTAGGAGGGCATCCAGTCCTCGCACGTTATCGCATAGGAGGGACGGCATCCTGCCGTCGCGTTTCACACGAATCGCCCCCGCTAAGACCGAAATCCCTCGCGTGTTGTCGCCATAAATACTGATAACCAGTAGGGACGCGCCACCGGTGCGTCCGCATAGGAGGGAGGGCATCTTGCCCTCGCATGTTCCCAACCACAAATCATAGGAGGGACGGCTTCCAGCCGTCGCATGAAAACACCCTCAAAACAAAAAACACCCTCAAAACCCGCCAACAAAAAAATCACCCGCCCGCGCAAAACACGCACCAACCCCGCATCATCGCGCCGTAACTTTGCAGCACGATGATACACCCGCTACGATACTACCCGCCGCACCGCACCCGACCCATCCCCGCCGACCCCGAGGCACACCTCTGCTTCTGGTTTCAGCGATGGCTCGGCCGGCCCCTCATCCCCGTCGAGCAGCGCACCATCATCCCAATGGAACGTCGACGCCGCCTCG
>CAJTQH010000020.1:0-17454 GCA_910578305.1 uncultured Muribaculaceae bacterium
GAAGACCCATCCTTTGAAATTTGTGTTCTCTACATACTTGTCCTGATTGTCGAGCACCTTGAGCATTGTGTCCTGAAGAAGATCGTAGGCATCGTCGCGGTTGGAGGTGAGCATGTAGGCGAAGTTGAGCATGTTGGCCTGAAGCCCCATGAGGCGTGATTGAAAATTGGTAGCTTCCATAATAGATGTGATGTTTAGTAAATATCCGTTTTATAATAGTTGATCAGTGTCTGTTTATGTCAGTCGACATTGCAAAGGTACGCACTTTTCAATTATCCAAATTATTTACACGTTAATATGAGTTAAAATGATTACAAGGTTGTTACAGCATGTAGCAATAACCACTATGACAATGCATTACAAAAATGCATATTGTATTACAAATGTGTGTCAAATATGGGCTCGAGTATCTTGATATGCGGATACGTGTGAGTATTTGTAGTTATGCTTCAATAGCACTTGTCGCTGGGATGCTGCGTGCAACTTTTGTTTCTTGGGATTGTTTTAGCCCATGTACGCCATTGTGACGGATTATGTGTGGCGTATTTAATATTTTTTATTTAAAAAAGTGCATTGAAGCGCGATAATTCAGTTAACTTTGTTGCTTCAAAAGCTTGTAAAACAAGAAACATACATTATGGAAAAGAAAGAACTTGACCGCATTAGCTATGCTCTGGGCTTAAGTATGGGCAATAACTTCAGAAGTAGCGGTATAGAAAAAATCGATGTTGAAGACTTTGCAGCCGGTGTGGCTGCCGTGTTTTCCGGCGAAAAGCCCCGTATGACATACGACGAGGCTAAGGATGAGATCCGCACATTCTTCCAGGCTATGGAAGAGCGTCAGCGTGCTGCTTCCGAGGAGATGGGTAAGGTTAACGCTGAGGCCGGAGAGGCATTCCTCAAGGAAAATGGTGCGCGCGAAGGCGTCAATACCACGGCAAGCGGTCTGCAGTATGAGGTGCTTGAAGAGGGTGATGGGATCCGACCCGATTCCGGTGATCAGGTAACTGTGCACTATACCGGACGTCTGATTGACGGCACTGTGTTTGATAGCTCTGTTGAGCGTGGTGAACCCGCTACTTTCGGTGTGACTCAAGTGATACCCGGATGGGTTGAGGCTCTTCAGTTGATGAAGGAAGGCGATAAGTGGCGCCTGTTTATACCTTCGGCTCTGGCTTACGGACCTAATGGCGCAGGCGGTGTTATCGGCCCTAATGCTACGCTGATATTTGACGTAGAGCTTATTAAGGTTATTAAAAAATAAAACAATAGTAAATCAATACAATTCAAAATCATGAAGAAATTAATTTTAATGTGCGGCGTTGCTGTATCTGCTATGGGTATGGCTTCTTGCTCAGGTACTTCTGCTGATAAGCAACCCGAAACGGTAGCCGACTCGCTCGGTTATTACCTTGGTAAAACTCAGGGTGCCAACATCAATCAGTATGTCTGCAATATGACCGAAGAGCAGAAGGCTGAGACTAAATTTGACAAGGATGCTTTCCTGCTCGGTTTTAAGACAGCTCTGGATGCCGATACTGCCAACGACAGCTATCTCATGGGTCTTAGCCATGGTATGCAGGTGATGGGTATGCTTATGCAGATGCATCAGTCGGGTGTGGATATCAACCGTGATATTCTCTACTCTCAGTTCAAAGCTATGCTTGAAGCAGACTCTGTTAATCAAGAAGCCGCTATGGCCGATCAGCAGATCTATATGGAGCTTATGCGCAAGACTCAGGAGCAGGTTATGGCTCGCAAATTGGCCGAGCAGCAGAAGCTTTATGACGAAAACGACGCTGCGGGCAAGAAGTTTATTGAAGAGCAGAAGGCTGCTGACAATACCATTCAGACCACAGCTTCCGGTCTTAGCTATAAGGTGGTAAAGCAGGGCGAGGGTAAGCCTGTGACCGAAGGTAAGGTAGACGTGATCTATACCGGTACATTTATCGATGGCGAGCAATTTGACTCTTCCAATGGTGAGGTTGTTGCGTTTGATATCGACCGTGTGGTTCCCGGCTTCAGCGAAGGTCTGAAGATGATGGCTCCCGGTTCGAAATACATCCTCTATATCCCTGCTGAACTCGCTTATGGCGAAGGCAATGCGCGTATAGCTCCGGGTAAGACTCTGGTATTTGATGTGGAAGTGGTAGGAGCTTCTGCCGATAATAAGTGAAATTAAGGAGTGTTCGTTGTCTGCCTATGTAATTTAGGCAAGATGCGTCTATTCCTATAGATATTCTGAATTCGGTGCTGTGGCCGCATTTGCTGGCTGCGGCACCGATCTGTGTTTAATCGAGGCGTAAGTATCTCTCTTTATTGAACTTTTATGAAAAAACCTGAATTAGTGATTCTTACCGGAGCGGGAATGAGTGCCGAAAGTGGTATATCTACATTTCGGGATAGCGGCGGTCTGTGGGACAAATATCCTGTGATGGATGTGGCGAGTGCTGATGGGTTTGCAAGAAATCCACGGTTGGTGCATCAGTTTTACAATACTCGCCGACGTGAGCTTCTCTCGGTAGAGCCGAATGCCGGACACCTCGGACTGAAGGAGCTGGAGAGGTGGTACGATGTTACTGTTATAACCCAGAATGTGGATAATCTGCATGAGCGGGCGGGGAGTTCGAATGTGCTTCATCTTCATGGTGAGCTTATGAAGGTGCGATCCATGAAGCATCCTGAAAGGATATATGAGCTTACGTCTGAAAATCTCGATACAACTCCCGATACTCGTGACGCGTATGGCGATCCGGTGCGTCCGCATATAGTGTTTTTTCAGGAGGCCGTGCCGAATATCGAGTCTGCGATCGACATAGTGGGTTCGGCCGATGTAGTGGTGATTATAGGAACTTCCATGGCGGTGTATCCGGCAGCCGGTCTGGTTTGTTATGCTCGTCAGGGCGTGCCTGTCTACTATATTGATCCAAATCCGGCGCCTGTGTCCGGTAATATTACGGTGATACGAAAGCCGGCTACTGAGGGCGTTGCAGAACTTATAGATATATTAAGACCTAAAAATTAATAGTACCGATATGAAAAAAATTATTTCCATTCTGATATCTCTCATTGCAGTCGTGCCAAATGTCGACGCTAAGAAAAAAGTTGAAAAAGAGATGTCTCAGGCCGACTCGATAGGATATCTTGTCGGACGTACCGAGGGTGCCGAAGTTCGTGGACTCGTGGCTGATCGTGCGCCTGAAAATCGCAGGGATTTATATAATAGCCAGTTTGTTGCCGGATTCAAGGCTGTGCTTGACGCCGACAGTACGGTGAGTGGGTATATCGATGGTGCCGGTGTGGCAGTGGGGCTTATTCGTAACCTCAATGAGCTTAAAAAGGCCGGTGTGGAGGTTAGCTACGATGAAATTTACAAAGCGTTTGTGGCAAGTTTTACCGGCGAAGAGCTTACGCGAGAGCAGGTCAAGGCCATGAATGCGCGTCTGGTAGCGATTCTTCGTCCCAAGCAGGAAGCATATAGGGCTCGCGTTAATGAGCAGAAGGCTCGAGAGCAGGAGGACCTTAAGGCTATGGGGGATGTTAATGTGGCTCGTGGCAAGGCGTTTATAGATAGTCTGAAGGCTGCCGACAAAAGTGTGCAGACCACAGCTTCGGGGCTTTGTTATAAAGTAGTAGAGCAGGGTGAAGGTGCGCCTGCCGGGCCTAAAGACAAGGTGTCGCTTACCTATGTGGGGCGTTTTATAGACGGTAAGGAGTTTGACTCATCGCGTGGCAATGTGGTCAGTTTCTTCCCCGGGCAGGTTGTGTCGGGGTTTGGCGAAGGACTTCAGCTTATGAGCAAAGGTTCGAAGTATATCCTGTATATCCCGTCGGAGTTGGCTTATGGCATGAATGCGCCTGCGGCTATCGGTCCCGGACAGACATTGGTGTTTGAGGTGGATGTGGTCGATATAGGTCGCGGAGAGTAAAAAAGTTTACAAATGCAAACGCCTGCGGGGTACCTCGCGGGCGTTGCTTTTTTGTGTTGTGAAGAAGTTGGTGTGTTGAGTGTATAGGGGTGTGGGTCAGTTGATTTAGGTTGTGCTGAGTGGTGTGTGTCTGGTGTATGGCTGTAGGATTGGTGAGTGTTGGGATGTAGGCGATATGTGATGACGTTGGTGTAATGATTGTGTGGTAGGTATATTGCTGATATGCAGCGTATTGTCATGGTGTTGAAAACTTGTTGATTAAAAAGGGTGAAAAAACGCTGTTTGGATATGTAAACTTACTGTAAAAAATAGTAACTTTACAACCCATAAATTGGTCGGAGTCTACTCGGCGATAACTATTTAAGAATATGGCAGATGAAGTTTACCACATACCGGCGTTGCTTCCGGAGGTCATGGATGCGCTAAACGTGCGCCCCGACGGTATATATGTCGATGCCACTTTTGGTGGCGGTGGGCATTCTAAAGCTATTGTAGAGCGGCTTTCGGCTGCCGGGCATCTATATTCGTTTGATCAGGATGATGAAGCTGTGGCGAGAGCTTTTGCCGACGAGAGGTTTACGATAGTGTATTCCAATTTTCGGTTCCTTAAGAATTTTATGAGATATTATGGCGTGTCTCAGGTCGATGGGGTGATGGCCGATCTTGGTGTGTCGTTTCACCACTTTGATGATTCATCGCGTGGATTTTCGTTTCGGTTCGACGGTGAGCTTGACATGCGCATGAACCGTCGTGCCGAGCACTCTGCTGCATGGATTCTGCAAAACTATTCGTCGGCGGATCTTGGCAGGCTCTTTACCCTGTATGGCGAGCTGAAGCAGGGTCGGAGGCTTGCTGAGGCGATAGTGCGTGAACGCGAGGATGGTCGTCCTGTAAACACGGTGGCGCAGCTCACAGCCATTGCGTCACGATTCATATCGCCTCGTCGAGAGAAAAAAGAGATGGCCATGGTGTTTCAGGCATTGCGTATTGAAGTCAACAAAGAAATGGCCGCTCTTGAGCAGTTTCTGCGTCAGTCTCTCGATGTGCTTAGGCCGGGTGGGCGGCTCGCTGTCATAACATATCACTCGCTTGAGGACCGTATAGTGAAGAATTTCATGCGCAGCGGAAATATCGATGGTATTGTAGAGAAAGATTTTTTCGGTGCATCTTCTGCGCCGGTAAAGTCGCTTGGTGGCAAACCCATAGTGCCTTCCGATCAGGAAGTGGAGCGAAATCCGCGTTCACGTAGCGCCAAGCTGAGAGTGGCTGTGAAATTATAAGAAAACCGAAGATTGAATACACACTGACAGATACATACGATACAGAATTACTTCATATATGAACTTTTCAAGGACGAAGACATCTAAAGACAAGCGAAAAGAGACCTCGGGCAACATGCTGCGCCAGATAATGTATGGCCAGGTGGTGTCGGGCGATTTTTTTGCTCGCAACTGGATTGTGATAGTCCTTGTCATGTTTTTGATTCTTATCTACATAGCCGGAAAGTATACCTGTATGACCAAGATGGAAGAGGTGCGACGCCTCTCCTCGGAGCTTGAGGTGGTGAAAGCGGAGCGTGTGCGTGTGCAGAGTGAGTATATGAGCAACATACGCGAATCGTCTATGCAAGTTATGGTGGATTCGCTCCATAGCGGCCTCAAGGTGCAGGATATGCCCCCATATATAATAAAGTTGTCTGAAGAAAAATGAAAGTAGAGAATCGTCGCAATATACTGTTTCGTTACGGATCGATAGTATTCCTGGTGCTATTGCTCTGTGTGCGTATTGTGTGGAAGCTGGTGGACAATACTGTGGTGTCGGCCGACAAATGGAACGCCAAGGCCGAGCAGGCGCTTACCAGTATCGACACTATCATGCCGGTGCGTGGCGACATTCTGGCTTGTGACGGAAGTATACTGGCCACCAATATGCGTGTCTATACGCCGGCCATAGACTTTCGTTGTCCGCGTTTTCGTGAAAATGCCTATCGCAAGGCAATCCCGGCTTTGGCCGACAGCATGGCTCATTATTTCCCTCGGCGCACACGCGACCAATGGGTGGAATATCTCAACAGACCGCTTTCCCGTCCGCGCGAAAAACGGTCACGTGCGTTTCCGTTGGTTCGCGACATATCCTATGCGGAGGCTGAGATGATGCGAGGATTTCCTTTTCTGAAAGAAAAAAAGATATTTACGGGATTTCATGTCAACGATCGTCTGCGTCGTGTGAGACCCTATGGAGACATGGCGCGCCGCAGTATCGGAGGTGTTGGTGTCGATAGTCTGGTAAATGTGCCTTATGGCAAATATGGTTTGGAGAGAGCTCTTGACTCACTCCTTGCCGGAACACCGGGGCTATCGAAAAAAGTGCCCTTGACCAAAGCCATAGTCGACTGGACCGACAGGCCTCCGATTGATGGGTATGATGTGCTCACTACCATCGATATAAAGATGCAGGACATGCTTGAAAACGAACTTAACAAAGTGCTCGAGGTGTGTCGCGCCGATTGGGGTACGGCTCTGCTTATGGAAGTGAAGACGGGCGATATCAAGGCGATAGCCAATCTGCAGATGAGTCCGAATCCGAATGAGGGCTACATAGAATGTCTCAACCGCGCTGTGTTGCGTTATGAACCCGGATCAGTGGTTAAGACGCTGTCGATGCTCATCATGCTCGAAGATGGAAAGATACCTGATATCAATCGCGAGATCGAGACCGGCGGACGCTCCACCGTGATACTCGGACGTAAGGTAAGCGATCATCTCCATACCACAACGGTGCCCATTAGCCGTGCGCTGGAATATTCAAGCAACATAGCTTTGTCGAAAATGGTGCTTGAGTTTTACGGTCAGAATCCCGGTCAGTTTTATACTCGCATTAAGAACTCGGGTTTTCTTAAGCCATTCAATACCGGTATTGCTGAAGAGATGACTCCCCGCATCGACAGTCTTGGCCACAAACGTAGCGATCTGCTCGGGCTTACTCGTCAGAGCTTCGGCTATGGCACTGAAATATCGCCGCTCTACACCGCCGCACTCTACAATGCTATTGCTAATGGTGGTCAGTTTGTGCGTCCGAGGGTGGTGCGTGGTATTCGTGGCGAGGGTGTTGACACTATCTACGATGTTGATTATGTGAACAAGCATTTCTGTTCTCCGGAAAATGCAGCCAAACTACGCGATATGCTGCACAAAGTGGTGTGGGGCAAGCTCGGCACGGCCAACCGTGTGGTGCCAAGCGACAAAGTGGAGATTGCAGGTAAGACCGGTACCGCCAAAGTCATACGTCCTAATGTCGGCTACGTCGACGGTGTGCATCGACTGACGTTTTGCGGATTCTTTCCTTACGACAATCCGCGTTATACATGTATAGTGGTGGTTGAAGCTCCTAAGGAGACGTGGTTCAGTCCGGAGGCCACCAGCGGACGTGTAGTCAAGAATATGGCCGAAGGCCTTTATGCCCGAGGCATGCTGGGCAACAGATCCGACTACCGGGCCGATACCAAGGTGGTCAACGGAGCAGTTCCTACATTTTATGCTTCGGCGTCTGACCGTAACGACCGTATCAATGCCGCACTCTGCGCTGGAGGTCCGAAATCGGTGCTCGAAACACCCTCACGGCATGAAGACGGTGTGCCTGAAGTTCTTGGACTCGGACTTCGTGAAGCGTTGCAGGAACTTGAATCGGCAGGTTACAATGTGGCCTTTTCCGGATCGGGATATGTGGCAGGGCAAGACCCCGCGCCCGGGACTCAGGCGCGGCAAGGCTCACAGATCACTTTGCTGCTTAAAGAATAGGCCGACATAATAAATCGATAAAACATACAAAGTTAAGAATATCTCATCAATATATATATAGACCCCATTACTGTTATGAAATCTCTGTCAGATCTGCTCTCGGCCATCACGGTGGAAGAGATTATAGGAAGCGAGAACAAGGAGATCACTTCGCTTGAGTGCGACTCCAGAAAGATAAAGCTTGGATCGCTGTTTGTGGCTGTGCGCGGCTATAATGTCGACGGTCACAAGTTCATTCCGCTGGTCACTCTGGCCGGTGCTGCCGCAATTGTATGCGAAGAGCTTCCCGAACGCCTTGAGTCGACAGTCACATATATACGTGTGGCAAATACTTCGGTGGCTCTCGGCTATCTGGCATCGCATTGGTGGGGCAATCCGTCGCGTAAGCTCAGACTTGTTGGCGTGACCGGAACAAACGGCAAGACCACCACAGCCACGCTCATTTATGAGATGGCACGGCTTATGGGATACAAGGCCGGATTGCTGTCGACCGTGGCCAACTATATAGACGATGTTCGCGAACCAGCCACACAGACCACTCCTGACCCACTTAGCCTCAATGAGCTGCTGCACCGCATGGTGGTGGCCGGATGTACCTATGCGGCCATGGAAGTGAGTTCGCACGCCGCGCATCAGCATCGTATTGCCGGACTTACATTTACCGGCGGTGTGTTTTCCAATCTGACACGCGATCACATGGACTATCATGGCACTGTTGAGGCTTATCTGGCTGCCAAAAAGTCTTTTTTCGATATTCTGCCCAAGGAGGCGTTTGCGCTTACCAATGCTGATGACCGAAATGGCGACGTGATGCTGCAAAACACCATGGCGCGAAAATATAATTACTCGTTGCGTCAGCATGCCGATTTCATGGGGCGCGTTATAGAGAGCCGTCTTGACGGTACTCTCATGAGTTTCAACGGTCATGAGGTGGAAGTGCTCTTTACCGGCCGTTTCAACGCCTATAACCTCACGGCTGTCTATGGAGTGGCCAGTCTGCTTGGATGGGATACGGAGAGGATCCTTGTTGACATGAGCCGTCTTGTGCCTGTGGCCGGACGATTCCAGACTTTCCGCAGTTCTACCGGAGTAACCGCTGTGGTCGATTATGCCCATACTCCTGACGCAGTAACCAATGTGCTCTCTGCCATACGTGACGTTGTAGGTACGCAGGGCAAAATTATCACAGTGGTAGGAGCCGGTGGTAACCGCGACAAGGGTAAACGTCCGATTATGGCTGCTGAGGCAGCCAAGGCCAGCGACAAGGTTGTGCTTACGTCCGATAATCCGCGCGATGAAGACCCTGAGGAAATCATCCGCGAGATGGAAGCCGGGCTTACCGACGAGATGCGCCGCTGCACACTCTCCATTGTCGATCGCCGCGAAGCCATACGCACGGCCTGCCATCTGGCCGGTCCCGGTGATGTGGTGCTTATCGCAGGAAAGGGTCATGAGGACTATCAGGAAATCAAGGGTGTGAAACATCATTTCGATGACCGC
The DNA here is from genome assembly GCA_910578305.1 of uncultured Muribaculaceae bacterium. Lineage (GTDB taxonomy): Bacteria > Bacteroidota > Bacteroidia > Bacteroidales > Muribaculaceae > Paramuribaculum. The sequence continues at coordinate 9,227 of CAJTQH010000020.1, forward strand.
GAGGTGGTGTCGGAAGTGCTGTCTCAGTTATGATGTCATACTGTGCTTTAAATAGAATACATAGGAAATAATATATGTTGTACTATCTTTTTGAATATCTTCGTGAAATCGACGTGCCTGGAGCGCGCCTGATGGACTACATCACATTCCGTTCGGGCGCAGCCATGATTATGGCTCTGTTCATAGCCATGGTATTCGGTCGGAAGATTATTGCACGTCTGCAGCTTATGCAGATAGGCGAGATCGTGCGAGATCTCGGTATCGAGGGGCAGATGTCCAAGAAAGGTACACCAACCATGGGTGGTGTCATAATCATACTTGCCATACTGGTGCCGTGTCTGTTGCTTGGCAATCTGTCCAACGTCTATATGCAGCTCATGGTAGTGGCCACGCTATGGCTTGGCATACTTGGATTTCTCGATGATTATCTGAAGCTGAAACGACACAATAAAGACGGCATAAAGGGTGTATTCAAGATCATAGGTCAGGTGGGACTCGGACTTATAGTAGGGCTAACCATGTGGCTCAGTCCCAAGATTGTGATGCAGGAGAATGCCGAAATCTCAGTGCCTGACGCCTCGGAAACGGTGATCACATATTCCGATCAGTATGTTAAAGCTTCGCAGACCACAATCCCGTTTGTTAAAAACAATAACTTCGACTATGCTTCGCTCACCGGATGGCTGGGCGACAATGCTCAGACTGGTGGTTGGATAGCGTTTGTGCTTGTGACCATATTTGTGGTGGCGGCCACTTCCAATGGCGCCAATCTCACTGATGGTCTCGACGGCCTCTGCACGGGCACATCGGCCATAATAGGAGTGGCGCTGGCCATTATGGCCTATCTCGGCGGCCACATAGGCTACTCGGCCTATTTAAATATAATGTATATACCCGACAGTGCCGAACTGGTGGTTTTCATGTCGGCCTTTATAGGCGCACTCATCGGATTTCTGTGGTATAACGCATATCCCGCACAGGTGTTCATGGGCGATACCGGTAGCCTGACTATTGGAGGCATCATAGCTGTATTCGCCATTCTCATACGAAAAGAACTGCTCGTTCCCATCCTGTGTGCCATCTTTTTTGTTGAAGACCTGTCAGTGATAATACAGACTACATATTTCCGTTTCACACGCGGCAAGCGTGTGTTCAAGATGACACCGCTGCACCATCATTTCCAGCATCCGGGCAACGGATCCATCAACGCTCTGATACAGGCGCCGCGCATGGCGGTACCCGAATCCAAGATAGTGACGCGTTTCTGGATTATAGGAATACTGCTGGCGATAGTAACATTTGTAACTCTGAAAATACGATAAGCTGCAAGCAATAGCAATATGGAAAAGAAAAAAATAGTGATCCTCGGAGGCGGAGAGAGCGGTGTGGGAGCCGCCATTCTGGCTAAAGACAAGGGTATGGACGTTTTCTTGTCGGATATGGGCACCGTGGCACCGCGCTACAGTGCAGTGCTTGATGCCGAAGGTATCGAGTGGGAACACGGACACCATACCATGGAGCGCATACTCATTGCCGACGAAGTGGTGAAGAGCCCCGGTATATCGCCTGAGACTCCGGTCATGAAAGAGATTGCCGCTAAAGGCATCCCCGTCATATCGGAGATTGAGTTCGCCGGCAGGTATACCGATGCAAAGATGGTGTGTATCACCGGCTCCAACGGAAAAACCACCACTACGATGCTCACATATCACATATTGTGCGATGCCGGACTCAATGTCGGGCTGGCCGGAAATGTGGGTCGCAGCCTGGCTCTGCAGGTGGCACGTGAGCCACATGATGTGTATGTTATAGAGCTTTCGAGTTTTCAGCTTGAAAATATGTACAGTTTCAAAGCGAATGTGGCTGTGATGCTCAACATAACTCCCGATCATCTCGACCGTTACGACTATGAGATGCAAAATTATGTCAATGCGAAGTTCCGCATTCTTAATAATCTTACACCTGAAGATGCTTTCATTTTCTGGCAAGACGATCCGGTGATAGAGGCGCAGCTCCGGCGAGTAGTCACTGAGGCGCGCATGTATCCATTTGCCGAGCATGTGGAGCGTGATACCAAAGCATATATCGACGACCGCGACGACTCGCTTGTGCTCGACACTTCGGGCACTTCAATGCGTATGCCGCGTGCCGAGCTTTCGCTGCATGGTCTGCACAATCTCTACAATTCTATGGCAGCAGGTCTGTCGGCATGTATTCTGAATATACGCAAAGATGTGATACGCCGGGCATTAAGCGATTTTGAAGGCGTAGAGCACCGGTTGGAATTTGTGGCCGATATCGACGGTGTGCGGTATATAAACGACTCCAAGGCAACAAATGTCAATTCCTGCTGGTATGCACTCGAGAGCATGCCTTCGGCTCCTGAGCCCGGAGTGGTGCTCATTCTCGGCGGCAAAGACAAGGGTAACGACTATACCGAGATAGAGTCTTTGGTGCGTGCCAAGGTCAAGACCATAGTGTGCATGGGACTGCATAATGAAAAATTGATCGACTTCTTCTCAGGAAAAGTTTCCGAGATCATAGACACACACTCGTTGTCAGATGCTGTGGCTGCATGCGCTGCGGCTGCTTCTCCTGGCGATACTGTGCTGCTTTCGCCATGTTGTGCGAGCTTCGACCTGTTCACTTCTTATGAAGAGCGTGGCCGCTTATTCAAGCAGGCCGTGCTTGATCTGAAACGATAGTCAACACTCTATTTCTCACTTCTATTGTTATGGAATCTGTAATCGACACTCTTCGTCCGCCGGTGACCCCGCCGACCGATATTACCGACAAGTATGCTCCCGTTGCCAAGGGCGACAAACACTTGTGGGGAATATACATAGTGCTATGTCTTATATCGGTGATAGAGCTTTACAGCGCATCTTCGCGTGAAGTAGCCGGAGCAGGCATGGGGGTGTTCGGTCCTATAATACGCCATGGAGCAATGCTTGTGGCCGGATTTTTCATCATCATGTTTTTGCAGCGCACGCATTATCGCAAGATTCTCAATGCGATACCATGGTTTGCGTTGATCAGTATAGGCATGATGTTCTATACATTGGCTTTCGGAGAGACTATCAACGGAGCCAAACGCAGTTTCCATCTGCTGTTTATCTCCATTCAGCCATCGGAGTTTCTGAAGATCTCTGCCGCAATGATGGTGGCTTTGATTATGGCGCGTACCCAGATCAAGGGGGGCGGAGTGAAGAAACTGGGCGTGTATCTGTCGGCCGGTGTGATATTGCTGTTTTGTGCGCTGCTGGCACCGCAGGGACTTACCAATACGCTGTTGCTCATAAGTATAAGCGTGTCCATGATGATTATCGGCGGTATAAGTATGAACCGTCTGTTCAAAGTGCTCGGCATATATGTGCTCTGCTTTATGTTGTATCTTGGTGTCACACATCTGCGTGAAAGTTCTCGTTCAGAAAATCCCGATGCCGTAGAGCATGTGGATGATAATACTCAATCCAAGTCGCGACTGAGTGTATGGGTCGACCGTCTTGGAAGTTATTTCGGCACGGGACAGCCCAAATATATGGAATCTATCACATCCGACAACCGTCAGGAAATGCTTGGATTCATAGCTCAGGCGCATGGCGGTGTCACAGGTGTCGGGCCGGGAAACTCCCGTGAGACATCGCGTCTGCCGCTGGCGTTTACCGATTATATCTACTCCATAATTATCGAGGAACTCGGCCTGATAGGCGGCTTGTTTGTGCTGGTGCTGTATCTGTGGCTGCTTGCGCGTGCAAGTGCTATCGCATCGCGTTGTTCGCGTGCGTTTCCGGCATTACTTGTCATAGGTATGGCACTCACCATAGTGTTTCAGGCTCTGTTTCATATATGTATCGTCACCGGGGTGATCCCTGTATCAGGTCAGCCTCTGCCCTTGATTTCCAAAGGCGGAAGTTCGATTCTTGTAACATCGATAGCGTTTGGCATAATGTTGAGTGTGAGCCGCTTCGCTGTGCGCACATCCGGGCAGAAGAAAGATATTAAAAATGAGATCGACGCGCTTCCTGAGGACATGCGTGCCGAAAATCCCACGCAAATCTGACACAACTCATGAATGAAAAAGAAAATAAGATTACCGAAACCCCTCTGAGGGTGCTTATAAGCGGTGGCGGCACCGGCGGACACATATTCCCCGCCGTAGCGATAGCCAATGCTTTGCGTAGGCGTGATCCGCGTACAGAAATTCTGTTTGTCGGAGCGCTCGGACGCATGGAGATGGAGCGTGTGCCTGCCGCAGGATATGATATTGTGGGTCTGCCTGTGGCTGGATTTGACCGCAAGCGTCTGTGGCGCAACTTCTCGGTGTTGCTGAAACTGTGGCGCAGTATGAGGCGTGCGCGTAAGGTGCTGCGCGATTTTCGCCCAGACATCGCGATAGGAGTGGGCGGATATGCCAGCGGGCCCATGCTCAAGCAGGCTCAGCAGGCCGGTGTGCCCACATTGTTGCAAGAGCAGAATTCGTATGCAGGAGTAACGAACAAACTTCTGGCCAGAAAAGCTGGTGCGATCTGCGTGGCATATCCCGGAATGGAGCGCTTTTTTCCCGATGGCCGTATTATCATGACCGGAAATCCCGTCCGTGCCGACATCGTGGAGACTTCGATCTCGAAAGCCGATGCCAAAAAGGCGCTCGGCATGGATCCCGACCGTAAGCTCGTGCTTGTGGTGGGCGGAAGCCTTGGCGCACGTACCATCAACGAAAGCATAGCCTTGTCGTTCGATGCCATAGCCGAAGCTGGAGCGCAGGTGCTCTGGCAGACCGGCAAAAACGAATCGCGGCGCTGCATGAAAATCGCCGAGGCCGTAGGCGCCGACAAACTCAAGGCCAAGCCTTTCATCACCGATATGGCCACGGCCTACCGTGCCGCCGATCTTGTTGTGGCTCGAGCCGGTGCGGGCACCATATCCGAGCTTCAGCTGATAGGGTTGCCATCCATACTTATACCTTCGCCTATGGTGGCCGAGGATCATCAGCGCAAGAACGCACAGGCTCTGGTGGACCGCGATGCCGCCGTGATGGTGCTTGACGCCGATGCCCGTCGCGATCTGTCCGGACTGGTGGCATCGCTGCTTGCCGATGACGACCGTCGCGCCCGTCTGTCGGAAAATATTGCTTCTATGGCACTTCGTGGAAGTGATGAAAAGATTGTGGATTCAGTTTATTCCCTGTTACGACGCAAATGAAATCACAGAAAACAAATATATACTTCGTTGGGGCTGGCGGCATAGGCATGGCGGCTCTCGAACGTTACTTTCTTTCGTGCGGATACCAAGTGGGTGGCTACGACCGTACACCCACGGCTCTGACCGATGCTTTGAGTGCCGAGGGTGTCGACATCACGTTCGACGATTCGGTGGATGCCATCCCCGCACGGTTTACGGATCCGTCCGCAACACTTGTGGTATATACTCCGGCGATCCCCGACACTCACCCGCAGCTCGCATTTTTCCGCAACTCCGGATTTGAGGTGGTCAAGAGAGCTGCAGTGCTCGGACTTGTCACCCGCAGGTCAAAAGCACTCTGTTTTGCCGGTACTCACGGCAAGACCACAACTTCATCCATGGCCGCGCACATACTGCATGAGTCGACTGTCGGATGTAATGCCTTTCTGGGCGGAGTACTGCGCAATTATAATACAAATTTTCTGCTCGATAACACCTCTGACTTGTCGGTGATCGAAGCTGACGAATATGACCGCTCGTTTCATCACTTGCGTCCACGCGTGGCTGTTATCACATCCACCGACCCCGATCATCTCGACATATACGGCACGGAAGAGGCCTATCTCGAAAGTTTCGCACATTTTACAGAACTTATAGAGCCGGGGGGCTCACTCATAGTCCATACCGGACTGAAACTTAAGCCGAGGACAGGCGATGGCGTACATACATATACCTACTCACGCGATGAAGGCGACTTTCATGCCGCCAATATCCGTCGCGGCAACGGTACGGTGACCTTCGACTTTGTTACTCCCGACACGGTTGTTACCGATGTGTCGCTCGGGGTACCGGTGGAAATCAATATTGAAAACGCTGTAGCCGCACTTGCGGCCGTGTGGGCGTCGGGCAGCCTTGATGCTGATGCCGCACGCAAGGCCATGGCATCGTTCATGGGCCCTAAACGTAGGTTTGAGTTCTGGATGAAAGAGCCGGGCGATGCCGGACGTGCGGTTATCGACGACTATGCGCATCATCCCGACGAACTTCGCAATTCCATCCGTTCGATACGTTTGCTTTATCCCGGACGGCATCTCACAGTAGCTTTCCAGCCTCATCTATACAGTCGTACACGAGACTTTGCGCCTCAGTTTGCACAAGCACTGTCCGAAGCCGACAGAGTGATACTGCTTGACATATATCCTGCCCGCGAGCTGCCCATACCCGGTGTCACATCGCAGATTATATTTGACGATATCACCTCGCCTGAAAAAATGCTGATAACCAAAGATGAGCTGCCATCGGCTGTGGTTCAGGCAGGTGTCGACGTGCTTCTTACAGCCGGAGCAGGTGACATAGTAGACACACTACCTCAAATAGTAAGTTCACTTTCAGATGCCGAAAATAAGTAAAATACCGCGCCAATGGATTTTCGCCGTGTTATCGGTGATGCTGGTCATATATCTGGTGGTCAGCACGGTATGCTCGTCGTCATATTCGCGCGGACGGCTCTGTACCGGAGTGCTCATCACTGTTCACGACACCGCCAGCCTAAAGTTTGTCAATCCGCAGGAGCTGGCCAAAGAACTTGGCGATCTGCCACACCGCGCACTATCCATCCCTCTTTCGGCCATCAACATCGACAGTCTTGAACGCGCTCTCGAACGTTTTGACAAGATAGAGAGTGTGGCTGTAAACATACTTTCCAACGGAAAACTGCATATTGATGTACATCCTATGCGTCCTGTGGCCAGAATATTCAATATGGCTGATGGTAAATCGTTTTATATCAACCGTTCGGGTAAACGCATAGCTGCCATCGCACGATATCATCTCGACGTTCCGGTAGTGAGCGGCAATTTTCCCGACACTCCGGGAGCTTTCCCGGCCACAGGTATCATATCGCTTGTCGATTTCATCAATGCCGATTCCACATGGAGTCGTTTCGTATCGATGATAAAGGTAGATTCGCCTACCGATATAATTATTGTTCCGGTAATAAGAGGGCATGTCATCAACATAGGCGATACCCTCGACTATGCCGACAAGTTTGACCGCTTGCGGCGCTTTTATTCAGAAGTATCGCCGGTGAAAGGATGGGAACACTACGATACCATATCGCTCAAGTGGCAAGGACAGATAGTGGCGCATCGCCGTGGAGCGGTGCTTGCGCCTCCGGAGATAATAGCCGAGGACACCAACTTCGAGGACGTCGACGTCACCACCATGATAGCCGACGAGGGAGTTGCTCCGGGGCAGGTCATTCCCGGGCGTCCGGCAAAGGCTCAGCGTCCCATACCCGGTGCCACGGCTCGTGAAACACCGGCTGTCGACACCCCAGCTTCATCACCAGATTCTATAAAAAACAATTAAATAACTTCACCCCACCCCGCTATGGAAGATCGAAATATTGTCGCCATCGAAATAGGAAGCTCCTGTATAAAGGGAGCCATAGGCACTTACACACCGGCCGGAGTGCTGACTGTGCATGCCGTAGAAGAAGAACCGCTGCTCGACTGGGTCCGTTATGGAGCCGTGAGCAACGTCGAGGAAGTGGCCACGCTCGTGAGCCGCATCATACGTAAGATCGAAAATCGCGTGTCGCCACGTAAGATCACCACTGTGTATGTGTCACTTGGCGGCCGCTCGTTTCGTTCGGTGCCCCGCGATGTGGAGCGTCATTTTGTTGAAGACGTGGAGATCACTGACGATGTTATTGCTCAGCTTTTCAGAGACATTACTTCCAATCCGCTGCCCGAGTGTGAGATCCTTAAGGTGGTGCCCCGCGAATTTGTCATCGACAAAGCTTCGGTATCGCGCCCTAAAGGCACTGTCGGACGCTCAATACGCATGTCGGCCAATGTTATCACATGCCGTCATCAGACAAAGCGCAATCTCGAACGCCTATTCACCGATAAACTCAAAATGAATATCGGAGGCTATGAGATACGCCATATGGCTATCGCCGATGCCGTGCTTACTTCCGACGAACGCCGACTCGGCTGTATGCTCGTTGACTTCGGTGCCGAAACTACTACAGTATCGGT